>NZ_JBQHUB010000001.1:0-322909 GCF_052065415.1 Pseudoflavonifractor sp. HCP28S3_F10 | reverse complement strand
CAAAAGCCCCTCTGCTCTCGGTGGACCTCATGCCCGCGAGAGTGGGCCTCATTTCCCGTGAAGGTGGACTTCTTTCCCCGTGCAGATGGACTTGTGGCTACGAAATTTACATCAAACCAGAAAGTGTGTTTTGGATGGTCGGGCGGCAGCGGTGCGTGCTTCAGATACGGGTCGGGATTGGAGAAGAAATATCCCTCCGGCTCGTCATGCTCCTGCTGCTCCCATTCCTCGATCTCTGCCAAAAGCTCCGGGGCGATTTCATGCTCAAATGGTTTCTTTTTGCTCATAAGTGCCTCCTAAAAATGTGTAAAGATTAGTGTTCGATTTCCTGCTTTTTCTGCCGTGTAACGGTGTTCTGTCGTTCCTGCTCATGGATGACCTGCTCCACCTTGTATTTGATCTGCCAGAGCTTTTTCACCTCCGCATGGATGGGAGAAAGCTCCGCTTGCCCGGTCTTGTATTCCTGTTCCAGACGGTCACGATCCCTGCGCCATGCGGAGATGGGCAGTTTGCCCTCCTTGAAATGCGGCTTCAATTTGCGCTCTGCCATGTGATACAGGCGGAGTGCGTTTTCATTTTCAGACATGAGCTGCTCCCGCTTGCCTTTCCATTTGATAGTCGCTAACTTGTCGGCAACGGGCTTGCCATCGGTGTAAAACTGCACCATGCGGAGAAGCTCGTCCAACTCTTTCATGCGGTCAGATTTGCCACGCATGGAGTTTTTCAAAGTGTCGATGCGGTCACTCAGCACAGACACACGCTCCTGCAATTCTTCGGGCGTTGTCAGCTTGTTCTGCATGAGATAATTGACGATCTCATTGAACTCCTTGAGATTGCCGATCTTCGCTTTCTGGCTCCAAGCTCCTGCGTTGCGGTTGGTGTAATACTCGCTGAGAAGCTGCGCCAGATTGGGAGATTGCGGATTGCTCAATTCCTCATGGGCTTCTTTCAGCCAGTCAAGCAGCGCAGAGATTTTCTTTTTCAGATTGCGGATCAGATCGTTGGTCGCCTTGATCCAGCGGTTGAGATCGCCCTTGTTGGTGCGGATGCCCTTTGATTCCATTGTCCGGACAGTCACGCCCTCATGGACGGTGGGGAGTTGGTCGATGCCCTGTCGCTCATAGCTGCGGTGGTCGATCCGGCATTCCAATTCCTTTTCCGCAAACTTCTGATTGCAAAGGTCAGCCCACGCTTGCCGCCAATGCTCCAAGGTGTCGGGACTGCCCCAGTCGGTGGTCGGCACAGCGTTAAACACATAGTTTCCTGCTTCGTCCCGGATGCGCTCACCATGCTCGTCCAACAGATATTCCCGCCGCTGCTTGTTGCCCCATCTGCCGTGTTCATCCAGAGGACGGATAGGACACATGACATGGAAGTGGGGATTGGAAATGCCGCCGTCCTCCTTGTCGGGAGAGTGAACGGCGAAGTCCACCACCATGCCCCGGCTCACAAACTGCTCCAATAAAAATTGCCTTGCAAGCTCGATGTTCTCCTGCACGGAAAACTCGTTCTGCAAAGCAATGTCGAAGCTGTACGCAAGCTGCGCTTTCTTTCCCCGTTCCGCTTTCTCCACCTCGTTCCAGAGCGTTTCCCGGTCAGAGAAAGAGTGTGGGGCATTAGGCGGCAGCAGAATTTCCGAACAGATCACGCCGCCCTTTTTGGTGTAGTCGCTGTCCTCGCCGTAGTATTCGCTGTGCAGCTTTTCGCCGGAGCGATAGGCGGCAGATGCAATAGCGGATTGTCCTGCGCTGCGTTTGATTTGTGTCACATGGAAATGATATAGTGCGATACTCAACACCTCCCTTTCTGTTTAGCCCGGTTGTGTTCGTTGACTGCTTCCATAAGCAAGCCCTTGACCTCCGGGATGACAAGCGCTTTTTCCGCAAAGGTGTAAAACTCGGTTTCGGTCAAAACTTTTGTCAGCGGTGCGACGCTTTCAATGGCTGCGCCACGGGTGATAAGGTGGTGCGCCCGCTTGCGCCGATCTCCTTTTTCGTAGTAGGTGATACGGTTTTCAAGCTGCTGCTTTTTGTGTTGGAGCTGCGAGAGTTTGCGTTCATTTTCCGCTTTCTCTGCTTCCAGTTCGGGGATGGTTTTCTGTTTTGCCATAGTGCATGACCTCCTTTTGATGGGATGGATAGGATAGAAAAAGACCGCCTACCGAAAATCGGTAAACGGTCATGGGTACATATTCAAAACTTTGTGAGTGGTGCTGTTTGCGTCAGCAAATTGCGCCAATCGCAAAGTCCGCAGGGATAGCCGCAAAGCGGCGCAAGGGGTGCAGCCCCTTGTACGGAACGGAGTGACGCAAAACAGCCCGGACTTTCAAGTGCCCGGGCTGTCTGCCTCGCAGAGCGCACATACATGGCTTTCCCCTGTATAGAAGTGCGCCCTTTGTTCCAAAGGGATTTTTAGCTTTCTTTATACCAACCGAGCTTATCAAGCAATTGAGTCAATTCTTTGAGATATCTTTTTGCTGTAGCATCATCTAAACTTGGATTTGGCTCGTACTTTTCAATGTCAGATGTACGACATAAATACTCTGGGTGCCAAAATGCCTTACAGAGTTCCTAGATTCTTTCTTCATCTTGATTACTGGTCTTGGTACAAATCAAATGATATTTTTCCTTGTTTTCTTTTGCATATATGCGTCGAAGAACATCGCGAAAAGCAGTGATGGTATCTTTTTGCATACCGATTTTTCATCTACTTCCAATCACTTTCTGCTTTTCATAATCTGATCGTACTCTTCTTGTGTAAGGATGCCATCTCGCAACTGCTCATCATAGATTGAGGTTTGTTTTTCTGCCTGTGCCTGTATTTTTGCCGCCTCGCTATTTGTATCCTTAGTATCAAAAACGCTACCACCACTTGATTTCTGAGAATAAACAAATGCAGCAATTAAAATTGCCAGATTTAGATTTGTTAATGCGCTTGCGCTAAAACCATATTGCATGGAGGTAATAATATTTACGGTTACATAACCAATGTAAACAATGCCAAGACCATTCAGCACCTTGCCACGTTTTTTCTGTCGTAAGGCAAAAACGCCCATGATAGTCAGAACTATGGCAATACCGCACAGAAAAGATGCGGAATAAAGGCAAGCGTGGTAAAATATAGGCATGGATAAGCAAGTAAGTCTGTCTGGCCTGAGGGATGAATTGGCGCAGGTACGGACAAAGAAAAAAGAATTTCTATCGCAGATAGAACGCATCGTCCCGTGGGGAGAGTGGCTCACACTCATCAGGCCGTACTACTACAAGGGGGAACGCGGCAATAAGCCCTACGATCTGGAGCGGATGCTGAGGATCTATCTGCTGCAAAACCTGTATGATCTGGCGGACGAAGCAACAGTGGCTGAGGTCATAGACAGCCGAGCCTTTTCGGAGTTCTGCGGAGTGGACTCCAGCAACCAGGTGCCGGACGGAGATACACTGGGGCGTTTTCGGAATCTGCTGATACGCAATGGGCTGCAGGAGAAGCTGTTCCGCCAGGTAGTGGAGCTTTTGCAGCAAAGAGGACTTATCCTCAAAAAAGGGACCATTGTGGACTCCACGATCATTGCAGCGCCATCCTCCACAAAAAATCAGGGAAAGCAGCGGGACCCGGACGCGCATCAGGTGAAGAAGGGAAACACATGGCACTTCGGCTACAAGGCGCACGTTGGAGTGGACAAGGATACCGGTCTGGTCCACACCGTTGAGGTGACTGGGGCCAATACCCATGATGTCGTTATGACCTCCAAGCTGCTGACCGGTGACGAAGAAAGTGTCTATGGAGACAGCGGGTATCTTGGTGCGGACAAACGGGAGGATAGCATCCGAAGGAATCGCCAGGGAAGGCGCATCCGCTACAGGATTAACCGCCGCCCTTCTCAAATCAGGAAGAAACCAACCAGGGCACAGGGCCAACTCAAGCGCAGAGAGCACGAAAAGTCATCTATTCGCGCTAAAGTGGAACACGTATTTGCGGTCGTCAAGGGTCGGTTCCGATACCGAAAGACACGGTACCGGGGCCTGCGGAAGCAGACCGCTAAATTGAATATGCTGTTCGCTTTGGCGAACCTGATCTTAGCTGACAGGCCCTGCCTGGCAGTCTGAGTTGGTGCGCCCTGCCAGGCGAACTGAGGGGATAATACTGGCTGCCATACAGACGAGCTTACTATGGCTCTCCCTATACGCTATTTGTGCGGTGTTGCCCTATAATTCCGTAAAGGTTCATCACCAAATAAATGGGATTGATGTAAAACAAATAGCCTCCCACGGCCTGAGAAATAATGCTCCAGACTCCATTGAAAGCTCGCCAAAGGAAGATAATTCCTGCTGCAATATTTATTATTTTGTTATTTGCCTTCATGATTATTTCTCCATGGCCCACAGATTTTTAGCAGTAAATTTAGCAGTATAGTTCTTTCCGGGTTTACAGCAGTCAATGCAAATGCCATTCAAAGGAATATCCTGACCTAAGCCATACATCGGAAGAACCAATTGGGCTGTTCCGCACAATTGATCACCATCATAAATTTTTGCAATAATAGTTCCGTCAACAACAGCAGGAACATCATCGAAAATTTTGAATTTGGGATCAAGCGTTGCAGATGTACAGACCATGGCTGCGCCTGTTTCAGAGACCAAAACATCTGTATTGCTAAAAGAAATCTTTTTCATCAGTTCGGCAGCAGGCTCATCAGATACCAGTTTCAGCTTGAAGCTCTCGATTTCTTTCATTATTTCATCCGCATTTCTGCGGTTCCCTTGCGCAGAATTTGTCATAAACATATAACCAGGGAGCGCAGCTTGACGGCGTTTCTCGTTTTCTGCTCTAATCTGTATATTCTGCATTTGAATATCAACCGCCGTTGAAACACCTGCACCAAACCCTGCAATACCATCGGCAATACCGCCCCATGTTGCCCAGTCTCGCTCTTTTTGTTGTCCACTACGCATGAGCATCTCTGCGTATTGGTCTTGGCTTTTAGCTTCTTTTCTCAATTCGGCGGCTCGATCTGTAAGCATTGCAATTCTTTTGGCTTTGCCTGTAAGGTCAGAGTATTTATTGAGGCGCTCGAACTCTTTCCGCTCTTCTGCACGCTTTTCCTCAAGACGATTAAGCACGAACCGTTGGCTGACCACTTTATGTCCATTCAGTCCCTGTTTGTATAATTCTTCAATTCCATTCGGGTATTTCAAGTTGTATTTGTCAGCCAAAAGCTGCGCCCTTTGTTTGTTCTTGGGCTTTGAAAAATCATCTGCTTCCGAAAGCACACATTCAACAAAAAAGCGGTCTAACATGGTAGCTCCAATAACTTCTGCTTGTTTCTGAGCAGCTTCCTTCTTCGTCGCAGCATTCTTTTTGTTGTCAAGCACAAACATCAAAATTACAGCTGCGATACCCAAGAAACCTAAAGCTACCATGCCAGGCGAGCCGTTAGGCATATCACGTGCAGGATTTCCTCCAATTCCAATGCACGCACCGGCCACAATCAGAATTGCGCCCTGTCCCATAAGTTTGCCTTTTACACCGGATTGCCAGCCAACGACGAGCATAAAGCAACCAACAAGTAAGGCACCCATACCAATATACGTCATCATATCAGATACCTCCTCGCTATTATCTGTATTTGGTCAGCATTTCGCTTATCCAAGCGTTTTGTTGTTTTACTCGTTCCTTTTTTGCAGAAGCTGCTTGCATACGATTTTGACAGGCACTTCTTGCTGCACCGGCTAAGGCACCGCCAGTAACAGTAGACATGGCAAACGCTTCAGCACTAATATCTGCCTCTAACTTTTTAATTTCTTCCTGAGCTATTTCGTTTTGCTGACGAAGTTCAGAAAGCAATTGCTCTTTTAAAGTCATTCTCTTTCCCTCCAAATATTTTTCAAATGTGTACTTTTGCAAATTAGAGCATCAAATTATAATTTATATTATTTTACCACAAAATGTATGATTTCTCAAGGTGTTGAGTCGAACATTTTCGACGATAATTGTAATTTTTCTGTGTTTTGCAAACGTACACCTTTACAAATTCAGGGCATGATTTGTTTAAGCCACATTTTCAAATTTTCTTACCTTTCCGTAGAATGTACCAATCGGCATATTGCAGGCTTACGCTGCTTGTTTCAGGGTTATTTTCTTACTGCGCCATGCTTTGTGTACTTCATAGAAATTGTCCAGCAAGGGTAGGGGCGGTCTACCGAATTTAATGCCTTGTGCTTTGGCAACAGCAATTCCCTCGGCTTGGCGCTGTTTGATGTTTGTACGCTCGTTTTTTGCCACAAAGGACAGCACTTGCAGCACAATATCGGAAAGGAATGTTCCCATTAGGTCTTTTCCCCGGCGGGTGTCCAACAGCGGCATATCCAACACCACAATGTCAACGCCTTTTTCTTTCGTGAGAATCCGCCATTGCTGTAAAATTTCCTCATAGTTTCGTCCAAGACGGTCGATGATCTTGATATAGGGCAGATCGTCTTTTTTCAATTTCCGCAACATTTTCTTGTACTGCGGACGGTTGAAATCTTTGCCTGACTGCTTATCTACATAGATGTTTTGTAGATTAACACCAACCTCTTTCAAGGCAATCTGCTGTCGATCCTCTTTCTGATCCTTGCTGCTCACACGGATATATCCATATACACTCAAATTGAAATCCTCCTGTTCGTTAATTCTTCAATAGGCGTTCACCCCTTCATTGTCTTATATTTTACAGCGTTCCAATGCCGTTTTTCTTCGCCCACTCACTCGCCGCCTGTCTCCGTTCCTCGCTATACGGCGCAGTCAGACGGAAGCTCAATCTGCCTTTCTCAATCTCAAAGGTCAGACCGCCTTGTTCGTTATCGTCAATCTGGCGACAACATTGCGGATGTTCTTTTGCAAATGCTGTCAGTCGCTTTTTCAGATCGGTGTTGTGGGTCTGCACCTCGATCATGCTGCCGTACTCGTCAAAATAGATAGCTGTGGTCTTTTCTTTCTTGGTAAGCCCTGTTCTCATAAAACCTCCTGTTTTTCGCAAATTTTTCTCGGCTCTTGAATTGGGAAAGTAATGCGATTTTTTGATAGAAACACTCCAAACGATGCGGAGTATGTTTCGGTTCTCGCTATTGGCTGATTTGCCACTTTCTCGGCTCTTGACCGTGTTTTCATGCTTTTCGATTTGTGTGGCTTTTCAGCCATTCTACAAGCTCATTTTTCATCACCAGCTTGCGTCCGCCAATCCGCAAAGTCGGAAAATCCGGGTCATTCAAAAGGTTGTATGCGCCCGCTTTGGAAATCTGCAACGCCTGTGCAAGCTGCTTTGCATCCATCACATCGGGCATAGTTTCAAACGGCTCTTTGCTCATAAAAATCTCCTTTCCTGCACGAAAAAGCAGCAGTCACCATTTCGGTAACTGCTGCTCATCAATTTATAGCTTAAGAGTAGTGTTTTCTTCTCTGCTCATCACAGTAGGACAGAAACTTTTCTATTTTTTCCTCGTTTCTAACTGTCATGTTACAAAGTTTTGCTAAATGCTTTTTCTTATCAAATTCTTCACGGGTATATACGCCGCAAAGCTCCACACTGGTGTTTTCTGGCCAAATATCATTGATAATCCTGTTCTGAGGAAATCACTCATAATGTGTTGACCTTCAAAACGCTCATCCATGACCACATGAATATCATAGGAACCCATTCGATATATCCCGCCGACTTTGATCCCCCTTTTGACAAGGACGATTAGCTCCTCCTGTTCGTAAGTAATTCCGCCGTTAGCATTTCTTCTGAACTTCTTATTGAACAAATAGGCATTACCGGGAATGAGTTCTTCGCCATCTCGTATGTTACAACGGCGAATCAAATCAAGAATATCATCATTTGTCATTTAATGCCCTCGCTTCCCGGAAAAATTGTCCAAGTATTTCCCATATTCGGCGGTCACATACTCCTCATAATCGTTTGCGATCTTGGCGATCCGCTTATGGACTGCGCTGGCGGTCTTGTAGCCAACCTTGTCTGCGATCTCCTGCTCGGTGTAACCCTCCATTCGCAGCTTCAATATCTCCCGATCTTTCTCCGTGATAGTACTTTCTGCAAAGGAAGCAATCTGCATTTCGGATATGACAGAGTTTTCAAATTCACTGCGAGGATCTGCCACATCGAAAATGTCCCCGTCCTCGCTCTCCATCATTTCGTCCAGAGAGATCGGCTTGCCGGAACGGTTGTGATGCCACTTTCGCATGAAGTCGGTCTTGACGGTGCTGCGTGTAGTTTCGTAGTCCTCTACGGTGCGGTTTTCCCAGATTGCATCAATAACAGGCTGCCATTCCTGTTCTGCAACCACCATATCGGTGACATTGCCGATCAGATTGCTGAACTGCTGATAGGTCAGCCACGGCACTTCCACGCCCTGCGGGATGCTGTAAAGGTTTTGGAAGCCAAGCCCGTTCTGCTCAAACTTCATTCGGATGTAGGGGATAATGCTGTACGACAAACGCCACAAAGGGAAATATCCTGCGTACTGCGTCCAGTTGCCGGGGATGTCACGATAATTGCCCTTGCGGTCTTTCACTTGGAAAAACTGCCATGCGCTCCATGCGTAGCAGTCCCACACAAGCAGCTTGAACATATCGTCACATACGATGTGGTCATACTTGTCCGTCCGTAGCACCTCATAGGGGCAGCGGGGCAGATCGTATGCGGGTTTCCACTTTTCTGCAAGCTCTCTCGGCAAGCTGTAAAACAGGGTCAGCCATGATTTATCGCTGTCCTGCGGTATCTCGATGATCTCACCAGGCAATACCACAATGAAACCTTTCGGGCTTTTCCGCTTTTCCATAAGCGTCACCTCCAATCGTTTTGAAATAGCCCTCTACTATATATGGCATGAGAAAGGCTGAATTGTTCCAATGTTTCCAAAATTTTTTGAGATTTTTTGAAAAAATCTCGGAATGGAAAGGGTAGAAAAGATATGAGTAAATTATACACGAAAAATGTGAATAAATCTATTGCTTCCACGCATAGGCAAAAAAATAACGGGTACTCGGCTTTCACCGAATACCCGTTATCTCGTTTACCAACCCCGTCTGACAGATGCCATAATCGTAATTTCTGGAATTACTTTCTTATGAGCACCCGTGTAAAGCCCCGGGCCGTTTTTCTTCAGATGTCCGGATCAGATCTCAGCCGGATCGGAAGTCTCCTCCATCTCAATGGAGAGGATCTCGTCCTCCGCCGCTCCCATGTCCTCCGCATCGGCCTCCCGGCCCTCCGCATCCTGGCCATGGCTATGATCGTGGTCACAGCAGCAGCATTCATCCTCGATCTTGTCATACTTCCGGTAGGCGGCCAGGCCGGAACCGGCGGGGATGAGCTTGCCGATGATGACGTTCTCCTTCAGTCCCACCAGGTGGTCCACCTTGCCCTTGATGGCGGCCTCGGTCAGGACCTTGGTGGTCTCCTGGAAGGAGGCGGCGGACAGGAAGGACTCGGTAGCCAGGCTGGCCTTGGTAATGCCCATCAGCAGGCGGGTGGCGGTGGGGAGCCGCAGCTCCAGACCGTCGTTGGTCTCGCCGGCGTCGATGCGGGCCTGAACGGCGGCCTTGGCGTCCTCGAACTCGATGAGCTCGATGGTGGAGCCGGTAAGCAGGTTGGAATCGCCGGCGTCCTCCACCCGGACCTTGCGCATCATCTGGCGGCAGATGACCTCGATATGCTTGTCGTTGATGTCAACGCCCTGCTGGCGGTAGGGCTTCTGGACCTCGCGGATCAGATAGTCGTACACCGCGTGCACGCCCCGGATGCGGATGACGTCCTGGGGATAGAGGGCGCCGTCGGTGAGGGCAAAGCCCTTCTCCACCGTGTCGCCGTCCTTGACCCGAATGCCGGCGCTGTAAGGCAGGGAGTAGGTGACGGTCTCGCCGTCGTCGGCGGTGATGGTCACGTTGGCCAGGGCATTGCGCTTGGTCTCCTCAATGGTCACGCGGCCGCCCACCTCGGCCAGCTGGGCCATCTTCTTGGGACGGCGGGACTCGAAGAGCTCCTCAACACGGGGAAGACCCTGGGTGATATCGCCGCCGGCCACGCCGCCGGTGTGGAAGGTACGCATGGTGAGCTGGGTGCCGGGCTCGCCGATGGACTGGGCGGCGATGATGCCCACGGCCTCGCCGGGGCCCACTTCCTCGCCGATGGCCAGGTTGATGCCGTAGCACTTGGAGCACACGCCGCTGCGGGAGCGGCAGGTGAGGACGGAGCGGATCTTGACGGCGTGGATGCCGTGCTCCTCCAGCATCTTGGCGTCGTCGGGCACCATCATGCGGTCCTTGGAGATAAGCACCTCGCCGGTGGCGGGATCGCAGACGTCCTCCACGGGATAGCGGCCCTTCAGGCGCTCGCCGAAGGTCTCGATGACCTGGCCGTTCTCGCTGATCTCGCTGACCATAATACCGTCATCGGTGCCGCAGTCGTGCTCCCGGATGATGACCTCCTGGGACACGTCCACCAGACGGCGGGTCAGGTAGCCCGAGTCGGCGGTACGCAGGGCGGTATCGGCCATGCCCTTACGGGCGCCCCGGCTGGAGATGAAGTACTCCAGGACGGACAGGCCTTCACGGAAGTTGGACTTGATGGGGATCTCGATGGTGCGGCCGGAGGTATCGGCCATCAGGCCGCGCATGCCGGCCAGCTGACGGATCTGGGCGGAGGAGCCGCGGGCGCCGGAGTCGGCCATCATCCAGATGGGGTTGTACCGGTCCAGACCCTCCATCAGGGCGTTGGACACGTCGCCGGTGGTCTTTTCCCAGGCGGACACCACCAAACGGTAGCGCTCGTCGTTGGTCAGGAAGCCCCGGCGGTACTGCCGCTCGATCTTCACGACCTCCTTCTCGGTATCGGCGATCATGCCGTACTTCTTCTCGGGGATGGTCATGTCGTAGATGGAGACGGTGAGGGAGCCGCGGGTAGAGAACTTGTAGCCCTTGGCCTTGATCACGTCCAGCACCCGGGCGGACTCGGTGAAGCCGTGCTTGGTGATGCACTTGTCGATGATCTTGCCCAGCTGCTTCTTGCCGGTGATGAAGTTGATCTCGGGCTCGAACATGGTCTCGGGATCGCTGCGGTCCACGAAGCCCAGGTCCTGAGGGATGCCCTCGTTGAAGATCAGGCGGCCCACGGTGGTGCGCACCAGCTTGTGGCGCATCTCGCCGTTCACCTCGCAGTAGCGGCGGACCATGATGGGCACATGGAGCTCCAGCTCGCCCTCGTCATAGGCCAGGCGGGCCTCGGTATCGCTGCCGTAGGAGGGCAGGCACTCCCGGGGCAGCTCGCCCTCGGGGGTGTGGGCCGCGATATCGGCCATGGTGGGGATATCGTCCAGGCTGCCGGGGTTCTTAACCCACACCAGCTGGTCGGGGGCCACCTCGCCGGCCTCCAGAGCGGCCCTGACGGCGGCACAGTCGTCATAGGTCTCGCCGGGGGTGTGGGCGGGGTAGCGCTCGAAGGTCAGGTAGTAGGAACCCAGCACCATATCCTGGGTGGGCACGGTGACGGGGCCGCCGTCCTGGGGCCGCAGCAGGTTGTTGGCCGAGAGCATGAGCACCCGGGCCTCGGTCTGGGCCTCGGCGGACAGGGGGACGTGGACGGCCATCTGGTCGCCGTCGAAGTCGGCGTTGAAGGCGGTACACACCAGAGGATGGAGCTTGATGGCCCGGCCCTCCACCAGCACCGGCTCAAAGGCCTGGATGCCCAGGCGGTGCAGGGTGGGCGCGCGGTTGAGCATGACGGGGTGCTCCTTGATGACGAACTCCAGGGCGTCCCACACCTCGGCCTTGCCCTTGTCCACCATCTTCTTGGCGGACTTGATGTTGTTGGCGGCGCCGTCCTCCACCAGCTTCTTCATGACGAAGGGACGGAAGAGCTCGATGGCCATCTCCTTAGGCAGGCCGCACTGGTAGATCTTCAGCTCGGGGCCCACCACAATGACGGAGCGGCCGGAGTAGTCCACGCGCTTGCCCAGCAGGTTCTGGCGGAAGCGGCCCTGCTTGCCCTTCAGGAAATCGGACAGGGACTTGAGGGCCCGGTTGTTGGCGCCGGTGACGGCGCGGCCCCGGCGGCCGTTGTCGATAAGGGCGTCCACCGCCTCCTGGAGCATGCGCTTCTCGTTGCACACGATGATGTTGGGCGCGCCCATCTCCTGGAGCTTCTTCAGGCGGTTGTTGCGGTTGATGACCCGGCGGTACAGGTCGTTCAGGTCGGAGGTGGCGAAGCGGCCGCCGTCCAGCTGCACCATGGGGCGCAGCTCGGGGGGCAGCACGGGCAGCACGTCGATGACCATCCACTCAGGCTTGTTGCCCGAGAGGCGGAAAGCGTCCACCACCTCAAGGCGCTTGACGATACGGGCCTTCTTCTGGCCGGAGGCGTCCTTCAGCTCGGCGTGGAGCTGCTCGGACAGGGTATCCAGCCCGTGGAAGGTGTCCAGCTCGGCCTTGACAGACTCCAGCTCAGTGCGCTCACTCTCCTGCAGGGCGCCCCGGCGCTCCTTGCGCTCCAGCTCGTCGCAGCGGTCCATCAGGGCGATCTTGCGGCTGCTGTCCTCAGGGGAGAGGCCCACGGTAGCCAGCAGCTGCTTCACGGCCTCGGCGCCCATGCCGGCCTGGAAGTCGTCCTCGTACTTCTCCCGCATGTCGCGGTACTCCTTGTCGGAGAGGATCTGGTTCTTGGCCAGGGGGGTAAAGCCGGGGTCGGTGACGATATAGCTGGCGAAGTAGAGCACCTTCTCCAGGATACGGGGGCTGATGTCCAGCAGCAGGCCCATCCGGGAGGGGATACCCTTGAAATACCAGATGTGGGACACGGGGGCGGCCAGCTCGATGTGGCCCATGCGCTCCCGGCGGACCTTGGCCCGGGTGACCTCCACGCCGCAGCGGTCGCAGATCTTGCCCTTGTAGCGGATCTTCTTATATTTGCCGCAGTGGCACTCCCAGTCCTTGGTGGGGCCAAAGATACGCTCGCAGTAGAGGCCGTCCTTCTCCGGCTTCAGGGTGCGGTAGTTGATGGTCTCAGGCTTGGTGACCTCGCCATAGGACCACTCGCGGATCTTCTCCGGGGAGGCGATGCCAATCTGGATGGCTTCAAATTCAGCGTAACTCATAGTTTGATCGTTCCTCCCTCTGTCTTAAATGTCCTGGTCGTCCAGGAACGCGTCGTCCTCGTCCTCGGCGGCGTCGTCGGACACGGCCAGATCGTCATCGTCGCTCTCGGCCTTCAGGGTAAAGCCGGCGGCGCTGAAGTCAGACTCGCTGTCGTTGTCGCGGTAGCTGTAAAAATCGTCGTCGTCGCGGATGCGGTCGGGCTGGTAATCGTCCTCGTCGTCCTTGAGCTCGATCTCGTTGCCATCGCCGTCCAGCACCTTCATGTCCAGGCACAGGGACTGGAGCTCCTTGATGAGCACCTTGAAGGACTCGGGCACGCCGGGCTTGGGCACGTTGTGGCCCTTGACGATGGCCTCGTAGGTCTTGACGCGGCCGGTGACGTCGTCAGACTTGACGGTAAGGATCTCCTGCAGGGTGTAGGCCGCGCCGTAGGCCTCCAGGGCCCACACCTCCATCTCGCCGAAGCGCTGGCCGCCGAACTGGGCCTTGCCGCCCAGAGGCTGCTGGGTGACCAGGGAGTAGGGGCCGGTGGAACGGGCGTGGATCTTATCGTCCACCAGGTGGTGGAGCTTGAGGAAGTAGACGTAGCCCACGGTGACACGGTTGTCGAACCGCTCGCCGGTGCGGCCGTCATAGAGCCAGCTCTTGCCGTCGGGGGACAGGCCGGCCAGCTGCAGGGTCTCGGCGATGTCCTTCTCATCGGCGCCGTTGAAGATGGGGGTGGCCACCTTCCAGCCCAGGGTCTTGGCGGCGTAGCCCAGATGGACCTCCAGCACCTGGCCGATGTTCATACGGGAAGGCACGCCCAGGGGGTTCAGTACGATATCCAGGGGGGTGCCGTCGGGCAGGAAGGGCATATCCTCCTGGGGCAGGATGCGGGACACGACGCCCTTGTTGCCGTGGCGGCCGGCCATCTTGTCGCCCACGCTGATCTTGCGCTTCTGGGCGATATAGACCCGGACCACCTCGTTGACGCCGGGAGAGAGCTCGTCGCCGTTCTCCCGGGTAAAGACCTTCACGTCCACGATGATGCCGCTCTCGCCGTGGGGCACCTTCAGGGAGGTGTCACGGACCTCGCGGGCCTTCTCACCGAAAATGGCGCGCAGCAGCCGCTCCTCGGCGGTGAGGTCGGTCTCGCCCTTGGGGGTGACCTTGCCCACCAGGATGTCGCCGGAGCGCACCTCGGCGCCGATGCGGATGATGCCCCGCTCGTCCAGGTCCTTCAGGGCGTCCTCGCCCACGTTGGGGATATCACGGGTGATCTCCTCGGGGCCCAGCTTGGTGTCCCGGGACTCGGTCTCGTACTCCTCGATGTGGATGGAGGTGAACACGTCCTCCTTCACCATGCGCTCGTTGAGGAGGATGGCGTCCTCGTAGTTGTAGCCCTCCCAGGTCATGAAGCCCATGAGGATGTTCTTGCCCAGGGCGATCTCGCCGTTGGCGGTGGAGGGGCCGTCCACGATGACCTCGCCCTTGCTCACCTTCTGGTTGACCGACACGATGGGCCGCTGGTTGATGCAGGTGCCGTGGTTGGAGCGGAGGAACTTGGTCAGCTTATACTCCTTGGTGCCGATGTTGTCGTACCGGACGGTGACGTACTGGGCCGACACCTTGGTCACCACGCCGTCCTCCTCGGCCAGGATGGCCACCTCGGAGTCCACGCAGTTCTTGTGCTCCTGGCCGGTGGCCACGATGGGGGCCTGAGTGGTCAGCAGGGGCACGGCCTGGCGCTGCATGTTGGCGCCCATCAGGGCGCGGTTGGCGTCGTCGTTCTGCAGGAAGGGGATCATGGCGGTGGCGATGGAGACCATCATCTTGGGGGACACGTCGATATAGTCCACCTGATCCCGGGCCACCGACACGATCTCGTTGCGGTGGCGGCAGGTGATGCGCTCGTTGATAAAGCAGCCGTTCTCGTCCACCGGCTCGGTGGCCTGGGCGATGGTGTAATTGTCCTCCACGTCGGCGGTCATATACTCGATCTCATCGGTCACCTGGCCCGTCGCCTTGTCCACCCGGCGGTAGGGCGCCTCGATGAAGCCGAAGCGGTTGACCCGGGCGTAGGAAGCCAGGTAGGAGATCAGGCCGATGTTGGGACCTTCGGGGGTCTCGATGGGGCACAGGCGGCCGTAGTGGGAGTAGTGGATATCGCGCACGTCGAAGGAGGCGCGGTCACGGCTCAGGCCGCCGGGGCCCAGGGCGGACAGGCGGCGCTTGTGGGTCAGCTCGGCCAGAGGGTTGGTCTGGTCCATGAACTGACTCAGGGGGGAGGAGCCGAAGAACTCCTTGATGGCGGCGGTGACGGGCCGGATGTTGATCAGGCTCTGGGGGGTGACGATATCCAGGTCCTGGATGGTCATCCGCTCCCGGATGACCCGCTCCATGCGGGAGAAGCCGATGCGGAACTGGTTCTGCAGCAGCTCGCCCACGCAGCGCAGGCGGCGGTTGCCCAGGTGGTCGATGTCGTCGGCAGTACCCACGCCGAAGGCCAGGGCGTTGAGGTAGTTGATGGAGGCCATAATGTCATCCACGATGATGTGCTTGGGCACCAGGTCGTCCATGCGCTCGGCGATGGCTTCCTTCAGCTCGTCGCCGCTGTACTGGTCCAGCAGCTCCATGAGCACGGTGTAGCGCACCCGCTCATTGACGCCGCACTCCTCGGGGTCGAAGTCCACAAAGTGCTTCATCTCCACCATGTGGTTGCCAAAAACCCGGACCTGGACGCCGTCCGCATCCACCACGGCCTCGTTGACGCCCCGGGCCTCCAGCTCGTAGGCCCGTTCCCGGGTCAGCACCTCGCCGGCCTCGGCGATGATCTCGCCGGTGCGGGGATCGGCCACGGGAAGGGCCAGCTTCTGGCCGCTGAGGCGGGGACCCATGGCCAACTTCTTGTTGAACTTATAGCGGCCCACGGCGGACACGTCGTAGCGCCGGGGATCGAAGAAGAGGGCGTTGAGCAGGCTCTCGGCGGAGTCCACCGTGGGGGGCTCGCCGGGACGCAGCTTGCGGTAGATCTCCAGCAGCGCCTCCTCGTAGGTCTTACAGGTGTCCTTCTCCATGGTGGCCAGGATACGGGGATCCTCGCCGAACATCTCGATGATCTCGGCGTCGGTCCGGGGACCCACGGCACGAATCAGGCAGGTGATGGGAAGCTTGCGGTTCTTGTCGATGCGGACATAGAAAATGTCGGACAGGTCGGTCTCATACTCCAGCCAGGCGCCCCGGTAGGGGATGACGGTGGTGGCGTAGGTAACGTTGCCCGCCTTGTCCTCGGTGCGGCCGTAGTAGATGCCGGGGGAACGGACGATCTGGGAGACGATGACGCGCTCGGCGCCGTTGATGACAAAGGTGCCCGCCTCGGTCATCAGGGGGAAGTCGCCCATGAAGATCTCCTGCTCCTTGATCTCCTCGGTCTCCTTGTTGCGCAGGCGCACCCGGACCTTGATGGGGGCGGCATACGTGGCGTCCCGGGCCTTGCACTCCTCCACGTTGTACTTGGGAGGCTCATCCATGGAGTAATCAATAAAGGAGAGCTCCAGATTGCCGGCGTAGTCAGTGATGCAGGAGACATCCTTGAATACCTCCCGCAGGCCCTTATCCAGGAACCACTGGTAGGACTTCTTCTGGACCTCCAGAAGATTGGGCATCTGCAGGATCTCCTCATGGCGGGCAAAGCTCTTGCGGAGGGTCTTGCCGTAGTAGACGTCTTTGATTCTGTCCGTGACCATGCTGAACGACCATTCCTTTCCCTATGATTTCGTGCCTGGGCCGCGGCGGGCGCGGCTATGGTACGGTAACACGCGCATCCAAATTTTTCTTCCGTTTTTTCACCGCCGCAGGGCGGCGGAGCATGGAAACCCGCGTATTTTTGGTCATCTTGCTTCCTTTTTCCCGTCATTTCTCCCAAACCGGCCGGTTTATCCGGCCTTGATACGCCCGGCCAGGTTGACCGATTGTTCCTCATTTTATCTTGCGGGCTATGGGAAAACATGCTATACTGGCGGTAGCGTGGGGGGGTATGGAAGCTTTTTGCTCTGTCTATGAGAGCGTTTAAGTATACCATATATTTTCTTCCACGTCAAGTTATGCGTCGGTAAAGTTCGGAGAAATTCCGGACTTTTTTCATATCCGGAGGTAGCATCATGCCCGATTCCTTTCCCCCTCTCTCCCGTACCGTGTCCGTGCTCTGCACCGCCGTAGGCTGCGCCCTGCTGGCGGGGGCCTGCGCCTGTGCATTTCTGCTCCGGCTGGGAGGCCTGGCCCAGCATGTTTCAGTGGCCGTCCTGCTCCTGCTGTACGCCGCCCTTGCCCTTTTCCTGCTGGGCCGGGCAAAGCTCCCCGCTTCCTGGCTGGGCGCCGCCCTGCTGCCCATCGGTCTGGCCATTGTGCTGCGGGTGCTGTGTCTGGACCACGTCACTTATGACTACCGGGACTTTCTCTCCCAGTGGGCCGCCTTTTTCCGGGACAACGGGGGCTTTGCCGCTATTAAGCAGCCCATCGGCGATTACAACGTTCCCTACCTCTATTTTATGGCGGCCATCTCCTATCTGCCGGTGCCCGACCTCTACGCCATCAAGCTTTTTTCCATTCTCTTCGACGTAATTCTGGCCTGGGGCGGGCTCCGCCTGACCCAGGCCCTTACGGGCCGTCGGGACGGCCCGGCGGGACCGCTGGTTTTCCTGGCCCTTTTCCTTCTGCCCACCGTGGTGCTCAACGGCTCCTTCTGGGGACAGTGTGATTCCCTGTACGGCGCTCTGGTCCTCCACGCCCTGGCCTGCGTGCCGGACGGACGCCCCAAGACCTCGGTAGCCCTGTTGGCCGTGGCCTTCTCTTTCAAGCTCCAGACCATTTTCCTTATCCCCCTGTGGGGCGCCCTGTGGCTGGCCGGGCGGGTCAAATTCACCCATCTTCTGGTGTTTCCCGCCGCCTATGGCGCCACCATTCTCCCCGCCCTGCTGCTGGGAAAGCCCCTGGGCGATATCCTCAGCGTCTATTTCAACCAGGCCGGGCAGTACACTACCGCGCTGGCCTTCAACGCCCCCTCGGTGTTTGCCTTCCTGCCCTACGGCATGGAGGTGGATCAGGCTTTCTGGTCCCGGGCGGGCATCCTGACCGCCTTTGTCCTTTGCCTGTTTGTACTGGCATGGGCCCGGCGCCGCCGGGATACCCTGGATCGGGACGATATGATGGCGGCCGCCGCCGTGCTTGCACTGGGGGTCCCTTTTTTCCTGCCCTACATGCACGAGCGCTATTTCTTTCTGGCCGACGTCATCACGCTGGTCTGGGCTTTTCGGGACAAGCGGCGCATCCCCATTGCAGCGCTGACAGAGCTCTCCTCCCTCAGCTCCTACTGCGTCTACCTCCGGCTGCGGTACACCCTGCCTCTCCACTTTGCCGGCCATATCTGGACCATGGCTCTGGAGGCCATGTTTATTCTGGCCGCCCTGGTCCTGTCCCTGCGGGTTCTGATCAAGCCCGGCAAAAAACACGCGTGATATGGTGCTCCCCCGCCCAGGGGGAGCGTTTTTTGTCCCGTCGGGGGCAAAAGCAGCAACACTTGCAGCTTTTCGTCCCCGGTACTATAATAATGTCTGCTGAA
This sequence comes from Pseudoflavonifractor sp. HCP28S3_F10, assembly GCF_052065415.1. NCBI lineage: Bacteria > Bacillati > Bacillota > Clostridia > Eubacteriales > Oscillospiraceae > Pseudoflavonifractor > Pseudoflavonifractor sp. HCP28S3_F10. The sequence continues at coordinate 304,185 of NZ_JBQHUB010000001.1, read as the reverse complement.
TAAACCGCTTTGCGGTTTATTCGTGCGGCAGCAGCCGCACAATTCGATCAAAAGGGCCATTCTCAGCCCTTTTGATCGAATTCAGACATTGTTACAATGCGTATTTCCGATGAAGCGCCGCAGCGCTTCATCGGAACGCATTATAATGGAGTATATATGCAGCGAAAGGAGATCACCATGCATCCGGAAGTAACGCTTTATATTGTCCGCCATGGCCAGACCATGCTCAATCTGCTCAGCCGGGCCCAGGGATGGGCCGACTCTCCCCTCACCCCCGCCGGCCGGGCCGGGGCCGCCGCCCTGGGCGAGGGACTGAGCCGGGAGGGCGTCCGTTTCGTCCTGGCCGCCTCCAGCGACAGCGGACGGGCTGTGGAGACCGCCCGCATCCTGCTCTCCCACAGCGGCCAACCCGATCTTACCGTCCGTCCCGATCCCCGGCTGCGGGAGTGGTGCCTGGGCCGCATGGAGGGCGGTCCCAACAAAGAGTTCCAAACCGCGATCCGCAATCCTGACGGCACCCCCTTTGCACTGGACGACCTCACCCTCCGTCTGCCCGAGGCCATTGATTATATTCACAACCATTTGGATCCCACGGGCATGAGTCAGTCCTTCCAGGAGATCAGTGACCGGCTCTCCGGCGCCCTTCACGACCTGGCCCAAGAGGCCGCTGCCGCCGGAGGAGGAAATGTTCTGGTGGTCTCCCATGCCCTGTCCATCAAGACCATGGTGTGGCTCCTCTGCCGGGAACGTTTGGAGGAGGTCATAATGATTCACAACACCAGTGTGTGTCGCTTCACTTATCGTGATGAACAATTCCACCCTCTGGAACTCAACGACACCCATTATCTGGACGGCGCCGCCGTCCCTGCCCGGTAGGTCCGTGGTGGCGCTGGTCACCGGGGGCAGCGCCAGCGGTAAGTCAGCCTGGGCCGAGGAGCTGATCTGCACCCTCTGTCCCGGCCCCAAGCTCTATCTGGCCACCATGCCCCCCTCCGGACCCGGGGCGGAGGCGCGCATCGCCCGGCACCGCTCCATGCGGGCCTCCAAAGGGTTTTCCACCCTGGAGTGTCCCGGTCCTCTGCCCATATCCCACATTCCCCCTGGCTCCGCCGTGCTGCTGGAGGACCTGTCCAACCTGCTGGCCAACCTGCGCTTCTCCCCCGCCCCTCCCACCGACTACGTCCAGGTCCTGTGGGAACAGCTCTCCGCCCTGGCCTGCCGCTGCGGCCATCTTGTGGTGGTCAGCAACGAGATCTTCTCCGACGGGGTGATCTACGACCCCGACACTACGGACTACATCGCCCTGTTGGGGAGCCTGAACCGGCTTCTGGCCCAGCGGGCCGACCTGGCGGCCGAGGTAGTCTGCGGCATCCCGCTGGTACTGAAAGGAGCCCTTCCATGCCCGCTTCCCTTGTGATCGCCTTCTCCACCTACTCCCGCATCCCCATGCCCCAGGTGGAGTGGAGCGAGAAAAACATGAAATACGCCATCTGCTTTTTCCCCCTGGTGGGGGCGGCCATCGGCGGAGTATTCCTGGGCTGGGCCCTCCTGTGCCGGGCGCTGGGGCTCAACGCCCTCCTCCGCGCCGCCGGGCTCACCGCCATCCCCCTGCTGCTCTCCGGGGGCATCCATATGGACGGCTTCTGCGACACGGTGGACGCCCTCTCCTCCCACCAGAGCCGGGAACGGAAGCTGGAGATCCTGAAGGACCCCCACGCCGGGGCCTTTGCCGCGGTGTTCTGCGGGGTGTGGCTGCTGCTGTGTTTCGCCGCCCTCACCCAGCCGGAGGACCTCCGCAGCTTTCTGGTGCTGGCCCCGGGCTTCGTGCTCTCCCGGGCCATGAGCGGCCTGGCCCTGGCCAACCTGAGGGGGGCCCGTTCCTCCGGCATGCTCCAGGCTTTCGCGGATTCCGCCCATAAGAGCGCCGTCACCTGGACCATGCTCTTCTACATCGCCCTGTCCGCCCTGGGGATGCTCCTGCTCTCCCCCCTCTCCGGAGGGGCCGCCCTGCTGGCGGCGGTGGCCTGCCTTCTTTACTACCGTGTGATGTCCTACCGCCAGTTCGGCGGCATCACCGGCGACCTGGCCGGGTATTTTCTCCAGCTCTGCGAGCTGGCCATGGCCCTGGCCGTCGCCCTGACCTGGAGGTACGTATGAAGCTGTATATCGGCGGCTGCCATCAGGGCAAGACCGCCTATGTCCTCGCCCAGACCGGTCTGCGGCCCGTCCCCTGCTCGCCGGAAGAGGCCCTCTCCGCCCCGGCAATCAACTCTTTTCACCTGCTCTGCCGCTCCATTCTGGAGCAGGGCGGCGACCTGAACGCCTATGTGGACGCCCTTCTGACGCGCAATCCTGAGGCGGTGGTGGTATCCGATGAAATTGGGCTGGGGGTGGTGCCCCTGGACCCCTTTGAGCGCCGCTGGCGGGAGGAGACCGGCCGGGCCCTGTGCCGCCTGGCCGCCGCCTCGGAGCGGGTGGAGCGCATCGTCTGCGGGATCGGGGTGCGGCTGAAATGACGGAATTTCTCTTCCTCCGCCATGGAAGAACAGCGGGAAACCTCACCGGGAACTACGTGGGCGGCCGTACCAACCAACCCCTGTGTCCCGCGGGTGAGGAGGCTCTCCGGGCCCAGTCCCGGGATCAGAGAGAATTGCTCAAGGCCGACCGGCTCTATGTCAGCCCCATGCTCCGCTGTGTCCAGACCGCCGCCATCCTCTTCCCCACCCTTGTTCCCACCCCGGTGGAGGGCTTCCGGGAGTGCGACTTCGGCGCCTTTGAGAACAGGAATTTTCAGGAGCTGGGCGGCGATCCCCGCTACCAGGCCTGGGTAGACGGCAACTGCGCCGGCCCCATCCCGGACGGGGAACATCCCGACGCCTTTATAGCCCGGTGCCGGGCCGCCTTTGCCCCTCTTCTGGCGCAGGACGGTGGAGGCCGCACCGCCCTGGTGGTCCACGGCGGCACCATCATGGCCATCCTCTCCGGCTTTGCCCGGCCGGAGAAGCCCTACTTCCACTATCAGGTCAAAAACGGCGGCGGCTATCTCTGCCGGGCCGAAAACGGCTTTCTTACTATTCTTTGCTCCTTTTGATCCATTAAAAACAACGAACGCCCGCTGCCATGGCAGCGGGCGTTTTATCTGTTTTGGGGCCTATTGGCAGCGGCCCCTACGGGGCGAGCCGCCGGGCGCTCAGATCCCGTCAGGCCGCGGGCTCCACGGTATAGCCCAGGGCCCGCAGGCCGGAGACGATGCCGCCGGGGTCCGTCATGTGACCGGCGCCCACCGCCATGAAATAGGTCTTGCCGTCGTTCCGGGCCAGGTAGGAGGCCGCGCAGTCGATCATCCCCGGGTCACGGTCGGTGAAGAGGCGGCGGTTGAGCTCGTCCTCGCTCTCCAGGATGGCCTTTTTGTCATAGGCCGCGGCGAAGGCCTCCAGGTCGCCCCGCTTCCAGGCGTCCATCATGGCGGACATGAGCTTCTCCTGCTCCTCCAGCGCCGCCTGGGTCTGCGGGTCGGTCCCGGTCTCCTCTCCGCTCATGGCGGCCTCCAGCAGCCCGAGGCTGCCCTCCAGCATCTGCAGCTGATAGTCCTCCGACAGGGTGTCGAAGATCTGCCCCTGGAAGGCGTAGTTCTCGGCGGCGCCGATGGTCTTCCCGGCGTTGACCGCCCGGGCGTTCACATAGAGATCCATGGCCATGGCGTTGCTGCCGGTGGACTCATCCTGCATGGTCACATTGTTGAGTGAAAGGGCCAGCACCCAGGGCTTCAGCGAGGCCACGGTGGCCTCGTCCATCCCCAGCGCTGCAAAATCCGCCACCGTGCGGGTATAGAGCTCCTCCGGGATATGGTCCTTCAGGGTGGTGCCGTCGGAGTAGACCTGCATGGCGGCGTAGGCCTGCAGGTCCTCCGGGTTGTTGAAATTCACCTCAAAGATCACCTCGGAGGAGGCGTCCACCGCCTCCCGCACCCGGCGGTGCATGGGGTACAGGTTGTCCCGGTCCACATGGACGGTGCCCAGCAGATAGAGGGTGGTATCCCCGTTGACCGCCTTCCACAGCAGGCCCCTGGCCCCGGCGTCATTGGCGTCATAGACCGCCAGGACGAGCCGGTCGGCCAGCACCATGGCCTCCTGATAGGTGCAAAGGCGGTCCAGACGGCTGCCCGTCCCGTCGCCGCAGAGCACGCCCAGTCCGGTCAGGAAGGCCTCGGGTCCCTGCTCCACGCCGTCGATCTCCCAGTCGGCGGCAGCCTGGTAGAGGGCGTTGACCACGCCGCCCCGGGTCCGGTCCACCACCAGTCCTTCCCCGTCCGGGGCGCTCTCCCGCTTCTCCAGTCCCAGCAGGGCCAGCTTGGCGGACACCGTCTCTGTCATGGCGGCAAGCTGCTCCTCCGTGACGGTCTCTTGGATGTAGGAGGGATAGTCATCGTCTATCAGTCCCAGCGCGTAGCTGTCGGCCAGATAGGGATAGGCCCAGGGATCGGGCCCCTGTCCTTCTCCCTCCGTTGCCAGAACGGGCGCGGTCATCAGCGCCGCCGAGAGCGCGCATGCCAGCAGCCGTTTTTTCCATTGCATGATCGTTTCCTCCTTACTGTTTTACTCTCCGAACAGTTCCAGCGCCTTCCGGGCCATCCGCTCTCCGTAGACCCGGAAGGTGGGCTCATACTTCTCCAGCTCGCCGCTGATGGCCACCGGCCCCAGGTGGATGAAGGGACGGCCCTTGCTGCCGCCGCCGGAATAGACCAGCATCCCCCGCACCATGAAGTGGGTCAGGATGCCCTGGATCGCCATATCGCCGCCGCCGTGGACATAGTCCGCCGTGGCGAAAGCCCCGCCCAGCTTGCCCGCCAGGCCGTATTTGCCGCTCTCGCTGTCCAGCCAGGTCTTGACGGCGGCGGCCATGCTGGCCACATAGGCGGGCGTTCCCAGTACGACGCAGCCGCTTTCCTTCACGAAATCGGCGTCGATGCCGTCCAGGGGGAAGGTGCGGACCTCCGTCCCCTCCACCGACGCCATGCCCTCGGCGATGGCCTGCGCCATCCGCGCGGTGTTGCCGGTCTTGGAAAAGTACAAAACAGAGAGTTTCATTTGATATTGCCTCCCGGGTATTTTCTTCTGATCCTGATTATATTCCCGGCCCGGCGGAAACACAAGCCCTTGCGCCAACGGCAAAATCGTTTTATGATAAAGATAAGAAAAATGTAAGAAAATCGCCGGAAAGCGAGGATGTCCTATGTTGATCGCCGATCTGCACATCCACTCCAAATACTCCCGGGCCACCAGCTCGGACTGCGTGCCCGCCGCCCTGGACTTCTGGGCCCGGCGGAAGGGCATCTCCATCGTGGGCACCGGCGACTTCACCCATCCCGCCTGGCGGGCCGAACTGTCTGAGGCCCTGGTCCCGGCGGAGGAGGGACTCTACACCCTGCGTGAGGACGCGGTGCGCCCCGGCGCGCCGGTGGGCGGAGCGGCTCCCCGCTTCGTAGTCAGCGGCGAAATCAGCTCCATCTATAAGAAAAACGGCAAGGTGCGGAAGGTCCACAACCTGATCCTCCTGCCCGACCTGGAGACCGCAGAGGTCCTCTCCCACCGGCTGGAGGCCATCGGCAACATCCACTCCGACGGCCGCCCCATCCTGGGTCTGGACTGCCGGGACCTGCTGGAGATCACGCTGGAGGCCGCACCCAACGCCATCTTCATCCCCGCCCACATCTGGACGCCCCACTTCTCCCTGTTCGGGGCTTTTTCTGGTTTTGACACCATCGAGGAGTGCTTTGAGGACCTGACGCCCCACATCCACGCCCTGGAGACCGGCCTCTCCTCTGATCCTCCCATGAACTGGCGCTGCTCCGCCCTGGACCGGTTCCATCTGGTGTCCAATTCCGACGCCCACTCCCCCGCCAAGCTGGGGAGGGAGGCCAACCTGCTGGACATTTCCCTCTCCTACCCCGCACTGGAAAAGGCCCTGCGCACCGGCCGGGGGCTGAAGGGCACTCTGGAATTCTTCCCCGAGGAGGGCAAGTATCACTACGACGGCCACCGCAACTGCCATCAGTGTCTCTCCCCCGCCGAGGCCGAGGCCGCAGGCGGCAAGTGCCCCGTGTGCGGCAAGCGGCTGACCACCGGCGTGCTCCACCGGGTGGAGCAGCTTGCCGACCGGCCGGAGGGCTACGTCCGCCCCCGCGCCCCGAAATTCGAGCGGCTCGCCCCTCTGCCCGAGATCCTCTCCGCCACTTTGGGCGGCGGACCGGACACTAAACGGAATCAGCGCCGCTATGAGGAGATGCTGTCCAAGCTGGGTCCGGAGTTCTATATCCTGCGCCAGGCCCCCCTGGAGGACATCGCCCGGGTGGCCGGTCCCTGCGTCACCGAGGGCATCCGCCGCCTGCGGGCGGGAAAGGCCCAGTGGGCCCCGGGCTACGACGGGGAATTCGGCGCCATGACGCTTCTGTCTGAGAGCGAGAAGGAGGCCTTCAGCGGCCAGGTCAGCCTGTTCGGCTGCGACGCGCCTCAGGCCGGGAGCCGGAAAAAGGCCGCCCCCGCCTCTCAGGCGGAGCAGGAAGCCCCGCAGGAAGAGGAACTCCCCTCCCCCGCCGGCGGTCTGGACCCGGACCAGAGCGCCGCCGCCCGCTGTCCCCACCGGGCCGTTGCGGTAGTGGCCGGACCGGGGGCCGGCAAGACCCGCACCCTGGTCTCCCGCATTCTCTGGCTGCTGGAGGAGCAGGGGGAGCGGCCCTCGGAGATTGCGGCGGTGACCTTTACCAACAAGGCGGCCGCCGAGCTGCGGGAGCGGCTGGAGGCACGGTTCGGGGACAAGCGGGCCCTGCGGGGCATGACCATCGGTACCTTCCACTCCATCTGCCTGGACCTGCTGGCCAAGGACGGGGACCCGGAGCGGCTGGTGGGGACCTATGAATCTCTGGAGCTGGCCGGCCAGGTCCTGCGGGCACTGGGGGTGAAGGCCGGTCCCGCCCAACTCCTGCAGGCCGTGTCCCGGCAGAAAAACGGCCTTCCGCCGGAGAGCGGCGACCTGGCCGCCGCCTGCGACTTCTACATCCGCCGCCTGCAGGAGCGGGGTCTGATGGATTTTGACGACCTGCTGCTGCGCACCCTGGAACGGTGGGAAGGCAAAAGCCGCTCCGACGCCCGCAAGTTCCGCCACCTGCTGGTGGACGAATTTCAGGACTGCAACGCCGTTCAATACCGGCTGGTCAAGGCGTGGAACCGGCTGGGCCGGAGCCTCTTTGTCATCGGTGACCCGGACCAGTCCATCTACGCCTTCCGCGGGTCCGACCCCGCCTGCTTCTCCCGGCTGGAGGAGGACTTCCCCGGCCTGCGCACCATCCCCCTGCGGTACAACTACCGCTCCACACCTGAGATCCTGGGCTGCGCCCTGGCGGCCATCGGCCCCAACGGCGGAGCTCCCCGGGACCTCCACGCCGTCCGCCGCTCCGGGCGGAAGGTCCGGCTGCTCCGCGCCGAGAGCGAGAAGGGGGAGGCCGTCTTTGCGGCCAGAGAGGTGAGCCGCCTGGTGGGCGGCGTGGACATGCTGCAGGCCCAGGCCCTGCGGGGGGCGGAAAAGCCCCGGAGCTTTTCCGATATCGCGGTGTGCTGCCGTACCCGCCGGCAACTGGAGCTTCTGGAGCAGTGCTTCCGCCGGGAGGGCATCCCCTGCGTGGTGGCCGGCCGGGAGGATTTCCTCAACGACGACATAGTCCGGGGGGCGCTGTGCTTTTTTCAGCTCCTGCTGGATCCGGAGGACGCCCTGGCTCTGGAGACCTGTCTCCGGCTGGTGTGGAGCGTCCCCGCCGACCTGACCCGGGCCGTGGCCGGCACCTGGGCCCGGGCGGAAGGCAGCGCCGCCCAGCGGGTCCGGGCGGTGGACGAGGCCTACGCCCAGGTTTCCATTCTGCGCCCCTGGCTGGACCTGACCGCCTTTTTCGGCCAGCAGGCCGACTGGGAACGGCCCTGGAGGCTGCTGGAACGGTGGGCCGCCCAGGCCGGCTGTACCGGCTCCGAGCCGCTGGAGCGCCTGCGCAACACGGCGGTCTTTTACCGCACCATGCCTGAGCTGCTCCAGGGCCTCACCCTGGGGAGCGAGGGAGACCTGCGCCGCCAGTCGGGCAGCTACGAGTCCGGCGCCGTCACCCTGATGACCCTCCACGCCGCCAAGGGGCTGGAGTTCCCGGTGGTCTTTCTCTGCGGCGTGCGCAAGGGGCTGCTCCCGCTGGAGTCGGAGCGCCGCCCCACCGACCTGGCGGAGGAGCGCCGTCTCTTCTATGTGGGCGTCACCCGGGCGGAAGAGGAGCTCATCCTTCTCACCTCCGGCGAGCCCTCCCCTTTCCTGGCCGGCCTGCCCTCCCTCCTGCTGGAGGAAGGAGAGGCCGCCCCCCGGCACAAAAAGCCGGACGACGGCCAGCTCAGCCTGTTCTGACCTCATATAAAAAACTCCGCCCGTCTGGGCGGAGTTTTTTATATGAGGCTTGTTCTCCTTATGCCGCCCGGACAGCGCTGTGGGTCCGGACGCAGTCCCGCAGGATGCCGGGGAAGGTGCGCAGGAACAGCACCGTGGTCACCGCGGCGGCCACCAGGTCGGCGATGGGTTCGGAGAAGAAGGTGGCCTCCGCAGCAAAGGAGATACCCTGTCCCTCCAGTCGCTCCAAGTGGCCGAAAAGTTCCTCCAGTGCCCAGGGAATACTCAGGACCGCAGACGTTGATTCTCTTTTCACCGAACCGGAGTTCCTCACTCCGGGTACGGTCGGGGCTGGTCTCCCCGGGGAGCAGGCAGTCCAGCCAGACCACGTGGTCCCGCACGGCGTTGAAGGTGACGGTGTAAACCATACTAGGCCTCCTTGATCCGGGTGCAGGAGAGATATTTTTCGCCTGCAGGCAGGTTGTGATAATCCCGGCAGCCTCCAGAGGGAACATGATTGTCCCGGAGACTTTGCAGAATTTGCTCTTGTCGGCCAGCACCCAGACGCGCCGGGCGGTTAGTTTCTTGACGGCGGCCTTCTCCGGATAGGTGGGGCGAAACCCCGGCTGACGGCGATACCATTGGTTCCGAGGAAGGCCAGGGTGAAGTTATACTTCCCCCTGGGGACTCAGGGCCTCCGCACCAATGGTGACAGCGGCGGTGCCGGGCTTGAGCCTGCCCCCCAGCTCGTGGATCTTCAAAATACTCTAAGCCAATTAAAGCAGGACAGACAAAGGGGACTTTTCCCGCTGAGGCAGGCGGCATAAGGGGAGAGTGGGGCGGAGGAGCAGCGCGTGGGGCGAGAAATTTGATTGCCGATCGATAATTGATATATGAGCGCAGATATGCTATACTATTGTATATTTGTCCAAAACAGTGGTTGGAGCGGCTGCTTGCGGGATTCCCGCTGGGGGGCCGGATCCGGCGGCGGGAGGCCGCTTTCCTGCCGCGGCGTACAGGTATATGGCTTGGGGAAGCTTTAATACACGGTATAAAGCCGTCACAATGAGAGGAACCATTGTATGGATAACACAAAGCTGCAGTGTGACCTGGAACGCTACTGTGCGTTGGCCATTTCATTGGGAATGACCGATGCAAAAGTGATTCCGGCCGCAGATATCATTATTGATCCGCGCGTGCGGATGAAGTGCCGGTATCCCCGTTGTGGGTACTACGCGAGCAACGGGAACTGTCCGCCCTATGCCTGCGATCTGGATGAAATGCGAGCGTGTACGGCGCGGTACGAATACGCCGTGTTCGTTATGAAGCGCTTTGCCCCGGAGGAACTGTTGGGGAAGGGCTGTGCAGACGCCGGCAGAGGCCAGGCGGGAGACACCCAGCGCCTGATGTATGAGACGGTGTCCCGGGTGGAGGCGGCGGCTTTCCAGGACGGACATGTGCTCTCCATGGGCTTTGCCAATGGACCGTGCAAGAAGCTTTTCTGCCCTAACGTTAAATGCAGCGCTATTGAGCCGGGAGGCGTATGCCGTTTTCCGCTGAAGAGCCGCAGCTCTATGGAGGGGGCGGGGATGGACGTCTATCGCATGGCGGAGCGCGTGGGCTGGAATGTGATTCCCGCCGGACACAGCACAACGCCGGAAGAGGTCCCGTATCTGACCGGTCTCGGACTGGTGATGGTGGGGTGACACTCCGTGGTTGATGTGACGCCTGCTGTGCTGATGATGCTCACGGTGTGCGCGGGGTCCTTTTTACAGGTGCATATCGGGCTCGGCCTGGGCATTTTGTGCATGACCCTCTTCCCAATACTTTTCCCACTCTCCACCGCCGTCGGACTCAACGTGGCTATCGCCAGCGTATCGGCCCTTTATATCATGTTCTCCCGTTGGAGGGAGATTCAGTGGAGTACTATCCTGCCGGTGACGGTGATTTCGCTCACCGTCAGTACGATGACAACGCTCTGCTCACTGCGGGTGGAGCAGAAAGTACTTAAAATCATCCTAGGCAGCATCCTGATCCTGCTGGCACTCTATTTTGCGTGGTTTGCCGACCGGATTCATATCCGTGCCTCGCGCCGGAACGGAGTGATTATGGGGCTGCTGGCCGGTGTGGGAAACGGTCTGTTCGGCCTAGGCGGGCCGCCCGTGGCGCTTTATTTTATGGCCTCTGTGGATGACACACAGCAGTATGTGGCGTCAATCCAGACGTACTTTTTCTTTTCCAACGTGGTGACCGCTGTTGTCCGTGCGGCCTCCGGCGCTTTTGAGCCGGCGCACATTCCGCTGATTGTGATCGGATGGGTGTGTACTGCGCTGGGGACTTGGGTTGGCCTGCGGACAAGCGGGCTGCTGCCCAAACGCATACTCCGGCGTTTGGCCTATATCTTTATTGCCCTGTCAGGCCTGACGCTGGTGATTAACTCTCTCTGAACGCGAGAACGAAAAACCGGAAACGGATAAAAGGTGAATTATGGATCAAAACGATATGGATCGAGAGATGGATAACGAGGAGGAGCAGCGCGAGAAAACAGAACAGATGGTCAGTCGGGATAATAGCCACCTCAATGTGCGGCGAATCCGCCAGATGAAGGGAATGACTCTGCGCCAGTTGGCCAAGGAGGCAAACATCTCCTTGTCCTATCTCAGCAATTATGAAAACGGCAAAGTGAATATCACCATCAGCTCTCTGCGGAAAATTGCGGAGGCTGTCGGTGTACCGGTGTCTGATCTGCTCACGGACAACCTGGAAAATGACGTGGTGATTGTCCCACGGGAGGAGCGCTATACCCGCATACTCTACGAGGCGGAGAGCGGAAAGGCTTATCAGGAGTACCTGATGTACAGCGGACGGGCGGTGATGCACGCCTCCTTCAACAGTCTGCCGCCTTACTCCGACTCCGGGGAGCCCACCTCACACTACGGGGAGGAGTTCATTCTCTCCACAAAGGGAACGGTGTCTGTCATCCTGGACGGAAAGGTCTACCGGATCCCGGAGGGGACGATGATCTACTACCGCTCCACATTCTTTCACAAGGTGGCTAATGAGACAGACAAGGAGGTCCGGTTTTTCCAGGTGAACACGCCGCCGACATACTAAAACCCATAAAATGGGTAAAATTGAGAAAGCGTTCTCTGATAAATAACAGGCATTCCACTAAAGCGCACGAAATATGACGCAAAGTGCCAGACACCAACCCGTTCCCGGCTTGGTGTCTGGCACTTTTTTATATCCGCTTTGATTCGGAACATCCAGAAAAGCGGTGCGGGCTGGCGTGAATTGTGTCGAAATTAAGTAGCAAATAATTTGTATTATACAATATTACATTTTAGTGAAAACAGCAAAATAGTTCTTTACAAAAAACAAATGTTGCTCTATAATAAAACAAAGCTTCCCCAGCAGAGATAAATGTACGCAAGACAAGTATATGTGAGAGCAGGACGAATGGGGTTGAAACCGAATTCCGGGCAGTCCCAAATATCAAAAAACGGAGGAATGGAACTATGAGCAAGACCGAACAGTGGAAGACCAGAATTCTGACCAAGAACGAGCTCGAGCAGGTGTGTGACATGAAGATGGCCCTCTCCGCCGTGGAGGACGCCCTCCGCTTCATCGGCACCGGCGATCTTGTCCAGACCGTCTGCGATGTGCTCAATCCCTCTGAGGGCAACTACTGCTTCCTGCTGCCCCACCCCGCCTACATCCGCCCCTGGAAGGTGGTCGGCGATAAGTGGCTGGGCTGCTGCGCGGGTAACCTGAACAAGGACCTGCCCTACACCGTGGGTGTAACCACCATCAACGACGCCGACACCATGATGCCCATTGCCTTCATGGACGCCACCTATCTCACCGGTATGCGCACTGCTGCCATGGCCGCTATCGGCACTAAGTATCTGGCCCGTAAGAACTCCGAGACTCTGGCCATCGTCGGCTGCGGCGTGCAGGGCAAGACCCACCTGGAGGCCATGTGCGAACTGGGGACCTTCCCTCTGAAGAAGATTCAGGTCTTCGATCTCAACAAGGGCGCCATGAACAACCTCAAGTCCTATGGCGAGAAGAAGTACGGCGTGGAGATCATTCCCTGCGACAGCGTAGCCGACGCTGTCAGGGGCGCAGACATCATCTGTATGCTGACTACCTGCCGTACTCCTCTTATTACGCTGGACATGATCGCTCCCGGCGCTCACCTTTGTCCTACCTGTCTGTGGGACATCGACATCCCCGGCATTCTGGGCGGCGTGGACAAGTGGATCCTCGGCAACGAGCAGGCCGATGTGTTCAACTTTGTCAACGACTTTGAGAAGAAGTACGGTCTGGGGATGAGTAAGGTATCCACCAACCTCAGTGAGATTGTCTGCGGCCGTGCCGCGGGCCGTACCTCTGACACCGAGCGCACCACCATGACCCACCTGGGCATGGGTGCCAACGATGTCGCCATTGCTTACAAGGCCTACGAGAAGGCGCTGGAAATGAACCTTGGCACCGATGTATGCCTGTTCAAGTAAACGCGCCGGGCCCCTGACACCACGAAAGGAGAGGTAAATCCAGTTATGTTCAGCAAGACGGGAATTCCTCTGTTTGAGGAGATGACCTGGAAAGAAGTGGCAGATGCGCTTCAGCAGACGGATATATGCATCATTCCGGTGGGTGCCATTGAACAGCACGGCTACCACCTCCCACTGGGAACGGACACTTATATCGCCCAGGAGATTGCCTGCCGGGCATGCTCTGTTCTAGACAAGCGTGGGTGTAAGGCCCTGGTGGGTCCCACGATTCCCTATGGCGTACACCCCGAGGCCATGCACTACCCCGGCAGCCTTCAGGTGATGCCTTCCACGCTGGTGCTGCTGCTCAAGGAAATGTGCGTGGGCCTGCAGAAGATGGGCTTCAATCACATTATTCTCCTCATGGGTCACGATGGAAATGTACCCGCCATGCAGGTGGCGGTGCAGGAGCTGGAAATTGAAAATAATCTGGACGTCATGTGCGTCAACTGGCTGCTGCCCCACTTGGGGGACCAGAAGCGCCTGGTGCCGCTGGACTTCGCCGATGGGCATGGCGGCGCGAGAGAGACGTCCCGCGCCCTGTCCTCCTTCCCGGATCTGGTGAAGATGGAGCTGGCCGAGCCCTACATTCCCTCCTTCCCCAAGAAAGATGTCCCCTGTTCGGCCGAACCCGTTCTGGGCGGCGCGGTCTACCGGCCCATCAAGGTCCCCTCCATGGCGTACTACCCGGACAACTGCCCCGGCCAGGACGGCGATGCCTCCTATGCCACGGCGGAAGCTGGTGACGCCCTCTATGACGCGCTGGGCGTCTGGTTGGCGGATCTGATGGTGCAGGAGTATGAACTCAAGTCGAAGGAGGATATGTAGCATGGCAATCGACGCAAAGGACATAAGAATCCTGGTGATTAACGGCAGCCCCAGGAAAAACAGCAACACCGCCCAGCTGGCCGAAAAGGCGGCCGAGGGTGCACGCTCCCTGGGAGCAGAGACTGTGATCTATGACATCGCCGGCAAGTGCTATGAGCACTGCAGGGAGAGCTGCAAGGCCTACCACACACGCACAGGAAACTGCATCCTAGACGATGACCTGCACGATCTCGCCAATGAGTGGATCCGCGCCGACGGCATCATCTACGCCGTGCCCCTATTTCATATGGGCATGCCCAGCGCCATGAACGCCATTATTACCCGGCTGGGCGCCATCGTCTTCGGCCATACCGAGGGCAAAGTGCCACGCCTGCTGAAGGTGGGCGGCTGCATCGTTCAGGGCAACACCCACTATGGCGGGCAGGAGGTTGTAATGGAGTACCTCAATGCCCACCTTCTGCTCATGAACTGCCTCCCCGTGACCTCCGACATGCCAGAAGCCTATATTGGTACCGGTGCGCAGGCGGACAACAACGGAAAAATCGATCGGGAGGACGTCGTCTTTGAGAACTCATTCATGCTGGGCGTGCGGGTGGCTGAGACGGCGAAGATCATCGCCTGCGGCCGCGAGGCCCTGGCCGACAGCCTGCCCGATGAGTACTACTACGACAGAAACCGCATTTTCCAGCCCCCGCGCAAGTAATTCTTACCCTAGCCGAGCGAAGCCCAGCGGATCGTTGGAACAACAATCGGGATCCTATATACCTATATACAACATACTATACGGAGGAGGAAAACCATGAAAAAGCTGATTTCTGCAATACTCGTGTCCGCGATGCTTCTTGCGCTCCTCGCCGGGTGCGGCGGTGGAGGCGACAAAGCGGCGGAAACCCAGGCCCCTGGAGAGGAGAAGGGAGAGACGCTGCAGGTCGCCCTGGTTGTGGCCGACAGCGTGGAGAGCATTTACAACCGCTGCATGTTGCTGGCCCTCCAGCGCCTGCAAGAGAGCGGCGAACCCTTTGAGTTCAAGTATATTGAGAACGTGACCTCTGACAACGCCGAGTCGGTCATGCGCACCTATGCCGAGGCCGGGTATGATGTAATCATCGCCCACGCCGGTGTCTGCCGTGACGCGGCGGGCAAGATCCACGGTGACTATCCCGACGTTGTCTTCCTGGGCGGCGGCAACGACTGGGAGACTCCAGAGCCCAACGTGGGCGCCTATGACCAGGCTATCCACGAGGGTTGTTATGTCCAGGGCGTTATTGCCGGGCTGATGACTAAGAGCAATGTGGTGGGCTACGTCGCCGCCATGCCCACGGCCAACATTACCAGTGAGGCCAATGCCTATACGCGCGGTGTCAAGTCCGTCAACCCCGATTGCCAGGTCCTGGTGTCCTACATGGAGACCTGGTACGACCCTGTCAAGGCCAAGGAGTGCACCAACTCTCAGATTTCCATGGGCGCGGACATCATCTTCGGCGAGCGTGACGGCGTGATTCAGGCCTGTCAGGAGGCCGGGATCTACGCCATGGCCGAGAAGATGGACCAAAGTGACATCGCCCCCGAGACCGTGATCGCCCAGTCGATCGTCCGTTGGGATAACACCCTGAAGGAGGTCTTTGATCTTATCCGTGAGGGCAAGTTTGAAAACCGCTACTATACCAACTATGAGGGCTCGATGGCTGCCGGCGTGTGCGAGGTACTCATCAACGAGGACGTTGTGCCCAAGGAGATTGTGGAGACGGCCCGTCAGGTCGAGGAGCAGATCATCAGCGGCGAACTCGTCGTTCCCTTTGAGCCTTAACCCGGGCAGCGAAAGTACAAACAGTACGCCGGAGGTCCGCTTCCGGGCCTCTGGCGGAATAAATGAGGAGTTTGGGAATGGAACATGAACCGACCAATATGCAGCAGAGCAGCGTACCCATTCTCCGCCTGGAGGGGCTGACTAAGAAGTTTGGTATGCTTACAGCCTGCGACAATGTCTCGTTGTCTATCCAGAAGGGTGAGGTACATGTCTTCTTTGGAGAAAACGGAGCCGGAAAAAGTACGCTTTCAAACATGATTTACGGATATCTCCGGCCGACATCCGGAAATATTTACATCAACGGCAAGTTGACTCGCCTTCGCTCCCCCAAGGATGCCGCGGCGCACAACATCGGCATGGTTCACCAGCACTTCATGCTCGTGCCCACACTCTCCGGTATGAAAAACCTTCTGCTGGGCCTGGACTATGGAAAGGGCCCGCTGCTGGATATGCGCCGGGCCCGGGAGCGTGCTGAGGAGCTGTGCAAGCGCTACGGTGTGGATATCGACCTTGACAAGGAAATCTGGCGCCTGTCTGTGGGTGAGCAGCAGTGGATTGAGATCCTCAAGGCGTTGTTTCTGGGCAGCGACATTCTCATTCTGGATGAACCGACCGCTGTTCTGACGGTGCAGGAAGTAGAAACGCTCATGGGCCACATTCTGGATATGAAGCGGGAGGGCATTACCGTCATCATGGTCTCCCACAAGCTCAAGGAGATTGACCAGGTGGCCGACCGGATTTCGGTACTGCGCCGTGGAAAGCTCATCGGCACGGTAAACGCCGGAGAGGTGACCCATGAACAGCTTATCAAAATGATGATCGGCCGCAGTTATGACATGGGTGTAAAGAAGCCCCCGTTGCGCGCCGGCTCTCCGGTTCTTCAGCTGCGGGATGTCAGCACGACGAGCGCGGAGAAGGCCTGCACTCTGGACGGGGTGACCCTGGATGTGCGGGCGGGAGAGATTTTCGGCATTGCCGGCGTGTCGGGCAACGGCCAGAACCACCTCTACAGGACGGTGACGGCGCTGCAGGCGGCCAGCCAGGGAGAGATCCTGCTCAACGGCAAGCCGATCTCCACGCGGGTCAAGTTTGAGGACTGGTACGGCGAGCGCGTGGCGGAGATCCCGGAGGACCGCATCGAACACGGCAGCATCGGCCAGATGACTCTGGAGGAAAACCTCATCTTCGGTGCGCACCGGGAAAAGGAGTACCACAGACATGGAATGCTCAACTGGGGCGCCGTGAGCAGGATGTCCAAGCGGCGGGTGGAGGAGTTTGACGTGCGCCCGGCGGACATCAAGTACCCCGCCCGCTCCCTCAGCGGCGGAAATCTGCAAAAGCTGGTACTCTCCCGGGAACTCACCAAGGGACCCAGGCTGATTGTGGCGGCGCAGCCTACCCGCGGCCTGGACGTCATCGCTGTGGAGTTTATCTGGAAAAAGCTTCTGGAGGCGCGGGAGCAGGGGGTGGCCTGCCTGCTGATCAGCGAGGATCTGGATGAGCTCGTGGCCCTGTCCGACCGCATCGGCGTACTCTACAAAGGAAAACTCGTCAAAATCTTCGACGGTGAATTCTCTCTCAGTGAGATTGGCGACCGGATGATAAACGGCGGTGATCAGAAATGAGTAAAACAAAGAAATTTCCTTGGCGCATAGAGGAGGAGCAGAGCTGCTCCCTGCTCAAGCGGATGCTGATCCTGCTGGGAATGCTGGCGCTGTGTCTGACGTTGCACTCTCTCATCATGCTGACCATGACCGATGACCCGCTCCAGGCGTACATCACCATCTTCAAAAGCGCCTTTTCATCCAATTACCAGGTCTCGCAGACCCTGCTCAACTCTCTCCCCATTGTATGGATCGGTCTGGGGTTGTCCGTCTGTCTGCGAGCCGGTGTGCTAAACCTGGGCGGAAACGGGTCTCTCCTGGCTGGCGGCCTTGGGGCGGCAATTGTGGGGCTCTATATGCCCGGTCTGCCGCCGGTGCTGGCCATTCTGGTTACCGTTGTGCTGAGCATGCTCTTCGGTGCGCTGTGGAGCGGCCTGGCGGGCATTCTGCGCTCCCGGCTGGGCATCAGCGAGATCTACGTGACGGTTATGCTCAACTACGTCATGCTCTATTTTGCGACTTTTATGCTGGAAGTGGTCTGGCAGGATCCACTCAAGCTCAACTGGACGGAGATTATCTCCGAAAACAGCAAGTGGCCTATTCTCATCAACGGGACCTCCATTCATCTGGGTTTTCTGCTGCTGGGCCTGACTTTGATTGGGATTCTCTATCTCAACCGCACCCCGTTGGGGTATGAGATCCGCTGCTTCGGACTCAACCAGCAGGCGACGCTTTTTAAACTCAAGGCTTGGGACAACGAGAAGATTATCCTCTTTGTCATGCTCTTTTCCGGCGCGATTGCCGGCCTGGCCGGCGCATCTCAGGTGGCGGGGTATCAGTACCGTTTCAGCCTGGCCATCAACAATGACTTCGGCTTTACCGGTATTGTGGCGGCAAAACTGGGCGGCCTCAACCCCTTCGGCATTCTGGCTGCGGGACTGCTGCTGGGTGTGCTGTCTTCGGGCTCGACGGCAATGCAGGTAATGACGGGTGTGCCCAACTCCATTATTGATGTGCTCCAGGGTATGCTTCTGGTTGCGGCCATCTGTGCGGATCGGTTGGCCATGTATAAGATTGTGCGCGTGGAAGGAGGCGGGCAGAAGTGAGCTGTGCGGTTATTATCAGCCTGTTCGCCATGGCTGTGCGCATGACGATACCGTATCTCTATGCCAGCCTGGGTGAGATGTACGCGCAGAAATCGGGCGTTATGAACCTAGGCCTGGAAGGCATGATGACGGTGGGGGCATTTATGGCCTTCATGGTCAATTATTACACTGGTAACTACTGGCTGGGCTTCCTCGCCGCTGTAGGCGGGTGCCTTATGGTCGGGCTTATTTACGGCGCGCTGGTGATCTGGTTCGGCGTGGACCAGGCCATTACGGGTATCGCCTTCAACTTGTTGATTCTGGGCAGTTCCAGCTTTTTCTTCCGGCTGGTATTCGGCATTCCCAAGGTAATGCCCTTGGCCGAGAACACCTTCCCCATTGTCAAAATCCCGCTGCTCTGTGACATTCCCTGGCTGGGTCCCGTCCTCTTCCAGCAGTACGGCCTGACCTATCTGGCACTGCTTCTGGTCGTGTTTTCGGTGTTCTTTTTTCAGCGCACCAAGGCCGGCATCGTGATCATCGCCTGCGGCGAGAGCCCCAAGGCGGCAGAAACCCGCGGTGTTCACGTCAACCGGACGCGGCTTTTGTGCGTGCTGGTCAGCACTCTTTTTGCGGCGGCAGCGGGCACTTACCTCTCCACGGCGGCCTTCAACCAGTATACCGCCGGCATGGTGTCCGGGCGCGGCTATATCGCCTATGCGCTGGTCATTTTTGGAAGATGGAACCCGGCGTACATTCTGCTGGGCGCGTTGCTCTTCGGTTTTTTGGAGGCACTGGCGCTGCTGATGCAGGTAACGAGTCTCATCCCGCACCAGTTCCTGCTTATGGCACCCTATTTGCTGACGGTTCTGGCCCTGGTCGTGACCTCGCTCAAGAGCAGAAGTGCCCGACCGGCCTGCCTGGGTGTACGCTATAAGACGAGCAAGTAAGCATTTTCATATCAGAACGGAGGAATTCACATGCTCAACTTCACATACCATATTCCCACGAAGGCCTTCTTCGGCGAGGGCCAAATCGCGTCCCTAGTGGATGCAGTTAAGGAGTACGGTACTCGGGTGCTTGTTGTGACCTACAAGCGCCGCAGTGACTCCGAGATGAAGATCTGTGAGGAGGCTCTGTCCCGGATGAAGGACGCGGGGATTACCTGCACCCTCTTCAATCAGGTAGATCCCAACCCCGTGATTACTACGGTCGCTGAGGGCGGCAAGCTGTGTCGTAAGGACGGCATTGAGGTGGTGCTGGCCATTGGCGGCGGCAGCGCCATTGATTGTGCCAAGGGCATCGCCGCGGCGGCCCGCTATGACGGCGACCCTTGGGATCTGGTACTACACAACGACTGGGTGAAGAGTGCCCTTCCTGTGGGCTGCATCCTGACTATCGCGGCCGCCGGGTCTGAGATGGATCACACCGCCGTAATCAGCAACCTGGTCACCAAAGAGAAGCTTCACCTCTTCAACGACCTGCTCACTCCCAGCTTTGCCATTCTGGACCCGACCTATACCTACTCTGTGCCCCGCTTCCAGACGGCTGCCGGCTGTGCGGACATCATTAGCCACGCCATGGAGGTCTACTTCGCCAACACCCCGGATACCTATGTGCAGAACCGTATGGCCGAAGGTATGATGAAGACGGTGATCCACTACACCGACACGGTTCTTTCCGACCCGTGCAACTATGAGGCCCGGGCAAACATCATGTGGGCTTCCACCCTGACCATCAACAGCATGCTGGCCCACGGCAAGCTCATCCAGTGGAGCACCCACTACATCGAGCACACCGTCAGTGCTTTCTACAATGTACCCCACGGGGCCGGCATCGCGGTGATTTTGCCCCACTGGATGGAGTACGTACTGGACGAGACGACGGTTGACAACTTCGTCGACTTCGCTGTGAACGTCTGGGGCATTCCCTGCAGCGATGATCCTTTTGCCATGGCCCGAGCTGGCATTACCGCTCTGCGGGAATATCTCTTCAAGAAGCTGGAGCTGCCCTCCACCTTACGTGAACTAGGCGTTGAGGAGGACAAGCTCAACGAACTGGCCGCCAGCGCCGTGGGCGAGGGCCCCATTAAAGGCACGAAGCTCCTGCTGCAGGAGGACGTATATAAAATTCTCCGCAGCGCCTTTTAAAACGCTCCCCTCGGAAAAATCTCTTGTTTCTCTGCATGCGCAGCGCCCCCTCCAGCCTCAAGGCGGAGGGGGCGCTGCCCACTTTTTATTAAGGGAAAACACACTGTGTAAAAAGGCGCAATCCCGTCTGGCAGATGCTTATTTCATGTTATTTGGCTACCACTGTTTTACAAACACCTGCCCCGAGGGGCGGAGTGTTTTGTATGCGACCCGTTCTTCTTACACCGTCCGGCCGGCACTGTGGGTCCGGACGCAGTCCCGCAGGATGCCGGGGAAGGTGCGCAGGAACAGCACCGTGGTCACCGCGGCGGCCACCAGGTCGGCGATGGGTTCGGAGAAGAAGGTGGCCTCCGCCCCAAAGAAGCGGGGCAGGAGCAGCAGGCAGGCCAGAAACACGCTCTTGCGGAACATGGAGCAGAAGAGGGCCTGCCGCACCCGTCCCAGAGCGGTGGTCTCGTCCACCAGGGGGTACTGGACCGCCAGGGGCAATATCATGGCGGTGAAGATCTTGATATAATGGACCGACCGGGCGGCCACGTCAGCATCAGAGGTAAAAAGGCCCACGAAGAGGGGCGAGAGGGTGTGGGTCACCACCATCATGGCGGCGCAGAAGGCCAGGCACAGGCCCACGATGGCCCTCATGGCCTCTCTGATACGCCCAGGCTGCCCGGCACCGTAGTTGAAGCTGACCACCGGCTGGGTGCCCAGGGTCATGCCTCCCATGGGCATGGTGATGAGGAGCAGGTAGCTCTGCACGATGGTGGCGCAGGTCACCAGGGTATCCCCCAGTCCCGGCCCGCCGTACCGCTGGAGCACAGTGTTTAAGACGATGAGGAGCACGCTGTCGGTGGCGATGATCAGGAAGGGGGACAGCCCGAAGGAGAGCACCCGCCGCACCACCCGCAGGTCAAAGCCGCCCCACCCCAGGGGCACCGGCATGCTCCGCCGCAGCAGGGCCCACAGCACAAAGGCACAGGAAGCCGCCTGGGAGAGCACGGTGGCCACGGCGGCCCCCGCCACTCCCATGTCCAGCGCAAAGATAAACACCGGGTCCAGGGCGATATTGAGCCCCGCCCCCAGCACCACCGTAGCCATTCCCATTCCCGAGAAGCCCTGGCAGATGAGAAAGCTGTTCATGCCCGCGGCCATCAGCGCGAAGAAGGTCCCCGCCGTGTAGATGGTCAGATAGGGATCGGCATAGGCGAATGTGGCCTCACTGGCGCCGAACCACATGAGGAGTTTGTCCTTCACCAGCAGAAAGGAGACGGTCAGCGCTGCCGAGAGGACCAGGAGCATGAGGAAGCAGTTGTTCAGGACACGCCGCGCCTCCTCCTTCCGCCCCTCCCCCATCCGCATGGCCATGATGGGGCTGCCCCCCAGGCCCACCAGGCTGGCAAAGGAGGAGAGCAGGGTCACGATGGGGCCGCACACCCCCACCCCGGCCAGGGCCAGTCCGCCCGCCGCCGGGATATTGCCGATATAGATGCGGTCCACGATGCTGTAGAGCACGCTGACCAGCTGGGCCAGCATGGTGGGCACCGCCAGATGCAGCACCAGCGGAAAGACCGGGTCGTTTCCCAGGTCGTTGGTCCGTCTCATGGGTGATAAGCGCCTCTCTTTCTCTCCATCTCCGCGCCCGGCAGGCGCGCGCAGGCCCCAGTATAGCGCAAGTTTTACTTCCCGTAAAGGGTATCTTCGCTTTCCGCTCGTTTTAGCACTCGTATTGCAAGAGTGCTAATGTTTACAATTCAGACATATTCTTTTGTATATTTGTTCATAATCCGGCCCTATACTGGAGACAACAAAGAGAGATGAGGGCGGCAAGTCAAGGCGCTGTTCCTCCTCTGAATGAGGACGAAAGGATGAATATTTCCCTATGAATAGCACACTTCGCGTCAGACTGCTAACCCCGTCCCAATCATCATCCGCAATGGATAAAGGAGAGATCACTATGTTTGGTATGCTTCCGTTCGAGCGCGGCAACGACAATTTCTTTGACACCTTTGATAACTTCCAGCGTAAATTCTTTGGCGAGAACAACACCAGTCTCCCCGCCTTCCGCACCGATATCCGGGACGCCGGCGACCAGTATGTGCTGGAGGCCGAGCTCCCCGGCTTTGAGAAGGAGGACATCCGCCTGGACCTGAAGGAGGGCATCCTCACCATCTCCGCCGAGCACCGCGAGACCAGCGAGGAGAAGGACTCCAAGGGCCAGTATATCCGCCGGGAGCGCCGGTACGGCTCCTTCTCCCGCAGCTTCGACGTCTCCGGTATTGATGAGAGCGGCATCACCGCCGCCTACAAAAACGGCATTCTGGAGCTGACTCTTCCCAAGGTCAAGCCCGCGGTGCCCGAGGCCAAGCGGATCGCCATCGACTGACGGTCAGCAGGAGCCGGCCAGCTCTCGCTGGCCGGCTCCTCTTTCGTTTGCGCCCCCTTGCTTTTACGCCCCGCCGGGGGTATTCTTTTCTGGGGCGGAGCTTCGGCCCACCCCTGCATTCCCCATTTGAAAGGATGTGAACGCGTCTATGAACGCTCAGAAATATACCCAGAAATCCCTGGAGGCCATCCAGGCCTCCCAGTCCATCGCCACAGAGTACGGCAACCAGCAGATCGAGCAGGTCCATATCCTGCTGGCCCTGCTGCAGGCCGAGAACGGCCTGGTGCCCCAGCTGCTGGGGAACATGGGCATCACCGTCCCCTCCTTTGCCGCCGCCGTCAAGGCCGAGGTGGAGAAGCTGCCCCGGGTCTCCGGCTCCGGCCGGGAGCAGGGCAAGGTGTACGTGGCCCAGGATGTGGATCAGGCCCTCAATGCCGCCGAGTCCATCGCCGCGGGCATGAAGGACGAGTATGTGTCGGTGGAGCATCTGCTCCTGGCCCTGGTGGATACCGCGGGCCGGTCCCTGAAGGAGCTCTTCCGCACCTATAACATCACCCATGAGGGCATCCTCCTGGCGCTCTCCGGCGTCCGGGGCAACCAGCGGGTGACCAGCGACAACCCGGAGGAGACCTATGACGCCCTGAAAAAGTACGGCTCCGACCTGGTGGAGCGGGCCCGGCAGAACAAGCTGGACCCGGTCATCGGCCGGGATGACGAGATTCGCAACGTCATCCGCATCCTGAGCCGCAAGGCCAAGAATAACCCGGTTTTGATCGGCGAGCCCGGCGTGGGCAAAACCGCCATCGCCGAGGGGCTGGCCCAGCGCATCGTGAAGGGGGATGTGCCCGCCTCTCTGAAGGACAAGACCATCTTCGCCCTGGACATGGGCAGCCTGATCGCCGGCGCCAAGTACCGGGGCGAGTTTGAGGAACGGCTGAAGGCCGTCCTCAACGAGGTCAAAAAGTCCGAGGGCCGCATCATCCTCTTCATCGACGAGCTGCACACCATCGTGGGCGCCGGCAAAACCGAGGGCGCCATGGACGCGGGCAACCTCTTAAAGCCCATGCTGGCCCGGGGCGAGCTCCACTGCATCGGCGCCACCACCCTCAACGAGTACCGGCAGTATATTGAGAAGGACGCCGCTCTGGAGCGCCGCTTCCAGCCCGTCACTGTCAATGAGCCCACGGTGGAGGACACCATCGCCATCCTCCGCGGCCTGAAGGAGCGGTACGAGGTCTTTCACGGCGTCAAGATCCAGGACGGCGCCATCATCGCCGCCGCCACCCTCTCCAACCGCTATATCACCGACCGTTTCCTCCCTGACAAGGCCATCGACCTCATCGACGAGGCCTGCGCCATGATCCGTACCGAGATCGACTCCATGCCCACCGAGCTGGACGTGATCCAGCGCAAGATCATCCAGCACGAGATCGAGGAGGCTGCCCTCAAGAAGGAGGACGACGCCCTCTCCAGGGAGCACCTGGCCGAAATCCAGAAGGAGCTGGCCGAGATGCGGGACGAGTTCAACGCCAAGAAGGCCCAGTGGGAGAACGAGAAGAACGCCATCGGCAAGGTCCAGCAGCTCCGTGCCGAGCTGGAGGAGGCCAACGCCGCTCTGGAAAAGGCCCAGCGGGAGTATGACCTGAACCGCGCGGCCGAGCTCCAGTACGGCAGGATCCCCGAGCTGAAAAAGCAGCTTGAGATCGAGGAGGGCTACGCCCAGCAGGGCAAGGAGTCCTCCCTGCTGCGGGACAAGGTCACCGAGGAGGAGATCGCCCGCATCATTGAGCGGTGGACCGGCATCCCCGTGTCCAAGCTGATGGAGGGCGAGCGGGAAAAGCTCCTCCACCTGGAGGACATCCTCCACCAGCGGGTAGTGGGCCAGGACGAGGCGGTGCGCCTTGTCTCCGAGTCCATCCTCCGCAGCCGGGCCGGCATCGCCAGCCCCGACCGGCCCATCGGCTCCTTCCTCTTCCTGGGCCCCACCGGCGTGGGCAAGACGGAGCTTGCCAAGGCCCTGGCCGAGGCCCTGTTCGACTCCGAGAAGAATCTGGTGCGCATCGACATGAGCGAGTATATGGAGAAGTTCAGCGTCTCCCGGCTCATCGGCGCCCCTCCCGGATATGTGGGCTACGAGGAGGGCGGCCAGCTCACCGAGGCGGTGCGGCGCAAGCCCTACTCCGTCATCCTCTTCGATGAGGTGGAAAAGGCCCATCCCGACGTGTTTAATGTATTACTTCAGGTATTGGATGACGGCCGTATTACGGATAGTCAAGGCCGCACCGTGGATTTCAAGAACACCATCATCATCCTGACCTCCAATCTGGGCTCCCAGTTCCTGCTGGACGGCATCGGAGCCGACGGCGAGATCGCGGAAGAGGCCAGGGATCAGGTCAACGAGCTGCTCAAGCGCTCCTTCCGGCCTGAGTTCCTGAACCGTCTGGACGAGATCGTGTTCTATAAGCCCCTGACCCGGGACAACATCACCCACATCATCGACCTGATGGTGGGCGAGATCAACCAGCGCCTGGGCGACAAGCAGCTCTCCTGCGCCCTCACCCCGGCGGCCAAGCAGTTCATCATCGACGCCGCCTACGACCCCATCTACGGCGCCCGTCCCCTGCGCCGCTACCTGCAGCACACGGTGGAGACCCTCATCAGCCGGCGCATCATCGCCGACCAGGTCCAGCCCGGCGACACCATCACGGTGGACGTCCGGGACGGCCAGCTCACCGTGGACAGCAGGACCGTCCTCACCGGCGAGATCGTCTCCTGACAGGTCTTGGCCCCGGCGGGGCGAGGGCGCCCTGCCCTACGCCCCCACAGGGCGCCGCATCTCACCCCGTTTAAAAACTTCAGGCCCCCGCGGACTTTGTCCGCGGGGGCCTGTTTGCTGTTTTTCAGATGCCGTCCCAGCGGCGGATGGTGTCGTCGTGGAGGCCCATCTGGTCCAGTACACGGGCGGCAAAGAAATCGGCCAGCTCCTCCAGCGAGGCGGGCTTGTTGTAGAAAGAGGGGCATGCGGGCATGATGACCGCGCCGCACTGGGAGAGGGTGAGCATGTTTTGCAGATGGATGGTGTTGAAGGGAGTTTCCCGTGCCACCAGCACCAGCCTTCCCCGCTCCTTGAGCACCACGTCGGCCGCCCGCTCCAGCAGATTGTGGGAGGCGCCGTTGGCGATGGCGGACAAGGTGCCCATGGAGCAGGGCACCACCACCATGCCGTCGGTGCGGAAGGAACCGCTGGCGATACGGGCGCCGATGGCGTGAAGGTCATAGTATCGCAGGGCGGTGCTGCCATAGTACTCCTGAAGGGCAGCCTCGATCTCCGCCGGAGCGGCCCCGTCCTCCCAGGCCCAGTCCAGCTCGCTGCGGGCCACCAGCTGTCCGGCCGAGGTGATGCACAGGTGGACCTCATGGCCCATGTTCAGCAGCTTCCGGATGACCCGGTCGGCATAGAGGGAACCGGTGGCGCCGGTGATGCCCACGATGTATTTTCCCATGTTCTCCTCCTCCGGAGCTGGGCCGTCCGCCTGGCTCCGCTCTGTTTACTGGTAGTCCTTCAGGTTGACCTTGGGGTAGCGCACCCGCTCCAGGCAGCGGCTCTCGTCGCTGAGGGTGGCGTCGATGATCATCTTGGTCTGCACGCCCCGCTCGTCGGAGCAGGGATCCAGCTCATGACCCTGGGCGTTGTGGATGAAGGAGATGTCCTTCTCGGGCACCACCCGGTTGGACAGGGCCCACATCACGTCGGAGGGCTCGTAGATATCCACGTCCTCGTCCACCACGATGACGTTCTTGATGTTCACGTAGGACATCAGGGCGGCCAGAGCCACGTTCTTGGGCTCGCCGGGGTTCTTCTTCTTCAGCCGGACCAGGGCCAGGAAGCCGGAGCCGTAGGGTGGGATATGCACGTTGATGACGCCCTTGCTCACATAGGTGGTAAAGTTCTTGATCAGCGGCTCACGGGGCAGCACGTTGCCCAGGTTGATATGCTCGAAGGAGGCGCCGTTGATGGTCTGATAGATGGCGTTGTTCCGGTGAGTGATGGCGGTGACGTGGATGATGGGGGAGTTCCAGGGGGCGGAGTAGTGGCCGGTGAACTCGCCCAGGGGGCCCTCCAGCTCACGCTGGTTGGGCAGGATCTCGCCCTCGATGATGAACTGGGCCTCAGCGGGCACATAGATGTCGTTGGTGATACACTTCACCACGTCCATGGGGCGGCCGCGGATGGCGCCGGCGATCTCCATCTCGTCTCCGTCATAGCGCAGTCCGGCGCCCACGTAGACCACCGGGTCGGCGCCGATGGCCACGGCGATGGGCAGGGCCTTGCCCTGGGCCTCAGCCTCGTCGTAGAACTCCTTCAGGTGCCGCCACTCGTTGATCATAATGCTGATCTTGTCCTTGCCCTTGACATGCATCCGCTGGAAGGACAGGTTCTGGCGGGTGCCGTTGAGCTCCTTGGAGACGATGACGCCGCCGGTAATGATGGGGCCGCCGTCCTTGGGGGCGTGGATGGGCACAGGCAGGCGGTTCATGTCGATGGCGTCACCGGTGAGCACGTTCTCCTGGCAGGGGGCCTTGTCCACCACACGGGGCTTGATGGGATGCTCCAGCTTATCGGCCAGGAAGTCGGTAATCTCCTCCTTGGCGCAGCCCAGGGCCACGGCGATGGAGTCCATGGACCCCAGCATGTTGCCGCAGATGCCAAACTCCTTGTCCTTGACCTGGGGGAAGTAGGCCGCCCGGCCGCTGGGCTCCAGGGTGGCGATGACCGAACCCACCTCGTGGTTCCAGTCCACTTCCTTCCTGGCGGTGAAGAGCAGGTTGTGCTCCTCCAGCGCCTTCATATAGCTGTTCAGATCGTAAATCTCATTCATCGGTCACAAAGCTCCTTTTTACGCATTGAAAATCATATCAGGAAATGCAGCGGGCCAGATCCTCCGCCATATCCCGGGCCCGGGCCAGAATACCCGCCTCGTCGGCCTGGGTAAAGACACCGCCGGAGAGAAGGGTACGGCCGTTGACCACCACCGTGTCCACCCCCTGGCAGTCGCCGGAGTAGACCAGGGTGGCGGTGATATCGCCGCACACCGGGCAGGACTTGACGCTGCGCATGGGATCGTACAGGAAGAAGTCGGCCCGCTTTCCCACCTCGATGGAGCCCACCAGGTGGTCAATGCGCAGGCTGCGGGCGGCCTCGATGGTGGCCATGCGCAGTGCCTCGGGGGCAGTCAGGCTCCGGGGATCCCGGGAGAAGGCCTTCTGCAGCAGGGCGCCCGACTTCATGGCCTCGATCATGTCGTTGCTGTTGTTGGAACCGGCGCCGTCGGTACCCAGGCCCACGGTGAGCCCCATGTCCAGCAGACGCCGGATGGGGGCCACGCCGGAGGCAAGGTACATATTGGACACCGGGTTGTAGGATACCATGATACCATATTCCCGGTATTTGGCAAGCTCTTCCTCGCCCAGGGCCACCGAGTGGACGGCCAGCAGGTCGCTGCCCAGCAGTCCGGCCTCCTCAAACCACTCAATGGCGGGCTTGCCGAAGCGCTCCCGGCTGCCCGCATCGTCGCTGCCGGTCTCGAAGAGGTGCATCATGATGGGCATATGGTTGGCGTCGGCATACTGCCGGGTAGCCCGCATGAGGCCGTCACTCAGGCCCCAGCTGGCCGCGGGGGCCAGCCAGACCGTGATCATACCGTCGCCGGACTCATAGCGGCCGCGCAGGTCATCCACGTCGGCAAAGATCTTCTCCGGCGTCTCGATGACCTCAGGCCGGCCGATGTCCCGGTAGCCCCGGCCGTAGACCATGCGCACGCCCAGCTTCTGGGCTGCATCCAGCTCCACGATGCCCAGGCCGGGGATGGGCTGGTGCTGCATGTAGTCGGCCACCGTGGTGGTGCCGCTGCGGACAGCCTCCAGCAGGCCCAGCTCCACGCCGGCCTCCATATGCCGCTCCCGCAGAGCGGCGCCCACCGGGGCCATGGCCTTGGGGAACCAGTCCTCCAGGCTCAGGTCGCTGCCCCGGCCCTTGGTCAGCTCCTGGTAGAGGTGGGTGTGGGTGTTGATGAGGCCGGGGAAGAGGTATTTGCCCGCCCCATCTCTGATCTCAGCGCCCTGCTCCAGGGCCAGGCGCTCGATCTCAGCACTCTCCCCTACGGCGCGGATGACACCGTCCTCATAGAGGATACCGCCGTCGGGAAAGACCCGGTCCTCCCGGTCCACCGTGACGATATGTACATGGACCCATGCCTGCTTCATGCCCATCATCCCTTTTCCGCCGCAAGGGCTTCCTTGCCCTTGGCGTAGATGACGCACACCTCGGCCAGCTTCTTGGCCAGGTCGGTGGCGGTCTTCATGCCGATGGTGTCGGCGGCAGCGCCCTCGGCACCCTGATCCTGGGACCAGACCTTACCGCCGGTGTAGCCGCCGGACTCGTTGGTCACGATGTTGATGGCACGGGTGCCGAAGAGCTGGATGATGTCGTTGATGGTGGTCTCCTGTCCGCCGTTGCGGGTGCCGCCCACAGCCACCGCCGCGGCGAATTTGTTGCGCAGCATGCCGGGATAGCAGTGCATGGCGGGGCGCATCCGGGAACAGATGGCGTGGAGCTGGGGGGTGGCGGTCATCACGTAGACCGGAGACACCACCAGGATGCCGTCTGCCTCGATGATCTTCTCAAAGAGCGGCTGCATGTCGTCCTTGATGCAGCACCAGGTCTTTTCCCGCTTGCAGTAGCCGCAGTCGGTGCAGGCGGCGATCTTCTTGCCCCGGACCGAGACCAGCTCGGTCTCCACGTCGGGGAAGGCCTCCCGGATGGCGGCCAGGCACTGCTCGGTCACATATTCACTCGCGCTCTTCCGGGGGCTGGCGCAGAGTCCAACGATCTTAACCATAGATCCACTTTCCTTTCTCTCTTGGATGAGCGGGGCGCGTCACATGTTGTCGTAGAGGAGCTTCTGCCGGGTATAGAGGAACCCCTTATGCCAGCCCACGCTGAGCAGGGCCGCGTGGGGATGGCTGGCCACGGTCTGTCCCGCCCAGGTGCCCAGAGCGGTATTCCCGCCGGCCATGACGCCGGAGTAGTTGAGCATGTACTCATCCAGGAACCCCTCCCGGATGAGCTGCCAGATGTAGCCCGGCGCCTCCACTGACACGTAGTTCACGCCGCACGCCCGCAGCAGCTTCAGAAGGGCCGCCGTGTCGGGCTGGTCCTCTCCCGCCGCCAGCACCTGGATGACGCTCTGGTCGGCGGTCAGGTCCCGGGGGCTGTCCACCAGGCGCACCGGCTGGGGCATGTGCTCCTCCAGATAGCGCCAGCCGGGCAGGGAGGTCATGATAAGGGGCTTTTCCTCCAGGGAGAAGGTGGCGTGCTCCATGGGCACGTCACGCCCGTCGATGGAGGCCACGATGTTCAGGGGCTGGCCGGTGCGCTTGCCCAGGCCGGGCCGGGCCTCCACCAGGTCGGGATCGGAGACCTCGGCATACCACACCTTGTGCATCCGGGCCTTCAGGGTGCCGGTACCCAGGATCACCGCGTCGGCGTAGGCCCGGCAGACGTTCATGATCCAGAAGTCGGTCTTGCCGCCCACGGGGTCAAACCGGTTTTCCTTGGAAATGAGCGTGCCCTCGGGATCGTCGGGAAAGCCCATCTTTCCGTCAAAGGAGAGCACCATGCAGCCGTACAGATAGGGCCGCTCCTCCGGGGGCTGGGGGAACACCAGCTCACCCATCACCCGGCGCACTTTGTCCGGAGTCCGGAGAGAGCTCCCCGCCGTCAGGGCGGCGAGGAGCTCCGGATTCGGGCAGACGGTGGGAAATTTCATATCGTCTGCGGAAAAGGCCATATCAGCGCTCTCCCTTCACGAAGGGCTTGCCCATGGCCTTGGGGCCGACGGTCTTGCCCACCACACCGGCCAGCACGATCATGGTCAGCAGGTAGGGCAGCATCTGGGTGAACTGGTGGGGGATCTCGATGCCGATGGCCTGCAGGCGCAGCTGCACCGCCTCGGCGCCGCCGAAGAGCAGGGACGCGCCCATGATGCCGAAGGGGTTCCACTTGCCCACGGTAACGGCGGACCAGGCCACGTAGCCACGGCCGGAGGTCATGTTCTCCATGAACACGGAGACCTGGCCAAGGGAAAGGGCCGCGCCGCCCAGGCCGCCCAGCAGGCCGGAAATCACGATGGCGATATAGCGCATTCTGTCCACGTTGATGCCCAGGGAGTCAGCGGCGTGGGGCTGCTCGCCCACGGAGCGCAGGCACAGGCCGAAGGTGGTCCGGTTGAGGATGTACCACAGCACAGGCACCATCAGATAGGCCAGATAGGTCAGCAGGTTCTGGCGAAAAATGCCGCCGATGCCGGGAATGGCGGAGAGCACGGGGATCTCCAGGGAGGGGAAGCCGGTGACGGAGGAGGGCTGGCCGTTGGGATACATGACGGTGAAGAGGTAGCTGGTCAGGCCCAGGAAGAGCACATTGATGCCGGTGCCCGCCACCACCTGGTCCACCTTGACCGAGATGCTCATGACGCCCAGGACCATTGCCGCGGCCAGACCGCCCAGCATGCCGAGCACGGCGCCCACCCAGGGGTTGCCCGTCATATAGGAGCCATACACGCCGAAGAAGGCGCCCATGATCATGATGCCTTCCATGGCGAAGTTGATGATGCCGCTGCGGGCGGTAAAGACCGCGCCCAGGCTGGCCAGCATAATGGGGCAGGCCATACGGACCATGGCCTCCAGGAATCCGCTGAGAATATCCATCTGCTTATGCCTCCTTCACTTTGCTCTTGCCGCGGGTGAAGATCTTCAGGGTGAAGTTGCGCAGGATCGCCTGCATCAGCACGAAGAGGATCACCAGGCCCTGGATGATGTTGACCAGAGAGACCGGCACCTGCAGGGTACGCTGCATGGTGTTGGCGCCGGTGCGCAGCGCGCCGAAGAAGAGGGCCGCCACGGTGACGCCGGCGGGATGCAGGCCGCCCAGCAGAGCCACGGCCATGGCGTCAAAGCCATAGCTGGAGCTAAAGCCGTTCATCAGGCGGTGATGGATGCCGGTGATCTCGATGGCGCCGGCCAGACCGGCGAACACGCCGGAGAGCACCATGGCCATGACCATGTTCTTGGCCACCTTGATGCCGTTGGTGCGGGCAGCGATGGGGTTGTTGCCCACGGCCCGCATCTGGTAGCCCAGAGGCAGCTTCCACAGCAGGAAATAGACCACCACGGCGCCCACCAGGGCCACAACGATACCGATATTCAGCCGGGTGCCCTGGAGAATGCTGGGCAGCCAGGCGTTCTGGCTCAGCAGGTCGGACTGGGGATAGAAGCCGGTCTCCTCCTGCAGGGGACCGTCGATGAGGTAGCCCACCAGGTAGGTGGCGACGTAGTTGAGCATGATGGTGTTGATGATCTCGCTGACTCCCAGCCTGGCCTTGAGGACGCCGGCGATGGCGGCCCACAGTCCGCCGCCGATCATGCCGGCGATGAAGCACAGGGGGATGAGCACGGGGCTGGGCAGGCCGCCCATATATACGCCCACGATGGTGGCCATCAGGCCGCCCATGATGATCTGGCCCTCAGACCCCAGGGAGGTCAGGCCGGTGCGGTAGCAGATGGTCAGGCCCAGACCGGCCAGCAGCAGGGGAACGGTCTTGATGAGGGTCTCAGCCACGCTGTTTTTGGTGCCGAAGGCGCCCTTGATCATGCACTGGAACGCGGCCAGCGGGGACTTGCCCGACGTGGCGATGATAATGGAAGTGACCGCCAGCACCAGCAGCAGCGCCAGACCCAGGCCCAGAAGCTGCTGCAGGAAGGGGCTGTCCGCAGCCTTTTTCCGCTGGATGTGCACTTCCTTGTTTCCTACATTGAAGCTCATGCGGGATCTCCCTCCTTCTTGGTTTCCAGCCTGGTACCGCCCATCATCAGTCCGATCTCGCCGTAGCTGATGGTGCCGGGGACGAACTCGCCCATGATCTCGCCCTCGTTGATGACCAGCACCCGGTCGGACACGGCCAGTACCTCATCCAGGTCGGCCGAGATGACCAGCACACCGGCGCCCTTCTCCTTGCTCTCCAGCAGCTTGGTGTGCACGAACTGGCTGGCGCCGATGTCCAGGCCGCGGGTAGGCTGGACGGCCACCACCAGCTTGGGGTTCTGGGAGATCTCCCGGGCGATAATGATCTTCTGCTGGTTGCCGCCCGAGAAGGAGCGGGCCAGCGCCTCGGGATTGCGGGGACGCACGTCGTACTCTTCCACCAGCTTTTTGCCGTTTTCCTTCACGGCCCTGCTGTCGAAGATATGGTTTTTGGTAAAGGGCGGGCGGTCATAGCAGTTGATGACCATGTTCTCGCTGGCCGAGAAGTTCATCACCAGGCCCTGGGTCATGCGCTCCTCGGGGATATGGGCAAAGCCCTTCTCGATGCGGTGGCGCGTGGGCATATGGGTGATCTCTTCGCCATCGAAGAATACCTGGCCGGACTGCACGTTCCGCAGGCCCATAACGGTCTCGGACAGCTCCAGCTGGCCGTTGCCGTCCACGCCGGCGATGCCCACGATCTCGCCCTTGTGGATGCACATGGATATGTTTTTCAGCGAGGACGCCCGGTGTCCGGTGTCCACACTGACATTCTTCATCTCAAAAATCAGTTCCTGGGACTTGACGGGAGTCTTGTCATACTCCAGAGTCACCTTGCGGCCCACCATCATGTCGGCCAGGTCGGACTCTTCCACGTCCGCGGTGTTTACAGTGGCCACCGCCGCGCCGCTGCGCAGAACGGTGACACGGTTGGAGATGCGCTTGACCTCCCACAGCTTGTGGGAGATGATGATGATGGATTTGCCCTGGGCCACGAACTGGCTCAGGCTGTCAAAGAGGCCTTCCACCTCGTTGGGGGTCAGCACGGCGGTGGGTTCGTCCAGGATCAGGATGTCGGCGCCCCGGTAGAGGGCCTTCACCAGCTCCACGCGCTGCTGCGCGCCCACCGACAGGTCGGCCACCTTGCTGTCCAGCTCCAGCTGGAAGTTGTACTTGCGGCACAGCTCCTCCACGTCCTTCCGGGCCTGGTCCAGCTTCATGGGTGTGATCTTGCACTCCTGGCCCAGAACGATGTTCTGCAGCACGGTCAGAGGCGGGACCAGCATGAAGTGCTGGTGCACCATGCCGATGTTGTGGGCGATGGCGTCCCTGGGTCCGCTGAGATGGAGGGGCTGACCGTTCAGCAGGATCTCGCCCTCCTCCTGGCTGTAGATGCCGTACAGGCAGTTCATCAGAGTGGTCTTGCCCGCGCCGTTCTCACCCAGCAGAGCGTGTACCTCTCCCTTTTCCAGGTCGAAATTGACCTTGTTATTGGCGACGAGGGTCCCAAAACGCTTGGTGACGTTTCTCATCTCCAGAATCTTTTCTCCCATGGTTTCTCATTCCTCCTGATCGTTTGCGGTTTGAGGACAATGTCCGCGGACGGGCTGCTCCGGCGGGTGCTGTGGGTAACAGGGGGGCGTACGGCCCGAGAAAACGCTCTCAGACCGTACGCCCGGCATTTGTCTTAAAAAGGCAATGGGTCTGCCGCCTGGGTTCAGATCAGTTCCTTTCCTTACTTCTCGAAGGAGGACTTGGGTACCACGCCGGCGGACTTCAGGGAGCCGTCCTTGATGCCGTTGATGATCTCATCCAGCTTGGCCAGCTGGTCGGCAGTCAGCTTGGAGTCATTGCCGTGGAAGTCGCTCAGATACAGGGCGCCCTCCTTCATGCCGAACAGGTTCAGCTTGGG
Organism: Pseudoflavonifractor sp. HCP28S3_F10; assembly: GCF_052065415.1. NCBI lineage: Bacteria > Bacillati > Bacillota > Clostridia > Eubacteriales > Oscillospiraceae > Pseudoflavonifractor > Pseudoflavonifractor sp. HCP28S3_F10. The sequence goes on along the minus strand of NZ_JBQHUB010000001.1, from coordinate 269,586 downwards.
CTCGAAGGTGCCGTTCACGCCGGCCTCAACGATGGAGCGGATCATGAAGGGGTTGCTCTGGATCAGGGAGACCATGACGGTCTCGGGGGCCACGTCGTACTGGTCGCTGATGTAGCCGATGTGCTTGATGCCCTTCTCCTTGGCAGCGTCGATGACGCCCAGGGAGGCGGAGTTGGCGTTGGCGCACAGGACGTCGGCGCCCTGCTCAATGAAGGCCATGCCCATCTCCTTGCCCTTGGCGATATCGGTCATGGTCTCGGTGTAGCCGATGAGGACATTGATGTCGGGGTTGATGTACTTGGCGCCCACGCCGAAGGCCTCGGCAGCGTCCTTAATGTGGGGGGAGGTGGAGCCGGCCACCACGCCCACGGTGCCGCTCTCAGAGTACATGGCGGCCAGAGCGCCGGCCACGAAGCCGGACTCGGGGGTGTTGAAGCGGTAGGCGCCCACGTTGGGCTCAGCGGCGCTGTTGCCGTTCATGACGGCGAACTTCACGTCGGGGAAGGAGGGGGCCACGGCCAGAGCGGCATCGGAGAACTCGTTGCCCACGCAGATGACCATGTCATAGCCCTGATCGGCGTAGTCGCGCATCACAGCCTCGAAATCGGGCTGGGGAATGGCCTCGGTGTAGGCAGGCTCGATGCCGAATTCCTCCTCAGCCAGCTTCAGTCCCTCATAGGCGGACTGGCACCAGCCGGCGTCGTTGATGTAGCCGGTCAGCAGCATGGCGACCTTGTAGGCCTCGCCGGAGGGAGCCTGGGACTCCGCGGTGGGAGCCTGAGAGGCGTCGGGCGCCTTGGAGGGGGTGGGGGTGGAAGAGGATCCGCCGCCGCAGGCGGCCAGCATGGTGATGAGCATGGCGCTGGTAAGCAGGCCGGTGACCAGTTTCTTGAATTTCATGTGTTTGTTCCTCCTTAATAATCGTTGTCTTCGGTTTTGATTGCCCTTTTCGGTCTGATACGCTCAGCCAAACAGTTTGGCCAACTCCTGCACATTCCTCCTTTTTTATATAAAGCAAAGGCGCCTGCCGCGGTATGACCACAGCAAGTGCCTTCGCTCACTATGGCATAGTCTGCTGTACGGTTTCTAAACTGTCAAGCATGAACTGCCTTAGCTCTGCTCCTCCTCAGGGTCGTAGACCTCGATGCGGAAAATGGTGGGCTTCCCCGGATCGGGGCAGGCCACCCGGGTCACGCCGGGCGTGGCGTCCCAGGGATGCCGGCCACCCAGCTCCAGCACCCGGAGCTGGGGCCAGAGATTGTGGAAGGCCGCCGCGCAGAAGTTGGCCGGGCATCGCTCAAAATCGAACTCAAACACCTGGCCCTCTGTGTGGCAGTGGCAGGGCTTTCCCGTCTCGTCCACCGGACAATGCTCCACAACGATCCGTGCTTTCTTGGGCGTATTATAGCGTTTTCTTGTCATATCCATAAAAAATCTCACCCTTCACGTTCCACCCATCCGGGCTTCTAATTTAAAGAATGGATAGCGAATTTGATGTTATTAATTATAACGTCCTTGTTTATAAAGTCAATCATTCTGTTGCTTTCATGTTCTATTTTGGAGGCTTCGTCAGTTTTATTGTAAAAATCCGCCGCAAAAACTGCGTTTCTTTGAATTAAAGAAAATTTAAAGAGATATCGGCAGCTTTTGTGCGCAAATGCTCTTGCCAAAAACGGAAAGCAGCGCTAAAATAAGGAAAAGCGCGTCCGAGTGAATTATCAGGAAGGAATGTATGCTCGTGGAGCCGTATAGAATCGCTGTCATCGCCACCAATCTGATCCAGTCAAATATTGAAAACGCCTTTTCTAAATTTTCTTTAAATTGCACTCCTTCTTTTTATGCCTATGATCCGCTCAAGGGTATGGAGTCGGTATACCGCCAGCTGGGCAGCAACGTGGACGGTATCCTGGTCTCCGGCATCCGCTTCGCCGACGCGCTCAAGGACCTGGCCGCCCGGGATCAGCGTCCGGTGGTGCCCATCCTGATGGATGACGCCGCCGTTCACCGCCTGCTGTGGCGGCTCCATCTGGAGCGGGGCGTGCAGGATTTTTCCCGTGTCTACTGTGACTTTCTGGATCACCTGCATCTGAAAATTGAAGATTTTCTCACTGCGGATCAGGGTATTTCCATTTCCGACTATATGGCCCAGCCCCCCACTCAGCAGGGACTTGACAACTTTCAGTATGCTGAGGACCTCCACTATCAACGTCTCCTCTCCATCTGGAAGACCGGCAATTTTGACTGTATCATCACCAGGTACAGCGGGCTCATCCCGCTGCTGCGGAAGGAGGGGGTCCAGGTCTACTACCCCTACCACAGCCACGCCGCCGTCCGGGACGCCTGTGAAAGTCTGCTGCGCGAGATCGAGATCCGCCGGCTCCAGGAGAACCAGCCCGCCGAGATCCATTTTAATCTGGAGCCTTCCGTCATCTCGAGTAATGACCTGTTCGAGCAGCGCTGTGTCCTGCTGGAGAATACCCTGCGGGAATTCTTCTCCGACTCGGCTCTGAACGTCATGCCCCGGCGCAGCCATTTCGGCGTATGCCTCCTTACCGACCGGAAGTCGGTGGACTGGTGCACCCAGAACTATACCAAATGCATCATCAGCGACTATCTGTCCAAGCGGCTGGACTTCAAGGTATCCATCGGCTACGGCATTGGAGACAACATCTACCACGCCAAGCTCAACGCCCTCAATGCCGTCCGGGAGGGAGAACTGCTGGGGGGCAGCTATCTGGTCAATGAAAAACAGGAACTGATCGGGCCCCTGGGCCACAGCTCCATGCTCACCGTCCCCACCTCCTCGAGCATGTTGTCGGATAACTACAACGACTCCGGCCTCTCCTCCCTCACAGTGATGAAGGTGCTCTCCGCCATTCAGAATATGCCGGAGGGACGGATCACCGCCCGGGAGTTGGCCGATAAGCTGTCAGTCACTCACCGCAGCGCCAACCATTTCCTCAGCGCCATGGAAAAGGCCGGCATCCTGGCCGTGGTGGCCACCCGGCGTCTCACCACCCGGGGCCGTCCGGAGCGTGTCTATGGCCAGGTCAAGCGGAGCGCTGCCTCATGACCGCCCATTTCTGACCTTTGGAGGGATTCCCATGCACACTGAAGACCAGCTGATCCTGGTGGACCTGGATGACGTTCCCATTGGCTCCGCCGGCAAGGCCGAGGTCCACCGCCGCGGCCTGCTCCACCGGGCGTTCTCCGTCTTTCTCACCGACGGAGAGCGGATGCTGCTCCAGCGCCGCAGCCGGGGGAAATACCATTCCGGCGGCCTGTGGGCAAACGCCTGCTGCTCCCATCCCAGGGCGGGGGAATCTCTGGAACAGGCCGTCCCACGGCGGCTGAAGGAGGAACTGGGTATCTCCTGCCCGGTGGAGGAACTGTTTTCCTTTCACTACTTCAGTCAGTATGGCCCCCAGCTCTTTGAATACGAATTGGATCACGTGTTTCTGGGCCGATGGTCCGGTCCGGTCTGTCCCGACCCGGAGGAGATCGAGGAGACCCGCTGGGTCCCCTTCTCCCAGCTCCGGCAGGAGCTGGTGGAATGTCCTGCCCGGTTTTCCACCTGGTTTCTCATCGCCGCTCCCAGGGTGCTGGAACACTTAGCAGCCACGCACAATTGATCGCCAGATGCGTACATTTTCTTTCTGTATCTGTCCATTCGGTGCTCGCTTCTTCTGAAAAATACCCTCTTCTCCGCTTGACACCTGCATTCGATGGTGATATAGTGTTTTCGTAAAAGAGGCAATGAAGGGGATCCTGTCCGTCTTCGCCGCACAGAGAGGCCGCGTCACTGGCTGAAAACGCGGCTGCACCGCGAAACGGATGTTTAACCACCCCTGAGCCGCCCGCTGAACGAAGTAGGCCGGGCCGGGTCCTCCCGTTACAGAGGTCACGAGCGACGGCATATGCCGTAAGCAGGGTGGAACCGTGGAGCTGACCGCTTCACCCCTGAACACACATCAGGGGTGAAGCGTTTTTTGTTTTGCCCCGTTATCCGTGCAGAAAGGATGGATCGCACATGTCTGACGAGAACAAGTACACCTTTGAAAACCCCGAATACCGCAAGACCTACTGGCACACCTGCTCCCACATCCTGGCCCAGGCGGTCAAGCGCCTGTACCCCGAGGTGAAGCTGGCCATCGGCCCCTCCATTGACGAGGGCTTCTATTACGATCTGGACTCCCCCTTCCCCTTCACCCCCGAGATCCTGGAGAGCATCGAGGCCGAGATGCGCAAGATCTGCAAGGAGAAGCTGCCTCTGGAGCGCTTCGAGCTGCCCCGGGAGGAGGCCATCAAGTTCATGGAGGAGAAGGACGAACCCTTCAAGGTGGAGCTCATCAACGACCTGCCTGAGGACGCCCACATCTCCTTCTACAAGCAGGGCGAGTTCACCGACCTGTGCGCCGGCCCCCACGTGGACTCCACCGGCCGCATCAAGGGCAACGCCATCAAGCTCACCGCCTGCAACGCCGCCTACTGGAGGGGCGACTCCAGCCGCAAGCAGCTTCAGCGCATTTATGGCATCGCCTTCCCCAAGAAGGACGAGCTGGACGCCTACCTGAAAGAGCGGGAGGAAGCGCTCAAGCGGGATCACAACAAGCTGGGCCGGGAGCTGGAGTATTTCACCACCGTAGACTGCATCGGTCAGGGCCTGCCCATCCTGCTGCCCAAGGGCGCCCGGGTGATCCAGACCCTTCAGCGCTGGGTGGAGGACGAGGAGCAGAAGCGGGGCTACCTGCTGACCAAGACCCCTTACATGGCCAAGCGGGAGCTGTATAAGATCTCCGGCCACTGGGATCACTATCTGGACGGCATGTTCGTGCTGGGCGACCCCGACGACTACTCCAAGGAGTGCTTCGCCCTGCGTCCCATGACCTGCCCCTTCCAGTACCAGGTGTTTTTGAACCGGGGCCGCAGCTACCGTGACCTGCCCATGCGCCTGGGCGAGACCAGCACCCTGTTCCGCAATGAGGATTCCGGCGAGATGCACGGCCTCATCCGCGTCCGCCAGTTCACCATCTCCGAGGGCCATCTGATCCTGCGCCCCGAGCAGCTGGAGGAGGAGTTCAAGGGCTGCCTGGATCTGGCCAAGTACTGCCTGGGCACCGTGGGACTGCTGGACAAGTGTACCTTCCGCTTCTCCCAGTGGGACCCCACCAACCCCAACAACAAGTACGAGGGCACTCCGGAGCAGTGGGATGAGGCCCAGCGGGTCATGGGCCAGATCCTGGACGACCTGGGTGTCAAGTACACCATCGGCATCGACGAGGCCGCCTTCTACGGCCCCAAGCTGGACATCCAGTACAAGAACGTGTTCGGTAAGGAGGACACCCTGGTCACCATCCAAATCGACATGCTGCTGGCCAAGCAGTTCGGCATGGAGTATGTGGACGTGGACGGTCAGAAAAAGACCCCCTATATCATCCACCGCACTTCTCTGGGCTGCTATGAGCGGACCCTGGCCTATCTCATCGAGGAGTACGCCGGCGCCCTGCCCACCTGGATGGCCCCCGAGCAGGTCCGTTTCCTCCCCGTTACCGACCGTGCCGCCGACTACTGCGCGGAGAAGGCCAAAGCGCTGGAGGCTCTGGGCTACCGCGTGACCGTGGACTACCGCAACGAGAAGATCGGCAAGAAGATCCGCGAGGCTCAGATAGAAAAGGTCCCCTATATGCTGGTGGTGGGCGACCGCGACATGGAGAACGGCACCGTCTCTCCCCGCCACCGTGCCGACGGCGACCTGGGCGCCATGAGTATGGAAGCGTTCACCGCCCTGCTCAAGGACGTGGTAGATTCCAAGGCCAAAAAGTAAGCGCTTGGGGCTGGAATTCATACAAACAAATGAACTGGTGCGTCTGAAAATTTGCGATTTCTGCCCATTGCCGCCTGCTTCCGTCCATGATATACTATGCTGACCAAAACGAATCTGAAAAGGAGCGAGTATTGATGAAGCTGACTAATGTCAAGGACGTCCAGAAGTTTATCGAGGTCGTCAATTCCTGCACCAACGGCGTTTTCCTCAAGTCTCTGGAGGGCGATGTGTTCAATCTGAAGTCCTCCATGTCCCAGTATATTGCCATCGGCCGCCTGCTGGAGGAGTCCGGCGATTCTCTGGAGCTCTTTGCCGAGAGCAAGGAGGATGAGTCCCGCCTGCTCCAGTTCCTGCATGAGCTCAACAGCAAGAACTGATCTCATTTATAAGAAAGCGCCGCACCGGAAAACCCGGTGCGGCGCTTTTTCTTCCGTATCAAATGCGGCCTGCCCCATGGGAGACGGACACATGTGAACCCATCCTCAGCCCCCGGCCAGCACGATCACTCCCACCGCGATCACGATCACGAAAAAGATAAGGACCACATAGGGATTGGCGTTGGAGATCCCGGCCAGGAAGCCCTTGGGCTTTTCGATCTGCTCCTTGGGCACCTTGCGGTACAGCAGCGAGGCGTATCCCGACACGGCGGCGCCCACCGCGCCCCCCAGCGTCAGGAACACTCCGATATACTGCTCCAGGTAACCGCCCAGCAGGACGCCCGCGATACACAGCAGTCCCACCACATAATTCATGGCGTTGGCAGCCCGGTCATAACGGGCCCTGATTTCGCTCTTTTCTTTCATACAGAACCTTCCTTCATCCTCTGCGTCCGGACAGGGCCGGTATTTGTTACTATAATGCGTATTGAACAAAGCCGGAAAGCGGTTTATTCAGCAGACATTATCATACAACATTTTTCGCCCTATTTCAAGGCACACGCCGCCTTGACGGTGCCGGGCCCTTCCGCTAAAATGGAGGCATCTCACTCAGGAGGGACGGCCATGAATTACCGACTCACCCTTCAATACGACGGCACCCGCTACGACGGCTGGCAGCGCCAGGGCAACACGGACAACACCATCCAGGGCAGGCTGGAGGCAGCGCTTTCCGCCCTGGCGGGGCAGCCGGTGGAAGTCCACGGCGCGGGCCGGACCGACGCGGGCGTCCACGCTCTGGGCCAGACGGCCAGCGTCCGCCTGCCGGTGTCTCTCCCGCCTCAGGAACTGCGCCGCCGCCTCAACGCCGCCCTCCCCGGCGACATTGCCGTTCTCTCGGCGGAGCCCGCCGGCGAGCGCTTCCACGCCCGGCTCAACGCCGTGGGCAAGACCTACCGCTATTCCATCCGCCTGGGGGACGTGCCCGACGTGTTCCGCCGCCGGTACCAGTACCAGCTGGAGGGGCCTCTGGACCTCTCCGCCATGGAGCGCGCCGCTGCCCTCCTTACCGGCACCCACGACTACCGCTCCTTCTGCTCCAACCGGAAGATGAAAAAATCCACCGTGCGCACAGTGGATTCCATCCGGATCTCCCTCCGGGGCGCCGACCTGGACCTCACCTTCCACGGGGACGGCTTTCTCTACCACATGGTGCGCATCCTCACCGGTACGCTGCTGGAGGTGGGCCAGGGAAAGCGGGCTCCGGAAGAGATGCCTGCCGTCCTCGCGGCCCTGGACCGCTCCGCCGCCGGCTTCACCGCTCCGCCCCAGGGGCTGACCCTGGTATCGGTGGATTACCACTGAGCCGGAACGATCCCCATGGTCTCCGCCCTGACGCCGGTCAGCTTTTGTATTTCTTTCGCCTGCGTCAAAGCCCCCTGCCGGCGGCAGGGGGCTTTTTATCATCCGGCTCAGTCGCCGTTCTTTCCCTCTTCCGGCAGTACCACCACCCGGATCTCCATGACCCGCCGGTGGTCCACCTTGGTGACGGTGACGTCCAGATCGTCAGCCTGGAAGCGGTCGCCCTCCTCCGGCACCCGGCCCACCTGCTCCATGACCCAGCCGGACACGGTATTGGCGTCGCACTCGCCCCGTATGGAAAAGAGGTCGAACAGGTCGGAGAGGTCGGCGTTGCAGGAGATCAGGTAGCTGCCGTCCTCCTGCTTGCGGAACTCCTCGATGACCTCGTCGTGCTCATCCCAGATCTCGCCCACCAGCTCCTCCACAATGTCCTCCAGGGTCACCAGACCCTCGGTGCCGCCGTACTCATCCACCACGATGACCATGTGGGCCTTCTCCTTCTGGAGGATGCGCAGCAGGTCGGAGATCTTGGTGTTTCCGGTGGTGTAAAGCACCGTGCTGATGATGGCGGACACGTCGGTCTGCCCGTGGTAGCGGGCGGCGTGGAAGTCCTTCTCGTGGATGACGCCCACGATATCGTCGATGTCCTCATGGTACACCGGCAGCCGGGAATAGCCGTTTTCGGCAAAAGCCCTGGCAATGTCGTCCATGGAGTCGGTGTCCTCCACCGCCACGATATCCACCCGGGGAGTAAGGATCTCCTCCACCTCCAGATCGTTGAACTCGATGGCCGCCCGGATGAGTTCGCTCTCGTGCTGGTCCAGCCCGCCCTCGGTCTCGGCCTGGTCCACCATAGTCACCAGCTCCTCCTCAGTGATGCTGTCGTCGCCCTTGCTGCGGACGATGTGGGAGAGCAGCCGCTTCCACTGGGTAAAGAGGAAATTCAGCGGCGTTAAAATCAGCAGGAAAAAGCGCAGTAGCGGGGTGGCCAGCATGGCAAAGCGCTCGGGGGATTCCTTGGCCAGGCTCTTGGGGGAGATCTCGCCAAAGATCAGGATGACCACGGTGAGCACCACGGTGGAGGCCGCGGGGCCCTGCTCGCCGCCCAGCAGCTTCACAAAGAGCAGAGTGGAGATAGTGGTGGCCGTAATGTTGACGATATTGTTGCCGATCAGAATGGTGGAGAGGAGCCTGTCATAGTCCTCCGCCAGAGCCAGGGTGCGGGCGGCCCGCTGGTCGCCGTTCTCCGCCCGGCTCTTGAGCCGGATCCGGTTCAGGGAGGTAAAGGCGGTCTCGGTGGCTGAGAAATAGGCCGACATGATCACCAGAATAATAAGCGCGGCTAACATTCCAATACTGTCACTGCCCATAGGAGTAACGATCAACTCCATCTTTCTTAAAATTGGGGTCCCGGCTGTTTTATGTATGAAAGGGCAGCCCTATCCCCTGTTGAGGTAAGGCTGCCCTGTGCATATTACTCTGTTTATCGTACAAGGGAGGTTCGTCCACCAGGGCTCACCCGCTCCTTCTGCTCAAAAATAGCCGGGACAGTGGTCCGCAGTTGACAGAAGTATAGCATACTGTTTCCCGGATTGCAAGCACCTGTTGGGACCCCCTCCCCTACCCGGCGATCTCCATCTCGGGGTGGACCTGCCGGATGAGGGCGGCCAGTTCTCCCTTCTCCTCTGCCGTGGGGTCCCGCTGCTTTTCAAAGAAATAGACGGTGATGCCGTCGCTCTCCAGGGAGAAGCTCTCCTCCAGCCGCCGGTAGGCCCCGGCGATGTTTTCCCCCTCCAGCAGGCTGTGGGCCGGGGCCCATACCACCTGCTGGTTCTCCTCCCCCAGGTGGAGCTGGATGGGGTCGGCCACCGCCAGGATATCGCAGGCGTAGATGGCCCCGCCAAAGCCGTCCCGCTGGTCCACGGCGGGCAGATCCACCAGATAGCTCCGGTCCACATCGGACACCCGCTTCAGGCTCAGGGAGTCCTCGGCGTTGCGCAGGGCGCTGGTATTGAGCACGAAGGAGGAGGACAGAAGCCCCACCCGCTTGCCCTCCGCCCCAAACTCATCCAGCCGCCGTACCAGAGCCACGATCTCGTCTGCGTCGGCCCTCCGGGGCGGGGCGTAGGAGAAATTGGGCAGGGGGATGAAGAGGGGGTAGTCCTGAATGATGCCCGACTGGACCCGGGGAAGGGCCGGACTCACGGCGGTGGGCACCACCGCCAGGGCCACCAGCAGATATCCCAGCCGCCCCCGCTCCCCCAGGCGGGCAAAGCCCAGCAGCAGCAGGCAGGCCAGGGCCGGGGCGTAGAGCAGCAGGTGCTGCTGCCCGTGGGACTGCACCCGGGTGAAGAGGAAAAAGCACACCAGCGGCTGGAGCAGCAGGAACACGCCCCGCTGCCGGTCCTCCCGCCGGAGGATCAGCCACACCGCCAGGGCCAGCGCCACGGCCAGCAGGAAGATGCCGTAGTACCGGAACATAAGCCGCAGATCCACCCCCAGCCCCAGGTCATAGGCGGCATACATGCTGGCGTAATCGGCCAGCAGCCGTTTGGACACGAAGGTCTGGAGGAAGAAGAGCAGCGGGAAGGCAAACCCGCACAGATATCCCAGCGCAGACGCCGGGGAGCGGCGGAACAGTGCGCAGTCGGCCAGCAGGCAGAGCAGGAAGGACAGGGCGTAAAAGGCGTACCACCGCCGCAGCACCACCGCCAGCGCCGCCAGCATGCCGATGAGCAGGAAACGGGAGAACCGTCTCTTTCCCTTTTCGCCCATCCACAGCAGAAGGGCGGCCAGGGCCACTGCGGCCCCCGCGATATCCACATATCCGGTGACCGATGTGTAAAACAGGGAGGGCAGCGCCAGAATGCCCGCCGCCGCCAGCCAGCCGCCCCGGCCCCTCAGGCTCCGGGCATAGCCCCACATCAGCAGCAGCATGGGAAAGAGGCAGAAGAGCCCGATGGACAAAAGATACACCGTCCGGGAGGGCCCGAACAGCAGGGCCAGGGGGACGCAGAGCAGGCCGATGGTATAGTTGTAGTCGCTGGCAAAAATGGAGTCATACACCGACCGCAGCGCCGCGGCCACCCCCTGGCTCCGGAAGGTCTCCGCCAGGGCGTAGGTGCTGCGCCAGTAGATGGCGCTGTCCCAGCTGTAGATGGTGCGGCTGCCCCGGGCATAGGCGTACACCGCCAGCGCCGTCAGGCACCACAGCAGCCCGATGGCGATAAAGTCCCTCCGGCGCAGCCCCCGCAGCCACGCCCCCGCGCCGGGAAGGCATTCCCACAGCGCCCAGGCCGCATGGAGCAGGAAAAGGGCCAGCAGTACGCCGCCTCCGGCCAGGGCACAGCGGCTCACCGCAGGGGACAGGGTCAGCCCTCCCCCTTCAATGGCCCAATCCAGGGTCAGGCCGCGAAATTTCATGCACAGCAGAATACACAGGGCATACGCCGCCCAGGCCCCCGGCCGTCCGCCAAAGGCATACCGCCGCAGGTGCTCCCTGACCCAGGGGGCCAGCAGCGCCCCCGCCAGGGCCAGGGCCGGGGCGAGGGTCACCAGCGCGGCCAGCGGCAGACGGATCTCCCGGGCCTGGACCAGAAAGGCCCCCAGCCGTACCGCCAGGAACACTCCTGTCAGCCCGCCGCCCAGGGCATAGCACACCCGTGCCGCAGTCAACACCCTTCTTTGCTCCGCCCACTCCATGCTCCCTCACCTCTCCCGTTGCCAAAAGCGCCGCGGGAAAATCCCGCGGCGCTCCGTGACGCTTCTGTTATTTTGCCGCAGGCGCCTTGGGCTTGTTGGGCTCCACCGTGTCAAACACGCTCTTGGCGCTGGCGCACAGGCCGGCCAGGCCCTGGATCTCGCTGGGGATGATGATCTTGGTGGCCTTTCCGTCGGCCGCGGCCTGGAAGGCCTCCAGCGCCTTGATCTTGATGACCCCCTCGCCGGGCTGGGCATCGTTGATGAGCCGGATGGCATCGGCGGTGGCCTGCTGCACCTTCAGGATGGCCTCGGCCTCGGCCTCCGCCTGGAGGATCTTGGCCTGCTTGGCGCCCTCGGCCTGGAGGATGGCGGCCTGCTTGGCCGCATCGGCCCGCAGGATGGCGGACTGCTTCTCGCCCTCGGCCACCAGGATCTGGGACTGCTTCTGGCCCTCGGCCTGGAGGATGGACTCCCGGCGCTCGCGCTCGGCCTTCATCTGCTTCTCCATGGCGTCCTGGATCTCACGGGGCGGGATGATGTTCTTCAGCTCCACCCGGTTGACCTTGATGCCCCAGGGATCGGTGGCCTCATCCAGCAGGGTGCGCATCTTGCTGTTGATGATGTCGCGGCTGGTCAGGGTCTGGTCCAGCTCCAGCTCGCCGATGATGTTGCGCAGGGTGGTGGCCGTCAGGTTCTCGATGGCACTCATGGGGTGCTCCACGCCGTAGGTGTAAAGCTTGGGATCGGTGATCTGGAAATAGATCACCGTGTCAATCTGCATGGTGACGTTATCCTTGGTGATGACGGGCTGGGGTGCGAAATCCACTACCTGCTCCTTCAGAGAGACCGCCTTGGCCACCCGCTCGATCAGGGGCACCTTAACGTGGATGCCCACCCCCCAGACGGCGTGGAAGGCGCCCAGGCGCTCGATCACATAGGCTTTGGACTGCTGCACGACCTTGATGTTGACCGCCACGATGACCAGCAGCAGCACCAGCAGAACGATGATTATGATGGGTCCCATAGAATCTCCTCCTTACAGTTCTCCGACAGCTTCTTTCTCACCCGCAGCGGCGCTGTCCGCCGGACGGACGAATACCTTTACGCCCTCGATGCGCAAAATAGTTACCCTGGTGTCTTTGGGGATGACGGTCCCGTCCGCGCTGCGGGCGGTCCAGCGGGCACCGTTCACCGTCACCATGCCCCTGCCCTCCAGGTTGTCGATCTCCTCGGTCACCACGGCCCGGGCGCCAATGACCCGGTCGGCGTTGGTGGCCGTATGGTCTCTGGACCCAAAGTACTTCCGGGTCAGGGGCCGCAGGGCACACAGCGCCGCGGCAGACACCGCCAGGAACACAGCCATTTGCACCCAGAAGTTATCCACCGCCAGAGAGGTCAGCAGGGCGCACAGCGCACCGGCGGCAAACCAGATAGAGACCAGACCCACAGTTACAGCCTCTGCCACCAGAAATACCACAAACGCGATCAGCCAGATGATGCTCAGCGGCCACACAGTGATCCCTCCTTCTTCAGCCGCATACTGCCGCGCGGCCCGCGGCGTATCGTATGCTGGTGGTGATATCATACCATATGGGCTGAGAAAAATCCAGCAGCTTTCCCCGGCAAGGACAGGCGCCGCGCCTCTCTGTCTGCCTTTTTCTCCTCCGTTCCCCGCGGCACGCCCTGTTTTGCCGGTTTTTCGCCCCGCACCGCGCTCTTTCTACGGTAAGCAGGGAAAAAGCATTGCCTATTTCTTCGGAATCGGATATACTTGATTTGACATTTTTCTGCCGCGCCGGCCAGGCCGGGCGGCCCGATTGGAGTACGATCAAAGCCATGTCTGCCCTTCAACTTGCCATCCCCACCCTCTTCGGTCTGGAGGGCCTGGCCGCCGACGAGCTGCGCCGCCTCTCCCTGAGTGACGTCCGCGCCGAGAACGGGCGGGTCCTCTGCGCCGCCTCCCCCGCCGATATTGCCCGGGTAAACCTGAACCTGCGCACCGGCGAGCGGGTCCTGCTGGTACTGGGCCGGTTTTATGCCGCCGATTTTGACGCCCTGTTCGAGGGGGTCCGCGCCCTTCCCTGGGAGGATTTTATCCCCAAAAACGGCGCTCTCCCGGTAAAAGGCCACTCTCTCAACTCCGCCCTCCACTCGGTCCCGGCCTGCCAGTCCATTATCAAAAAGGCGGTGGCCGCCCGGCTGGGGAGCAAATACCACCTGGAGTCCCTGCCCGAGACCGGCGCCCTCCACCAGATCCAGTTCTCCATTATGAAGGACGAGGTCACCGTTATGCTGGACACCAGCGGCGCCGGGCTCCACAAGCGGGGTTACCGGGCCGTGGGCGTGGCCGCTCCCCTGCGGGAGACTCTGGCCGCCGCCATGGTGCTCCTCTCCCGCTACCGGGGGAAGGACCCCTTCTGCGACCCCTTCTGCGGCTCAGGCACCATCGCCATTGAGGCCGCCCTCATTGCTAAAAACCGGGCTCCCGGCCTGAACCGCTCCTTTTCTGCTCAAAAGTGGGGCTGGCTCCCCTCCTCTGTCTGGATGGAGGCCGCCGGTGAGGCCATGGACAAGGAATTTGACGGCAACTACGACATCTGGGGCGGCGACATCGATCCCGCCGCCGTGGAGATTGCCCGCTCCAATGCCGTCAAGGCCGATGTGGAGGATCTGGTCCGTTTCGAGGTAGCCGACGCCACCTGCTTCCACCGCAGCAGCGACTACGGCCGCATCGTCACCAACCCGCCCTACGGCGAGCGGATCATGGAGAAAAAGGAGGCCGAGACTCTCTACCGGGCCTTCGGCCAGGCCGTCCGCTCCCTCCCCCCCGGGTGGAAGGTGTCGGTGCTCTCCTCCCATACCGAGTTTGAGCGCACCTTCGGCCGTACCGCCGACAAACGCCGCAAGCTCTACAACGGCATGATCAAATGCGACCTGTTTCAGTATACGAGCAGTAGATAATAAGATATTTTAGACAGAAAGGAATTGCTATGACCGTTCTCCGGATGCCCCTGCGCCGCATATTTTCCGCGGCTGTGCTCCTCTGCCTCTGCCTGACGCCCTCCGCTCTGGCCGCTCCGCCGGGCACCATCATCTGGGGCTATCAGGAGGGGCTAGCCAAGGCCCAGAGCCCGGACGGCGCCTTTGGCTACGCCAATGTCCGAGGTGAGGTGGTGATCCCCATGCAGTACACCTCGGTGCTGGACTTCTCCCTGGGCCTGGGCCAGGTCCGGCTGGGGAACAAGCTGGGGGTTATCCGCCAGGACGGCAAGTACCTGCTCCAGCCGGAGTATGACTCCCTGCTCCACATCAACGCCGGACTGTATATCGCCCAGAAGGGGATCAAGTGGGGCGTGGTCAGCCTGCTCCCCTTCCCCGACGGCAGCGGCGGCGCCACCCAGATCCTCTACGACTTTGTGTATGACACGGCCGAGCTGACGCAGATCGGCGGCGTGGACACCCTGATCCTCACCGAAAACGGCGTGCGCACCGCCCTCCCCCTGTACCAGATCACCCAGCTCATGCTGGACAGGCAGATCCCCTCGGCCCGGTTCCCCCTGCGCCGGGGCCTCCTGCCCGACTTTTCCGACGTGGGCCCCCGGGACTGGTATGACCTGTGGGTGGACCTGGCCTTTAACCTGGGGCTGATGGAGGGCGTTGGCTCCGGCCGCTTTGCCCCCAACGACACTCTGACGGTGGCCGAGGCCCTTCGCCTGGCCGCCTGCATGGAGAGCCGCCAGACCGGCGACAACTTCCACACCCAGCCCATCACCGGGCCGGTGTGGTACCGTTCGTCAGTGAATTACTGCGTGGCCAGCGGCATCATCCGCCCGGGCGAGTTCTCTTCCTACACCCGGCCGGTGACCCGGGCAGAGATGGCCCGGATCTTCGCCGCTACCAGCCTGGGCCGCTCCATCCCGGTCATCAACGACCTGAGCCGGGTCAAGGCCGCCGTCCCCGACGTCCGCTCCGGCGACTATGCCGCCGACGCCATCTGGTCCCTCTACGCCAAGGGTATCCTGGCGGGTACCGACGGCCGCTATACCTTCCGCCCCAATACCACTATTACCCGTGCCGAGGCTGCGGCCATCGTCTCCCGCATGGCCCGGACCGAACAGCGCCTGAATCTGTTTTGACTGCCCAATTTCAGAAGACTGGACTGATCGTAAATGAAGCATCTCTTCCTTGTCAACCCCACCGCCGGTCCCTACGACCGCAGCCACGAGCTCACCGTCAAGCTCTCCGACCAGCTGGACGGTCTGGGGCTGGACTGGGAGGTCCAGGTCACCCAGTATCCCGGCCACGGCGCCGCCCTGGCCCGGGCCGCCGCCGAGACCGGGCAGGAGGTGCGCATTTACGCCTGCGGTGGGGATGGTACCCTTAATGAAGCCGCCAACGGTGCGGCAGGCTATGCAAACGCCGCCGTCACCCAGTACCCCTGCGGCTCGGGCAACGATTTTCTCCGTATGTTCGGCCCCGACGCTCCCCGCTTCTACGAGCTGCGGGAGCTGCTGGACGCCGAGGTGGCTCCAATGGACCTGATCGACTGCAACGGCAGGCTCTCTCTGAATATCTGTTCAGTGGGCTTTGACGCCCGCATTGGACTGGGTATGGCCGACTTCAAACGTTTTCCCATGGTCAGCGGTCCCATGGCCTATCAGCTTTCCCTGGTGAAGAACCTGGCTGCCGGCATCAAGCGGCCCTATGAGATCCAGATCGGCGAGGAGCAGTTCAAAGGAGATTTTTCTCTGGTCTGCATCTGCAACGGACGGTACTACGGCGGCGGCTTCAATCCCTCCCCCACCGCTGTCCCGGACGATGGGGAGCTGGAGTTCCTGCTGGTCAAGGGGGTCTCCCGGCTCACTGTGGCCCGGCTGGTAAAGCTCTACGCCGCCGGACGCTCCTGCGATATGCCCAATCTGGTCACCATCCGCCGGGGCGCTTCCATACATATCCGGTGCGACCGTGTCTCCATGGTCAATCTGGACGGCGAGCGTCTGGATGCTTCTGAGCTCTCCATCTCCCTCTCTGCTAAAAAGCTGAACTTCTTTTTCCCACGGGGTGCCTCCTGGCGGCCCGGTTTTCGGACCTAAGCGCTTAAAAAACATGTAATTTAAAGAAAAACCGCGTCCGGGCTTTATTTCAGCCGATTGAGCGAGCTAAACAAAAATTGGCCTTTGAAATTCACAAAAATTTTAAAAATTAGGGCTTGCGTAATTGTACAACTGAGTTTATTATAATAAGCGTGTTAGCACTCCAGTAAAATGAGTGCTAACACGCTTGTCAAGTTTTTAAGAATTATCACATATAAGGAGGAACTCATTATGAAACTCAAACCCCTGAGCGACAGAGTCGTACTGAAGAGCCTGGAAGCTGAAGAGACCACCAAGGGCGGCATCATCCTGACCGCTTCCGCGCAGGAGAAGCCCTCCATGGCCGAGGTGGTCGAGGTCGGCCCCGGCGGCGTGGTGGACGGCAAGGAAGTCGTCATGACTGTCAAGAAGGGCGACAAGGTCATCACCGGCAAGTATTCCGGCACCGAGGTCAAGGTGGACGGCGTGGAGTACACCATCGTCCGCCAGGGCGACATTCTGGCTGTTGTCGAGTAAGATCCGTTCCGCACCGTATTCTGTCAAAACAAATTTCTTTCCGCTCTGTCGGAACCTTTTTAGGAGGTAATTCATCATGTCCAAGATCATCTGCTATGGCGAGGATGCCCGTCACGCTCTGGAGCGCGGCGTGAACCAGCTCGCCGATACCGTTAAGATCACCCTGGGCCCCAAGGGCCGCAACGTCGTTCTGGCCAAGAAGTTCGGCGCTCCCCTTATCACCAACGACGGCGTGACCATCGCCAAGGAGATCGAGCTGGACGATCCCTTTGAGAACATGGGCGCCCAGCTGGTGAAGGAAGTCTCCACCAAGACCAACGACGTGGCCGGCGACGGCACCACCACCGCCACCCTGCTGGCCCAGGCCATCATCCGTGAGGGCCTGAAGAACCTGGCCGCCGGCGCCAATCCCATGGTCATGAAGAAGGGCATCGCCAAGGCCACCGCCACCGCCATCGAGGCCATCAAGGCCAACTCCAAGCCCGTCAACGGCTCTGACGACATCGCCCGCGTGGGCGCCGTCTCTTCCGGCGACGAGACCATCGGCAAGCTGATCGCCGAGGCCATGGAGAAGGTCTCTCATGACGGCGTTATCACCGTGGAGGAGTCCAAGACCGCTGAGACCTACAGCGAGGTCGTGGAGGGCATGCAGTTTGACCGCGGCTATATCACTCCCTACATGGTCACCGATACCGAGAAGATGGAGGCCGTCCTGGACGACGCTTTCATCCTCATCACCGATAAGAAGATCTCCAACATCCAGGATCTGCTGCCCGTGCTGGAGCAGGTGGTCAAAACCAGCAAGCCGCTGCTGATCGTGGCCGACGACGTGGAGGGCGAGGCCCTGTCCACCCTGATCGTCAACCGGCTGCGCGGCACCCTGAACGTGACCTGCGTCAAGGCCCCCGGCTTCGGCGACCGCCGCAAGGAGATGCTGAAGGATATCGCCATCCTCACCGGCGGCACCCTGATCTCCACCGATCTGGGCTATGAGCTGAAGGACGCCACCCTGGATCTGCTGGGCCGCGCCCGTCAGGTCAAGGTTCAGAAGGAGAACACCATCATCGTTGACGGCGCCGGCGCCCCCGAGGACATCAAGGCCCGTGTGGCCCTGATCCGCAACGAGCTGGCCATCAGCACCTCCGACTACGACAAGGAGAAGCTGCAGGAGCGTCTGGCCAAGCTGGCCGGCGGCGTGGCCATCATCCGTGTTGGCGCTGCCACCGAGGTGGAGATGAAGGAAAAGAAGCTCCGCATCGAGGACGCTCTCAACGCCACCCGCGCCGCTGTGGAAGAGGGCATCGTGGCCGGCGGCGGCACTGCCTATGTCAATGCCGTCTCCGCTGTGGAGGGCCTGATCTCCTCCGTCGAGGGTGATGAGAAGACCGGCGTGCGCATCATTGCCAAGGCTCTGACCGAGCCCGTCAAGCAGATCGCCGCCAACGCCGGCATCGACGGCTCCGTGGTCCTGGAGAAGATCAAGGAGTCCGGCAAGGTGGGCTACGGCTTCAATGCTTACAACGAGACCTACGTGGACATGATCTCCGCCGGCATCGTGGATCCCACCAAGGTGACCCGCTCCGCCCTGGAGAACGCCGCTTCCATCGCCGCCACCCTGCTGACCACCGAGTCCCTGGTGGCCGACAAGAAGGAGCCCGCTCCCGCTCCTGCTCCCGCCGATCCCAGCATGGGCGGCATGTACTAAGCGATAGCCGCTAACCCTTGAAATTGCTGGATTTTCTGTAAGTGGTGTGGCTGATCCACACCAGATTTACGCTGATTCAGCGCTGGATAGGCAAAATTGGTCTGAAAAACAGCCTTGATGAAAACTGATGGGTCTTCTTCCGGAGGCCCATCAGTTTTTTGCACCGATCCTGTACAGCTCACCGGCAGGATATCTTACCGTTTCAACTGCCAGAACAGGCGTATTCTTCTCAGGTTCTTCCAATACAGCGTGAAATGCCCCCGGTCCTGCATTTTCTGTGGGACCGGGGGCATCTATGTATTTCATGCACAGTTTCTCAACCGGGCAGCATCCAGCTAAACACGATACCCAAGAACGGTATTACGAACTTCCAAATCAGCAGAGCACTGATGACAACGCCAGCGATGCAGACGAGAGTCAGCAAAAATTTCTTCATAGTCATTCTTCTTTCCTGCAGAATTCGTCCCGGCTGGGATCCTGTTCCCTGGCGGCCTGCTCGTCATTTTTCTCCAGGAAGGCGTCTATGAAGGCATTTTCCACCCTTTTATAGCCGCTCACCACCGTGTCCTCAACGGCCTTATAGGCACTAACGGCAGCATCGCCGGCCTTGCCGGTCTTCAGACCGGCGATGCCCTTGCCGTCCCCGGATTTTTCAAGAAAGGCATCGACGAAAGTATCCTCCACCTTCTTGTAGGCGCCGGCCACAGCGTCACCAATCTTACCAGTTTTCAGCTTGTACCCGCTCACGATTTCCATTTGATGCTCCATCCTTTCTATCTAAATTCAGCCCCTCAGACTGAACAAGGGCTCTCAGAGATTTGTACGGCATCCGCTCCGGTGTCTCATCACAGGCACTCGGTGGCCCGAACCAGCAGAGCATCCAAAGCAGCGGTCTGGGCTTTATCCATTATCGTACTCACGGAGAACTTTCCTTCTTTTCATCGTAAAGTTTTGTCACGTTATATCTGAGAAAAGCGGCGCATGGATCAGCCGCCATGCGCCGCCGGAGGTCACTTGTTCTTCTTGGCGACAGCAGCAATCACAATGACGGCAGCAATGATGATGGCAACGACGATAATCTTGCCCATAGCTTTCACTTCCTTTCGACTGAATTTGAAATGGGTGTATGAAAAAGCAGATCACTTTTTCTTTTTCGCGATGGCAACAACAGCCACAGTACCGGCTGCAACGGCTGCCACAGCGGCAGCTGCAATTTTACCGCTCATATTGGTCCCCTCCTTTCCTCAAGCATTTATTTGGAAAATACCTCCGCATCATGGCATCTCCCTGTTTATTCGCCTTTGACACGGCACATGAGGAATGGATCTGTGTCACTCAGGATGGTTGAATCTTACATGGCATTTGTTTGCGTAATGCTTAAATTATGTTTTTAAAATATTAAAATGTCGAAATGAGCCGCTTTTTCAAGTGAAATCTGGAGTGAAGATGGATTAACCGAACACAATCAAACAAATTGTCGGTTGTCTGAGCCAACTCCTGTTGGCATAATAGAGTCAGCAAAAAGGAAAGGATGTTTCACAATGAAAGCTGCAATATATTACGGGCAGGAAGATGTGCGCATAGAGGAATTGGAAAAGCCGGAAGCCGGCGGCAACGACATTGTCATAAAAAATCTATATGCCAGCATTTGCGGGACAGATGTAGCTGTTTACACCCACGGCCCCAACACAGGACACCGTATTACCGTAGGAAGTGAATTCGGTCATGAAATGGTCTCCGAGGTGGTGCAGGTCGGAAAAAACGTCAAACGAATCAAAGTCGGTGACATCGTTTACCCCTATCCACGTCTGGCAAAAGGCGACCCCAGACGTGCAGGAACAGCAGGCGGCTTTTCAGAATATGTCCTGATCCCCAATGCGGAGTTGGACAAGCAGGTATATGAGATTCCCGCCCAGATCCCGCCGAAAACTGCCTGCCTGATCGAGCCGTTCACGGTTGGCTTCCGGGCCGCAAGACGTTCCTCACCCCAAAAGGGTGAAAACGCCATCGTATTCGGCGCAGGGACCATTGGCATTGCCTCTGCCATCGGCCTGAAATACTTTGGCTGTGATCAGGTCATGATCTGCGACCATTCCGATTTCCGGTTGGAAAAGGCAAGAGCGTTGGGATTTACGGTATGCAACAATGGCCGTGAGGATCTGAAAGGAAAAGCCATGGAGTGCTTCGGCACCGCGCCTTCCCGTTTTGGCCCCACTGCTGATGCGGGGATCTATATTGATGCCGCGGGTGCAGAACCGATCCTGGAGCTGTACCAGTCCATAGGCAAGATCGAGAGCCGAATGGTCGTGGTGGCTGTACGTGCGGGAAGGCGGCCGGTGGATGTGCTGGCAATGACCTATTCCCAACACGCATTGATCGGATCAGGCGGCTATTTCCCCGAAGATGTTAAAGATGTGATAGCAGTCATGGCCAGCGGGAAATGGGATATCGGCTCCATCATTACGGACGAATATCCCCTCTGGCAGCTTCCCCAGGCCATCGAACGCGCCGCTCAGGTGGACGAGGCTCTGAATGTGGTCATCAATTACAGTTTGTCGTAACACAAAAAATCAGCGGCAAAGCGAAGTTTGCTCTGCCGCTGATTCCGTATTGCTGAAAAAGGGACTGCCCCGGACGGACAGCCCCTTTTTTATCACGGATGAACTTAATCGTGGATGCCCTTGGTCAGAGGGATCAGCATCAGCAGGACCACGATACCGATCAGGCCGATGACAATGCCCATGACCATCTTGCTGAACACCATGACCATGCACATGCCGACGCCCAGCAGCAGCGCACCCAGCACACCAACGACAACAGAACCCAGGGTCTTGGCGTTGAGCTTGATGGGAGCCTTGCCCTCCATCCTGCGCCAGATCAGCAGGGTAATGAGCAGGACCACCAGGCCGATGACGCCGCAGACGATGCCCTGCCGGAACATACCCCACTCGGGGAGCATGCACATGCACATACCCAGTGCGAAAAACACGATGCCGATGGTACCCAGGATCAATGCAACGAAATTGCTCTTTTTCATGGTTTACCTCTCCTTATGTATTTGTTATATGATTTTGTTGGTATCCCCTATCAACAGGGTATACTCTACATCGCAATTGTTGGTCCTTTGTTTCTGTTTTGTTTGAGAATTATTAAAATGGATCATTTCCGGCAGGTCAGCTTCCCGGTCACGATCACAGCGGCCGCTGCCATCGCGCCTATCATGATGCTCATGCCGTTCCCTCCTGCCTGTTGTCTTCCCCGATGTTATGATAGCAGCCATTGGCGGGCTGACAAAACATACAGAAGATGTTCTGTAGCTGCATGGCAACAAAGGATGCTATTGAATTGCTTGACTCATGTTTGAAAAATATGAAAAAGGACAACGGCTTGCAAAAGCTGCTGTCCTTTCATGAAATCGGTCAGTGGGGGAGAAGCTGGTGACCACGCTCACACAGGTGGTAAGCCTCCTCCAGCTTTTCCTCAATGAGCGGGTCGATCTGGCGGATCTTCTGATGCAGGCGCCTTTGATAAATAAAGATTGGGGCCACCCATCCGGCAATTCCCGGGGCACCAAACAGGATGCAGGCGGCGATATGCGGCGGCTGAGCCGTAACTGCAAAAACGGAAAGAGCCATAAACACGGTTCCGATCAAGCCTACCGTCAGGGCCAAAATCAGAGGACCAGAGGTCTTGGACCGCTCCAGCGCCTCGATCTCCTGCACGCAGGCGTCGAAGTTGCGCTGGAGCCTGGTCAGCTCCGCCTTGTTGACGATGCGGCGGTCCCGCTTGACCGTGACGGTAATCAGCCCGTGCTCCTGACGCTGCGGAGCATTCGGGTCAACGCTCCAGCCAAAATTCTCATAGCTGTCCAGATACAGGGAGAATTTGTCCTCCGGTGCGGTCAGGTCCTTATATTCATACCCCACAAAGTCGCGGGAGTTTTTTGTGATCTCGTTCATGCTTCCTTCTTCCCTTCCACCGGCAGCCGCACTGTAAAGGCAGACCCCTCATTCAGCGTGCTGGCTACCGTGATCGTTCCCCCGGAGATCTGCAGGATACGCAGCGCCAGAGAAAGCCCCAATCCGTTTCCAACGGTGGAGTGAGAGGTATCACCCTGATAGAATTTTTCAAAGATATGGGACATGGTCTCCGGCGTCATGCCGCAGCCGGTGTCGGACACTGTGACGGTGACGGAATCGGCGTCCGAAGTCTGCTTCAGCCGGACAGTCCCGCCTTCCGGTGTAAATTTAATGGCGTTGGAAAGCAGATTGTTCCACACCAGTTCCATCATTTCACGATCTGCACAGATGGTGGCCCGGTCCTCCGTTTCAAATTCCAGATCAATGTTTTTCTTTTCCCAGGCATCTTCAAACAGCAGGGCGCATCCGCTGAGCTGGGCACACAGATCATAGGGCTGCACCACCGGCTTGATGACCTGATTTTCTATTTTATTCAGCTTCAGAATGTTCATCACCAGGTCAGCCAGACGGCGGACATTCAGCACGATGGCGTCCAGGTACTCTTCCTGTTCTTCCTGCGTGAGGTGATCGCCTTTCAGCATTTGGGCATAGTTGGAGATCACGGCCAGCGGTGTCTTGATCTCATGGGATACATTGGCAATGAAATCGGTTTTCATGGTCTCAATGCTGCCCAGCTCCGCTACCATCTTATTGAAATCCTGAAACATGATGTCCAGATAGTCCAGCTTTTCCGCCGTATGCTGGGCAGGGAGATAGACGGAAAAATCTCCCCGGGCCACCTTTTTCGTGGCTTCCGCCAGCCGCTTCATAGGCTCGTCATAGGTCTTGACCATCTGGTACCGGGTAAAAGCGGTGATGAGAAAGGCCATGGCCATCCAGTACAGCAGGGGGATGACAGTCTGCACAACACTCCCCCTCTGCATTTTGTTGACCAGCACCACCAGTCCCACATGAACGCCGGACATCAGCAGCAGGGAGACCCACAGCACAAAGAACAGGGATACCGGAAACAGGGATTTCTTTGAACAGCCTGGTTTTGTCATTTCAGCACCGCCTTATAGCCCAGCCCCCGGACCGTCCTGATGGTAAAGCCGTCGCAGGCAGAGAACTTGTCCCGCAGCTTGGTGATGTAGACATCCACGGCCCGCAGACTGGTCTCGCTCTCCACGCCCCAAAATTCATCCATCAGCTGAGAGCGGGAGAAGGTGTGGTTGGGATAGGAGAGCAGCTTGTAAAGGATGTTGAATTCCCTTGTAGTCACCGGCACGTCTTCTCCGTTCAGCGCCGCGGTCATAGCGTCGGCATTCAGCGTCAGGTTTCCTACCGTCAGCTTCCGGCTGGACTCGATGTTTGCCCGCCGCAGCAGTGCCCGCACCCGCATCAGCAATTCGCTGAAATCAATGGGCTTGATCATATAATCATCGATCCCGAGATCAAAGCCCTTCTGTTTGGCAGGCAGATCGTCTCTGGCGCTCATGAACAGGATGGGTACCGTCTTGTTGAGCCCACGGACCGTCTTGGCGAACTCAAACCCGTCGATCCCCGGCATCATAATGTCCGAGATAATGAGGTCAAACAGATTCCCATACATGGCGTCATAGGCGCAGGCGCTGTCAGCACTGAGGCAGCCTTTTGCCTCATATCCGCTGTCATTCAGATAAGTACAGACGCTCTGGTTCAGACGTGCGTCATCATCTACCACAAGGATCCGGATCATTTGTGTGTCCTCCTGTTTTTGTCAGCATTGTTTGACGATGAGGTGGTCCTTTGTTCCATCCAGCCGATCCTCCGGAGCATATAGACGCCCAGCAGGGCGGCACAGGCTCCCATCAGCAAACCCAGCAGAGCGTTAACGGCGGGGTCGTGGTTCCCATCATCGGCAAAGGCCAGAATCGCAGATTGGGTCAAAACCAGAGAGATGAGGGATGCCGCCAGATTGATGGTTTTGACAGCGTGGAGCAGCGGTGTCTTATTTTTTCGATTGATGATGACTCCGCGGATATTCAGTCCGATCTCTGTGAAGGTAAATGTGGCGATGGCAAGGGCGATGTATTCGTGATAGACCACCTGTTTCAGATGGTAATAGGCCCAGCCGGAATAGGACATATACAGCAGGCTGGCTCCGATCAGAATGATCCCGGACCAGCGGCAAAAGCGGTACTGGCTCTTTTCATCCTTTCCCCGTATTACGCCTGCCAGAGCGCAGTACCGGGCCAGCACCATGCCCAGCGTGTAGCAGCCGTTGACACAGGCAAAGGCAGACATGGAAAGTACGCCGGATATGATCTTGCCCAGTCCCAGAAAAATATTTCCCACCCCGGAGACCCCGGTCAGATGCAGCGACCGGCTGGCTGCTGTGCTGTATTGAGCCTGTATTTCGCTGCTGCTGGCTTTCAGATATTGAACACCTTTCTTCAGAGGATTTTCTTTCATATTTCACACCCCTGTGACCGTGCTGGTATGTGGACCGGCTTGTACCATAACACACGATTGTTTGAGTTTTGTTAAAATATGAGGGATTCAAAAAATTTTTCAGAGAATTTCCGTTCGAGGCAGGCAGTCCAGCAGGGTCGGACATAGTTCCTCAGGAGATTCGGGGCAGCCATCCTCCACCCACTTCCGGAGGAGCGATGTGAAACCAGCCTGATAAAAGGTGAGATAATACAGCATAGCCCGTTCATCCGTGACTCCGCGCTGCCGGCAATGGGGTTTTACAACGTCTTCCCATAACTGTTCAAATCCCTCTTCCAGTGGGAATTTGACCCGGTGGCGCAGACAGATACGGTAAAAGTTTTGATACTTCTCAATATGGCGAAGAAAATAAATCAGATAATCATGGTGGAATATATTCTGCATCCCGATGCCGCGGGTTTGAAATTCCCCGAAAAGTTCCTGGCGAATCAGGCGCTCTACTTTTGACATCAAATCGTAGATGTCCTCATAATGGGCGTAGAAGGTCGTTCGGTTGATGTGAGCTTCTTTGCAGATATCCATCACCGTGACATCCTTCAGTTCCTGATTTTTCATGAGCTTCATCAGAGCATCCTGCATCCTTTTTTCAGAATCTTTGTACCGCTGGTTGTTTTTTGTGTTCATCGCTCTCTCCTATCAGTACATTAACTCAACAAGGCCAAAAATATTGGCGGTTCATTATCTTATTATATGTTGAGATAATAATGTATACAATAGCACAGATGTCTTTTTCAAAGATCATCCTGCCCGGTATCGATCACAAAAAGGGCGCAGCGCTTATCTTTCCCTGTACGGCAGCGGAGACAAATCTGTTGTTCCCTCTGACTCCATACAGATGAGCCGAGGCATACCGCAGGACGGATGGCAACAGGGAACTCTGCGGGGTGTACTTTTTGTTTGAAGGTGGTACGTACAGCAGCTATTGTGAATGTCCTCTGGCAGATGATCCTGATAAGGCCTGCTGCGATATTGTCGCCAGAAAGAAGTACGGTGACATATGGAGGACTCCCGCAGCGGAAGGACAAACGGAACAGGCAGCGTATGAGCACCTGCTGAATAATAAAAGAACCGGAAATCAAGTCACTGAACTTGATTTCCGGCTTTATTTTTGTTGTAGCCGCAGGCTGTAACCACAACCGGCGGCTAAAGATTTTTATCTTTTTCTAAAAATGAAAGTCAGAATACCGGCAGCCGCTTCAGGACACAGCCGGAAATCCCCGCTAAAAGTTTTATGACGCAGGACATGAGGCTGGCAGTTGAGGCGGTCTCCAAATAGTCCTCCTGTTTTTAGCGGTTGCTTCCCCAATAGATCAGCGCCAGCATACCAGGGCCGGTATGAGAGCCAATAATGGGACCAATGTCTGCAACAGCAATTTCTGCATCGTGGAATTCAGCCAAAACAGTTTTTTTCAGCTGCTGCGCCCCGTCAGGGCAGTCGCCGTGACCGATTATCACCTGCTTGCTGGTGTCCGGTGTCCATCCTGCTTTCATCCGGGCAAGCTGTGCGGCGATGGCCCGTTTTCGACCACGAGGTTTCTCTGTGACAACCAGTTTGCCCGCCTCATCTACGTGCAGCAAAGGCTTTACGCTCAACATCGTCCCCACCACAGCGGCAACAGCTGAAACGCGGCCGCCGTGATGCAGATGGTCGAACGCATCTACCGTGAACCAGTGGCAAACCTGAAGACGGTGTTCCATCACCCAATCCGCCAACTCATGCAAAGAAAATCCTTCTGCCTGTTTCCTGGCGGCCTCGCAGACCAGAAGTCCCTCGCCGACAGAGGCGTCGAGGGTGTCAATACAGATGATCGTTCTGTCGGGATACTCTTTTCGGAGCTCTTCAACACAGATCTGCGCTGACTGATATGTTCCCGACATACCGGAGGAAAAGCACAGATACAGAATGTCTTTCCCTTCTTTCAAGCAGGGCTCAAAGCATTCAAAATATACAGCCAGATTGATCTGCGAAGTTTCTGCAAAGTTTCCCGCCTTTTGCAAAGCATAAAACTCCTCCGCAGAGATCGTCCCATGGGGGCCGTAAGTGTACTCACGGCCCCCGATTTCCACCTGCATGGGAATGACTTCCACCGGAGGCAATCCAGTCATCATAGAACTGCTATGGTCTGCTGTGGCATCCGTGAAGATCTGATAGCTCATTTTATTTGCACTTTCCGCATTTGGCGCATCGCTCGGCCCAAAGTTCATCGGCCTTGGGCTTCCAGGCCTCAGCATAAGGCGTAGTCTTATCGCTCAGATGATCCACGCCCTCCTGATTCATGTAGTCGGTATTGACAGCGCCGGTCTCCTTGACCATCTTGCGGATTCGCTCCGGGTTTTCCAGCATAGGACAGGGCCGGAACATATTCTCGTTGAAGGGCTGATTGTCATGGTAAGCCATGAACAGAGGGCTCTTCAGCGCGTCCAGCAGGCTGACGTCATGGATATTGCAGTTGGAATAGTGAATGAACACACAGGGCTCCACATCGCCCTTGGCATTGATGTGCAGATAACGGCGGCCGCCGGCAATACAGCCGCCGACAAACTCGGCGTCATTCTGGAAATCCATGGAGAAGATGGCTTTGGTGCTGCGGTACTCCCGAATGCGGCGGTACACGGTCTCACGCTGTTCGGGGGTAGGCAGTAGTTCGGCAGCGGCGTCGTTGCCCACCGGCATATAGTGGAAGAACCACACGAACAGAGCACCGGAGTCGATCATGTAATCGAAAAATTCCTCGCTGGAAATGTCGGCATAATTCCGGCTGGTGTAGCAGGCAGAGATACCGAAGGGCAGATTATGCTTCTTCAGCAGCTGCATAGCGTCAGCCACCTTCTGATAAATGCCATCGCCGCGGCGGGAATCATTGGCTTCTTCAAAGCCCTCCAGCGAAATGGCGGGGACAAAGTTCTTCACCCGCAGCATCTCCCGGCAGAATTCCTCATCGATCAAAGTGCCGTTGGTGAAGGACAGGAACTCGCAGTCCGGGTGCATCTCACAGATTTTGATCACATCTTTCTTGCGAACCAGGGGCTCACCGCCGGTGTAGATATACATATATGTGCCCAGCTCTTTGCCCTGGCGGATGATAGAGTCAATGTCCTCCAGACTCAAATTCAGCTGATGGCCGTATTCGGCAGCCCAGCATCCGGTACAATGCAGGTTGCAGGCAGAGGTAGGGTCAAGCAGGATGGCCCAGGGAACATTGCAGCCTTCCTTCCTTGACCATTCCTCCTGGGTGGCGCTGCCTTTCAGGCTGGCATTGAGCAGGAAGTTCTGGAGAAAGGCTTTGCGTACACCGGGGTCCAGCTCGTACAGCTTGAGGATCAGCTGATACCAATTGCCCTTTTCGTCGATGACCGTTCGGATTGCATCGCGTTGGCTCCCGTACCAGCCGTCGGGAGAGCATTTGTCCACCAGAGCCATCAGTTTGGGGATGTTCTCCTCGGGGTTGCCTTCGATGTATTTGAGAGCCTGGTTGACTGCAAAATTCTGCATGGTGTCTTTGATGCTGCTCATAGAGATCTTCCTTTCTGATATGTCTATGTCATGATATTTTTCAGAAAATCAACTTGAGCAAATTATAGGAGCGCACCGCAGAAAAATCACGGGACAGGTGAATATTGCTGTCCCAAAATGCGACAAAAAGGAAAACTGTTACCTTTTGGGACACAATGGGCCGTTTGTCCCTTGAGGAATGCTGTCAACACAGATATCCTTTTATTCGTATATTTATCCAATCGGCATTTGGAACAAAGATGGCAATTATTACGAAAGAAGGAACCTCTATGGAAAATGCCACTTCACGGGCAATTATTGAAACAGTAGTTCGCAAAGCCATCCGGGATATCAGCGATTCGCCAAGACGAAGCACACGGAATCTGGTTGATATGGCACTGAATTTTGCCGAAGGAAGGTTCCAGAAATATTTTTTCCGGTCTGCGCAAAAGATGCTGAAGAACGAAAACAGCCGCTATTACGATCTGGTCTATGATGCTGTAACACACATCGATACGGACCGCATCGTCACATTTGGCATAAATCTTGGGTACAACAGCTGCACGTCAGGAGCAAAAACGATCCGCAAGATCGAGGAAGAGCAGGGATATCATGTGCCCTGGTCGGTCACATTCATGATGGACCCGCAACAATATTTGGCGCATCAGGAAGCATATCAATCTGCAGTCACACAGGGCAAGCAGATGGGAATATACACATGGCAGATGTGCGCCGGAGAAAAGCCCGAGATCCTTCTTCCCTTGGTGAAAGCACATGCGGATTGCGCCTTCATTCTTCTCTGCGATCCCCGGGACATTACACAGACGTTTTTAGACGAAATAAGCCCGCTGAACAATGTTATGCTGACCCTGCGCTTGGACTACGATACAGCCGGTGTATGTCAAATGCTGCGGGAAAGAAAGCTTCTGTATTCCGTGTATTTTGCTTACACCGCAGAAGATGAAGCGCAGATCTCCAGTGGGGACCTGTTCTATAGCGCCGAACAAATGCACCCTTTCTTTACTGCGCTCACAGCGGCGAGAGGCTGCCCCGTTGAAACGCGCGAACAGGTCTATGCCGACGTCTGTGCTCTGCGCGCTGAACAGGCAGTCCAGACCGTTCCATGGGAGCTCACTTACGATTCCAGTATGATCGACGGCGTGATCTCTACCGAGCCTTGCACCGTAGCCTTCAATTCCGACGGATATCTTCACAACTGGCATACAAGAGAGGAAGCAACTGCGTACAATTTGTTCAGCAGCGACTTGAAGACTCTGTTCAAAAAAGCACTGCCCAAACACAGCCAAAACTGTTGATGGAACACAGCCGCTTCAGCAAGTCGAGCAGACAATCGAATTGGTGGGGATCTCATTTAAAAGAGCGGGATCCGCGCTTTACATATAGTAAGTATTATGGTAATTCAGAATTAAGATAGGAAAAAGGTGAAGGGTACCGTTTAAACGGGCCTTCACCTTTTGCGTCATATCACATTTTCTTCTTTCAGCTGATTGAGGCGATCCAGGAAAAGCTGCATACAGAGTCTGACCTGTTCCACAAACTCCCCGACGGGCATCGGTTCTTTGTCCTGCAGCCATCGCTGCACCGCCATGACCAGTGCATCGGAAAAGAAGTTGGCTTGCAACTCTCTGGCCTTATCAGAGAAAAACACACCCTCCATGCGGTAGGCGATCGCAGGTCTCACGACCTCACTGAAATGGTCATAAAAAGAATTCTGCCCCGATACATTCAGTACCTTGCGATAGAAATTGTGGTTGGTATAAAAATACTGACAAATACCGGCGACCCTATCCCAGTAGTTGTCATAATCTTTTTTCACGGCCACCGCAATGAACTCTGTATCAAAGATCCAATTGACCAGATCATATTTATCCTTGAAATGGTAATAAAAACTCTTGCGGTTCATATCGCACTTCTCACAGATATCCGCAACGCTGATTTTGGAAAATGGTTCGGTCACTACCAGTTCCTTCAGGGCATTCGCCAATGCCCGTTTTGTGATACCGGAGTCAGGCAATTTTGTCACCCCGCTTTCGTCATAAGCATCCAAGATGCTCCAGCAAGATCTTCACACCCATGAGAATCAAAATAATGCCGCCTGCCAATTCTGCTTTTGAACGATACCTTTCTCCAAACTGATTTCCGATCTTAACGCCCACAGCAGACAGGAGAAATGTGATCACGCCGATCACAGCGATGGCCGGAATGATCCCGACTTCCAGAAACGCAAACGTCACCCCGGCGGCAAGCGCATCGATGCTGTCCGCAATCGCCAGGGGGAACATCACTTTCGCGGAAAATGAGGCGTCCAGCGGTTTTGACTGTTCTCCGGACTCCCTGATCATCCCGAGGCCAATCAGTCCTAACAGAATGAATGCGACCCAGTGATCGATTTGCTCGATAAGCGACTGGAATCCGGTCCCCAATGCATAACCCAACAGCGGCATGAGGGCCTGCGCTCCACCGAACCAAAGGCCTGTACATAAAAGGTGCTTCATCTCCAACCTGCCCACGGACAGACCTTTGCAAATTGCGATCGCAAACGCATCCATAGACAGTCCTACTGCAATCATCAGCAATTCTCCTAATCCCATACATCATGACTTCTTTGACGGTTTTCGACAACGGAGGATATAAAAATGCGAGACCCACCCGCTGCCGCAGATAAATCTCGCCATTTAAGATGAGGCCAGGATACACTCCAGTCTGTTGACTTCATCACACAAAGCTGTGCTGACTACTCCCTTATTTCTTTTTAATATAGCAAAAGGAGCACTAAAAATCAACGCCGCCGGGGAAAACTCTTTGGGACAATTTTGTCTTTTTGTCCCAAAATGTAATAGTTTGGACTCAGTGAGTAAAAGTTGGGCAGCAGGAAAAACTGTCCCACGAAAAGCGTTTGCGCCCGGAATATACTGCTTTATAAATTGACGCTGAGGCTGCCTGCACCATTATTTTCGCAGCCTGCTCCCATGCGGTCAGCCAACGTAAATGATCTTCTCCAAATCAGGCTGATGGGGTGCTTTTGCTGCCGCGGCGTTGCCAAAACGGATTTAAACTCTGAATGCCCAGTGAAAAAACTGCTCAATATCTTTTCGGGCAAGTGGCATATCCGCATTATTTTTGAATTAACAAAAGTGGATACGATACGTTTTGGTGCATTAAAAAAGCGCATCGGCGATATCACCAACACCATGCTCGCAAACACATTAAAAGAGTTGGAGCAGGAGGGGATCGTTTTAAGGGCGCAATTCAATGAAATCCCTCCCCACGTGGAATATTCTCTCTCTGACAGCGGAAAAGAGTTGTATCCCATTTTTTATGAAATGGCTTTGTGGGGAAGCAAATATTTATAAATCGACATGAGGCGAATGGAATGGGGTATCATGACCATCAGTTCCACAGCAGTATACGGAAAAAGAGCGCACATCGACGCTGACGAAGCGTAAAGTACCTTCCGGGTCCCGGCTGTTTATGACGGCGGCCTGGTCCCATCTCCGCGTTTACCGATTCTGTGACCGGCATCTGTTGCGGCTTCCTGTTCCATCAGGGACAGCCGGATGGCCATGTCCCCATGGCGGCTACGGTCATCCTGGGCATTGGATGTTTGCAGGTGTCTATCATAATGCGTACTGAACAAAGCTGTAAGCCTTGAAAGCCAAGGCTTACAGCTTTGTTCGGGTGCAAGGTTTTTGGGCAAAACTGCCCGAAAAATAAAAATGTGCGCCGGTCCCCGTTAAGGCGGAAACCGGCGCACGTTTTTTGATGTATGGGAGCGTTTACTCCGCCGCGGGGGCGGACAGATTGGCCTTAAGGGCGGTCACCTGCTCAGCGGTCATACCGTGGGCGGTGAGGTAGCTCTCGGCAGCCTTCTGCAGGTCCACCTGGCCCAGATCGGCGGACTTATCCACACCGGCGATGGCCCGGAGCATGCCCATGATGTTGTTATTGACGATGAGATCATACTTCTCGCCGTCACCGGCCTTGGTGACGCCGTAATAGTTCTCATAGGACACCATGTAGTCGGCCACCACTTCCTCCAGGGAGGCGCCCATCAGGCACTCCAGCAGGGCGGAGGTGAAGCCGGCCCGGTCCTTGCCCTCGGTGCAGTGGACCAGATAGGGGCCCTTCAGTTCGGAGAGGCGGGCCAGGCCGCCCGCCAGCGTGTCACCAAAACTGTCGGAGGAGTAGTCCACCGGCATGCCCAGGGCAATGACCTTGCCGTCCTCATAGAGGCTCTTGTAGTACCCGGAGGCAAAGCCCTCCCCGGCGATGTAGCCCTGGATCTCCTCGTCGGTATCGGCCAGGTTGAGGACAGCGGCTACGCCGGCCTTCTCAATGAGGGCGTCGGCATAGGCGGCGCGGCCGTGCTCGTTGCTCACGGGGCTGGCGGAGCGGACCAGGGCGCCCTCGCCCAGATCGCCCACCGAGACCACCCGGAAGTTGGCAAAGATCTCGTCGCTGGCGTAGTCGCCGCGCTCATCGGTATAGACCAGGGAGTTGAGCTCCTGGGCGGCCTTCTCGCCGCCCTTGACCGCCATGGAGACGGCGGCCACGCTGCCGGGAGCCACATTGGCCACCACATTCAGCTTGCCGTAGTTGATGCACACAGCGATGTTGGTGTGGCCGGGATAGGCGCGCAGCATGGGCTCGCCCTTGGCTACATAATAGCCGTCAAAGAAGGGGATCCCTTTGAGCTCATAGCCGTTGTCGAAGGTCACGTTGACCGTGTCGCCCAGCTCGAAACCGGCCTTCTCAAAGTCCTCGATGGTGATGTCCAGCACAGCGTGGCCGTACTTCTCGATCTCTTTCACAGCGCCCATCCGGGGAGCGCGGCTCATGTCATAGGTGGAGTCAAAGACCGCGCCGTTGACCACCCACACGTCGGAGAAGTCGGGCTTGCCGTCCTTGTTGCTGCACACCAGATAGTCGCCGGAGCCGTGGGGCACGCCGGTGCGGTTGGCGTAGAGCACGTCGCCCCAGGCAGTGTCCACCTGTACCGCGGTGCCGGCAGGCACATAGCAGGCGAAGTTGGCGTCGGGATTGGCCTTGGTCTTCAGGTCGATGTAGGTATCCTTGCTGTCAGTGAAATCCTCGGCGGTGAGGGCGGAGCCATCGGCCTTGGTATAGGTCTTGAGAACCTTCTCCAGCTTGGTCACCCACTCCTCGCCCACGGTGCCCTTGAGGATCACGCTGACGCCATCGTCGGTAACGGTGTAGTCCACATCCTCCAGCTCATTGTGGATGTGGGTCTCGGCAGATACTATCTTGCCCTGGATGGTGTACTCGGTCTTGCCGGTGAGGAAGAACTGGTCCTCATGCTCCTTCAGGTAGTCGGCCATGGACACGATCTCCATGCCGGTGAACTGCTTGAGCATCTGGGCCAGCTCGGCGCGCCGGGCAGTACCGGCGGGGTTCAGGCTGCCCTTGCTGTCGCCGCTGAGGACGCCGGTGTTGACGCACCATTCCATGCCCTCCATGGCCCACTCGGGGATAGCGGCATAGTCAGGGGCGCTCTCGGTCTTGCCGTGGTCGGCGCCGGCGGGCAGATGGGCCGTCTCGGCATACCGGGCCAGGATAGCGGCGATCTCCATGCGGGTGATGGCCCGGTCGCCGGCAAAGGTCTTGTCCGCGGGGACGGCGGCCAGGCCCTGGGCCTCGGCCCAGGCGGCGGCAGCGGCGTACCACTTGCCCTCCACGTCCACGAAGCTGGTCTCACCGGCCTCGGGCTTGCCGGCCAGGTTGTACAGGGTCTGGAACACAGTGCCCCGGGTCACAGTGCCGTCGGGGGAGAATTTGTCCGCGCCGGTACCGGCCATCAGGCCCTTCTCCGCCGCGTAGGCCACGGCAGGGGCATACCAGGCGTCCTCCGCCACATCGGCAAAGCCCTTGCCCTCGGCAGCCAGGGCGGGAGCGGCCATGGAGAGCATCATCGTGCCCGCCAGGGTCAGGGACAGGATCTGCTTCTTCATACTTTACGCACCTCATTCCTTAAATAAATCAGTATAACTCAGCTGGGACCGGCGCGGGCCGGTCCCAGCTGATGTTATGGAGTCAAATTAATGCCGGATAGGGGTTCCGATCAGGCGGCGGCGTCAGCACTCACTCCGCCCAGGACCTCCTGGAAGAAGGCGATACCGGCGCCCACAGCCTCGCCCAGGGCGCTGAAGTCGCCGCTGAACACGTTGAAGGTATGGTCGCAGTCCTCGATAAAGTAGGTCATGGAAGCGTCATTGGTGGAAGCAGCCACGATCTGATCCGCGTTATCGGGGGTCACGGTCGTGTCGGAAAGACCGTTAATGGCCAGGATGGGCCCCTTGATCTTGGCCACCTCGGCGGCCTTATCGGTGTTCAGGCACTCCTCGAACCAGCGGGGACCGATGTGCAGTGGCTCGCGCCAATCAAAGGTCAGCTCCACGTAGCCGTCCTTCTTGGCGGTCTCATAGGCAGCGTTGTAGTCCTCGAAGAAATCCGCTCCGTTGAGCCGCATGGCCCCGGCCCAGGTGACCACAGCCTTGAAGGTATCGGGGTAGGCCGCGGCGGCCAGCAGGGCGTTGGTGCCGCCCTGGCTCCAGCCCATGACGCCCAGGGCGTCGCCGTCCACCACGTCCAGCTTGGCCAGATAGTCGGCAGCGGCCTTGGCGTCAATGTTGGCGGAGGTAAAGCAGTAATCGGTGTAGCTGGCGGTGGAGTCACCGTTGCCCATGAAGTCGATGCGCAGGGTGGCGATGCCGTAAGCTGCCATGACGGGCGCGGCGATGGCGTAGCCGCCGCCGGCCTCATCCCGGTTGGAGCCGGTGCCGTGCAGCATGACCACGCCGGGGACCTGGGCGTCCTTGGACGCGGAGGTGGGCAGGGTCAGGGTGCCGGGCACGGTGTGGGCGGGGATGCCGTCCTGAGCGGGGACCTCAATGGAAACCACGGTTTCCACATAGGTGGGCTCCAGGGCGTCGTAGTTCTTCAGGATCTGGGCCAGCTCGGTGCGGACAGCGGTGCCGGTGGGGTTGAGCTTGTCCTTGTTGCCCTTGATGATGCCCAGGGCCACGGCGCTCTCCACGCCGTCCTTGGCCCAGGCGGCCACCTGGTCGGCGTCGCTGTAGGCAGACAGATCGCCCTCCCCGGTGGACAGGATGCAGTTCATGGCCGCATAGTCGGAGAAGACCTTGGCCAGCTCCTGGCGGGTCATGGCCTTGTCGCCGGAGAACTCGCCCTTGCCGGTGCCGGTGGTGAGGCCCTCGTCCTCGGCCCAGGCGGCAGCATCGGCATACCACTTGCCGGCCACGTCGGTGAAGGTGGCGGGCTCAGCCACGGCGGGCTTGCCGGCCATGTTGTACAGGGTCTGGTACACGGTGCCGCGGGTCACGGTGCCGTTGGGGGCGAAGTTGCCCTTGCCGGTGCCGGCCATATAGCCCTCGGTGAGCACGTAGCGCGCCGCGCCGGCATACCAGGCGCCGGACTCCAGGTCGGTGTAGTCGGACAGGATGTCCTTGACGATGGTGATGCGGCCGGCGGCCTCGCCGTACTTCTCAGCGGTGATGACGCCGCCCAGGACCTCGCGGGTGTAGTTGACCAGGGCGTCCTCCAGGGACACGGTGGTGTTGTAGCCGTTGGCGGCCTGGGTCAGCACATAGTAGGCGTCGCCGCCGGCGGCGGTAAAGTCGTTGGTGGCCAGGGTGTAGGTCTTGTCCAGGTCCAGGGGCTCGCCGCCCACCTTCACGTCCTTCACGCGGGCGCCGGGCTCGGCGGGAGCGTAGAAGGTAGTGTCGCCGTACTTCTCACCGTTGACATAGGGGACGGTGGTGTCGATGGTGAAGCTCAGGCCGGACACCTGGGGGAAGCCGCCGTTGGCGGTGGGGGTGGTGTTGGTGTTGGCCTCCAGCATCTCCAGGATCTGCGCGCCGGTCAGGTCCAGGGTGTAGACGGCGTTGCCGAAGGGGAACACGGTCTTCATGGTCTTCATGGTCACGTCGCCGGCAGCAATGGAGTCGCGGATGCCGCCGCCGTTGGTGAAGGCGGCGTCCACCTTGTCATCGCCGCCCAGGTACTCACGAGCCTGCCACAGGATGGCGTCGGCGGCGAAGTCACCCAGGTTGGTCTCCTGAGTACGGACGCCGGGGGCGCGGTTGCCGTCCAGCAGGACCTCGCTCTTGGCAAAGACCGCGGAGAGCTCACTGTCCACAGCGGCGCTGCGCTCGTCGATCAGCTTGGCTACATCGGGGTCGCTGCCGGTGTACTCGCCGGCGCTGACATAGCCGTACTCAGGCTCCTCGCCGCAGATATACACGCCCACGTTGGCCAGCTTGGTGCCGGTAGAAACGATGAGGGCGCCGTTGACTACATTGCTCCCGCCGGCGGCGGCGGCAATGGTCTCATTGTCGGAATGGCTGTGGCCGTCAACAAACAGGTCGATGCCGTTGACGTGGGAAGCCACGTCGATGGAACGGTTGGGCTCGCTGCCCTCGTCCACGCCCAGGTGGCCCAGGCAGACGATGAAGTCGCACCCGGCGGCCTTCAGCTCGTCCACCTGCTTCTGGGCGCACGCATAGAGCTTCTCGCCCTGCAGGAACTCCAGGCCCTCCACATACTTGGGGTTGGCCTTGGAAGCGGTCTCGGGGGTGGCCAGGCCGAACACGCCGATCTTCTTGCCGCCCTCCAGTTCAAAGACCTTATTGGCCTCGAAGATGGGCTTGCCGGTGCTCTTGTTCACCAGGTTGGCGCACAGGATGGGGAACTCAGCCTTGCCGGCCAGCTCCTCCAGGTTGTCCCGGCCGTAGTCGAACTCATGGTTGCCGGGGCACATGGCGTCATAGCCCGCGGCGTTCATGAACTCGATGGCAGAAGCGCCCTTGTCCAGGTTGACCAGAGGGTCGCCCTGGATGGCGTCGCCGGCGGAGAGGAGCAGGACCGTGGCGCCGGCCGCCTCGAAGTCCTTCTTCAGCTGGGCCACGCCGGCGGTACCGATGCTCTTCTCACCGGCTGCGTCGCCGCCGTGGGTGTCGTTGGTATGCAGGATGACTACCTTGCCCGCCATGCTGTCGCCAGCCTCGGGCACCTCCACTGCCATGGCGGGAGTGACCAGGCCGATGGCCATGGTCAGCGCCAGGAACAGGGAAAGGAGCTTGCTTGTGCGTTTCATTCAAACATTCCACCTTTCGTCTCGTCGTATCCGGGGTAGCTTCCCCAAACTTGGACACTCTAATAGTAACAAAACGGTTACGGGAATACA
Source organism: Pseudoflavonifractor sp. HCP28S3_F10 (assembly GCF_052065415.1). NCBI lineage: Bacteria > Bacillati > Bacillota > Clostridia > Eubacteriales > Oscillospiraceae > Pseudoflavonifractor > Pseudoflavonifractor sp. HCP28S3_F10. The sequence continues at coordinate 231,821 of NZ_JBQHUB010000001.1, read as the reverse complement.
AGCCCCGCCCGTGCAATTTTCCAATATTTTTACGTTATGTCACCTGTCTCCTGCCCAGAAGCAGACAAAGGGGATCCGTATCCAGGCAGGCCGCTTCTTTTCAGAGCGCTGAATGTGTTTTTCCGGTGTGGAAGCGGGCTCATTGCTGTCCGCCGGTCTCATAAGGCACTGTTTCTCCATTATCACCTCCGGAGGCTTCCGGCACGGCCCAACCCTGGACGGAACCCAAAACCTTTTCAAAATAACAGCGCCCCCGGTACAGGCTTACGCCTGCGCCGGGGGCGCTGTCTTACCTTTATAATATATATAATATATATAATATATATAATATATCAGATCACTTGGCGGCCCAGTTGCCGGTGGCGCTGGCCTTCAGGTAGGCGTTGATGAAACCGTCCAGGTCGCCGTCCATCACGGCGTTGATGTTGCTGGTCTCATAGCCGGTGCGGTTGTCCTTCACCAGCTGGTAGGGCATGAACACATAGGAGCGAATCTGGCTGCCCCACTCGATCTTGAGCTGGACGCCCTTGATGTCGGAGATCTTCTCCAGATGGGCCTCCATCTTGAGCTGTACCAGGCGGGAGCGGAGCATGCGCATACAGTTGTCCCGGTTCTGGAACTGGCTGCGCTCGGTCTGGCAGGAAACCACCACGCCGGTGGGCTTATGGATCAGGCGCACGGCGGAGGAGGTCTTGTTGACGTGCTGGCCGCCCGCGCCGGAGGAACGGTAGACCTGCATCTCAATGTCCTCGGGGCGGATATCCACCTCCACATCATCGGGCAGTTCGGGCATGACCTCCACCGCGGAGAAAGAGGTCTGGCGGCGGGCCTGGGCATCGAAGGGGGAGACGCGGACCAGACGGTGGACACCGTGCTCGCTCTTCAGGTGACCGTAGGCGTTCTCACCCGAGATGGTGATGGTGGCACTCTTGATGCCGCCCTCCTCGCAGTCCTGGTAGTCCATGGTCTTGCAGGCATACCCGTGGCGCTCGGCCCAGCGGGTGTACATGCGGTAGAGCATCTGGGCCCAGTCCTGGGCCTCGGTGCCGCCGGCGCCGGCGTGGATGGTGAGGATGGCGTTGGAATTATCATACTCTCCGGTGAGCAGAGAAGACAGGCGTGCCTCCTCGATCTCCCGCTCCAGCCGGGCAAAGCCCTCCTCCAGTTCGGGCAGGAGGGAAATATCCTCTTCCTCGTTGCCCATCTCGCACAGCGTCATCAGGTCAGACCACTCGCCCCGGCGGCGCTCCTGCCCCTCCAGCTTTCCCTTGAGCTGGGAGATGCGCTGCTGGACCTTCTGCGCCTTTTCGAGATTGTTCCAGAATCCGTCTGAGGCGCTCTCCGACTCCAGCATCTCCACTTCCCGGGCAGCGGCAGCCAGCCCCAGGGCCTGATCCAGGTCGTCCAGATCCGGCGTGATGTTGTTCAGTTTTACTTTATACTCGTCAAATTGAAGCATATTATACACTCTCACTTTGATTGATTAGCTTTTTTATTATATACAAAGGCGGCACGAATGTAAAGTAAAACCGTACCAAAACCAACGTTTTGACCCTACCGCTCGCTGGCCAGCCACCCTGGCTCCGTGCGGAAAATCAGGTCGTCTACATCTTCTCTCGGCGTGGTGCTGGGAGCAGTCTGTTTCTCCTCCTGTTCAGGCATCGATCTTCCCTCCCTCCGGATCCAAACTGTGTTGGCGCTGCAAACCAGTATATGCCGTCCGTCCCGGTTCATGCGTGTCCAGTTTCAATCCTCTTTGGTCCTCTCCGAAACCGAAAATTAATGCTTGACATTCTCTGTGCTATGTGATATTCTGATTAGGCACTCAGGAAGAGTGCGAGACTGGAAGATGCCGGAGTGGCGGAATTGGCAGACGCCCGGGACTTAAAATCCTGTGGGACTCAACTCCCGTGCCGGTTCGACCCCGGTCTCCGGCACCATATCGCGGGATAGAGCAGTTTGGTAGCTCGTCGGGCTCATAACCCGGAGGTCGTAGGTTCAAATCCTACTCCCGCAACCACATTGTGCGACCAAAAAAGATATCGCACCGAAAAAGCCCGAAACCATGCGGTTTCCGGGCTTTTTTCGTGCCCAGTTTTGACTGCACAAAAAAAAGATATCTTCCCGCCCTTCACTCGTGTGGTGAGGACTTGAACTAAATCTAACCGGTTTTGAGCCTCTTTTTTGGCCCGAAACGATGATAAATATTGACCTACTCAAAAAATAAATTGTTAAATTTTTGTGAACAAAGTGGTTTATACCAAAATGTAGTACAAACCACTGATTTTCTTTTTGGAGCATAGTGGCCGTCACCCATCACTGGGTGGCGGCCTTTTTTTATTTGCAAAATATATATTCAATCGACTGGAGGTCTTTAGGATGGATCAGCAAATGAAGCCATTGAGCCCATATTTTTCGGAGCTTTCGCTTCGCCTTAGCAAAGAAGGCTACACGGTCCACATAGGCGAAACCGACTATCTGTCAGCGGACTGGCAAGGTCTCCCTCTCTGCCGGATCACCGCGGACGGAGGCGTTCGCTACTGGCAGGAGGATGTAGCGACGCCGGAACGGCAACGGGCCTGTGAGCGAGCCACCGATCTGGCTTGCACCGTGCGGGAGTACATGACGCTGCTGGAACAGGCTCCGCCCCTGCAAGCCCAAAGCCTGACCGGTGACTACCGCCTGCTGGCTGACTTCAATGGAGCCGTGCTGGCCGCCCATCCCACCCGGCTTGGCGTCCAATTCGTCACATGGGACTGGAGCTTCGACCGCACAGGTCTCAACCAAGGCAATTACTTTCAGGAAAACTATGCAGGTGCCAAGCAGGACTTCGCCATCCGCGCCGGCCTCATTTCCAAACAGCAAATCTTCAATCAGGAGCAGCTTATCGAAATCTACCGGTGCTGCTCTGACACCTTGGACGCTGGTTTTGACTTAACTGCCAAGCAGGAAAAGTGCATCCGGGGCGTTCAGGAGCAGATTGCCATCGCAGCTCCCGATGCCCTGGAGCGTATAAGAGAGCAGGAGCAGCACCCCATGGAATCCTACAACCAAGAACCGATCATGTAATATTCAGGCGCCGGAGTTTTAGAAATAAGACTCCGGCGCTTTTTTATTGCCTCAAACCAGACAGGAGGATTGAAGATTGGATCAAAAGAACGAACAAAAAGCGCCGCTGCGCATCAAAAATCTGGCTGAGTTGAAACGCTGTATCCGCCCCGGGACAGAGTTGGTGGCAACCAGCCATAGCAAGCACCCTGCCCTGGTCGGGCTTGTGCGGGTGGTGACTGAGGTTCAGACCAACGCTTACTATTCCGTGGTCAAGGATCAGCCGACTCATCAGTATTCGACCTGTAATTACGGGAAGGGATTCCGCTCTGATTTCGAAAAGGCATCCAACTATTTATTTGGGGGCACGACCATCAAAGTCCTTGACCGCAGAAGCGGTGATGGCAGCGTGCTTTACGAAATGGAGCTTTATCCGGGCGAATGCCTTATTCCCGGCCAGAAAAGCGATATGGAGGAGAATGAGGAAATCAGAGAAGACGGTTGCGAAATCAAGCAGGAAGGGATGAGTATGACCTTATGACACGCTACTTCATGCGGGATACACCGCTGTGCCAGATGGAACAGCAGATGATGACCCCGCCCTATTTCAAGCTCAGGGGCCATGGCCGATACTCTCCCGGTTTCCAATATAGCAGAGATGACATGGAGTGCACATACTGCATGAACTTCAGACGCAATCATCCCTGCCCTTTGGAGCAGTGCGTCTGTCTGGATGAACGGATCGTGGCCGGTGCGATTGATCTCAACGAGTTTGTCAGGGATTGCTTCTTCCCTGAAGCGGGAGTGCAGCTTCAGGCCCGCTTAGAGAGGAGTTTCAATGGCTGCTCCATTGGATTTTTCCTGAGCGACAGTCATCGGGAGCGTTGGCAGCACTGGCATGCGCGCTGCTATCGAATGTCAGGCCGTGATCTGGCCGCGCTGTTTCTCCTCACGGCGTATGAGGATATCTGGCGCAGGATGATCTGGAAATTTGACGCCTGCGGATTTGACTTCCAGTCCGTCCAGCTTTCCGGCATCCAGACGGAACTGTACAGTGTTTACCAGGCGGCCAAAGCCATCTCCACCGGCAGCCGCAATATCACTCTCGCCGATCTCGCATCCCCCGAATTGGTCACAGATGAGGCGTTCCACCTGATTGTCTGCGCTCTGCTTCTGGCCAAGTACGGAGATGCGATTTTGAATTTTGAAAGAAAGCAAGGTGATGCAATGTGATGATGGAAGCAGTTCTGAGCAACGCCGACCACCCGGAATACGGTGTTGCGACGATCCCTCTTCCCATTCCCAGAAATCAATACGACCACTGCGTTGCGCTGTTGGAGGCACTGGAGATCGGCGATGCCTCTGAAGCCGACTGCCGCTTGGACTCGCTCGACAGTGCCTGGCCTGTGCTGAATCGGTTGGTATGCACCAAAGTCAACCTTGATGAGTTGGACTATCTGGCAAAGCGGTTGGACAGCTTTACTGTGGGCGAGTTTTCGCAATTTCAGGCGATGGCTGAAAAGCTGAATCTCGCCAGCATGAAGGATCTCATCAACCTGACCTTTTGTTGTCAGCAGGCAACGGTGATTACGGACTTCACAAATTTACGGGAGATTGGCCGTGACCACTACATGAACATCCACGGCGGCTGCGCAAGCATGGAAGAATTGGAGCAGTTGGACGGAGAGGAAACCGCCATTCTGCTGATTGAGGACAATGAGGGAACCGTCACCCGCTATGGCGTGGTCTATGACAACGGTATGCAGCTTTCACAGCTCTATGATGGAAAGCACCTGCCCTGCTATCACTATGAGGCCGATATGACTGCTGTCGGAATAACCTCCCGACAGGAACCGGAGAATAGCAAGAATGTCACCTGGGTCTACCTCCCCGCATCCAAAGGACAAATTGAGCGTGCCATGCAGCGTTCCGGCATTACCGATCCAAAGGATATGTGTCTCTGGATAGCCGACAGCTCATTTCCGGAGGAAGTGGATGTAGCACTGGACTTCCGGTGCGATAACATCCACGAACTCAATGAGCTGGCGCTGGCTGTGGAGAAGTTTTCGATTCATGACCGCAAGAAGCTGGGGGCAGCAGTAAGCATGGCCAAGCCGGAAAACGCCAGCCAGATCCGCCGTCTGGCGGAAAACATGGATCTGTTTGAATTCGCCCCCGGTGCGCACACCCCCGCGGAGTACGGGAAATACATGATCCAGAAATCCGGCCATTTTGAGTATGACCCCAATCTGGACGAGTTTTATGACTACGAGCGGTATGGCCTGCAGCACATGGACTATCAGTCGGGCGTGTTTACCGACCGCGGCTATATCGCCTATGTCGGCACAGTAGATCTGGAGGAACTGATGACGGAAGGCCCGGTGGATCAGTGCCAGCGGGAACAGGAGGTTCAGATGGGAGGAATGGCATGATCCAACTCTTCATGAAGCGAAGTGGGAGTTCTGTCATTGTCCCGCTCCGGTTTCCCGCATCTCAGAGCGCCATCACTGAAGCCTCCTGCCAGCTCGATGAGGCCAGCAGAGAAGGAAAAACAGAGATCGTCGAGATCAAAAGCGTGATTGCCAATCTGCCGTCGTACCTCGGCGGACTCGACCCTGATTCCAGAACGCAGCTTGCACAGCTGAATCAGCTTTCGAGCATCATTGCCAAAATGGACTCCCGCGAACGAAATATCTATGCCGGCGCCTTGGATGGCAACAGCATCAATGATCTGAACGATATGATTCGTGTGGCGGAACAGGTGTCGGACTACATCCTCATTCCCAATGTCAATTCAGATGTGACACTTGGCCGCTATGTCGCTGTTGCCGGTCAGATTCAGGGTGACCCCAGATTCCCCGAAGCAGCCTGGCCCTATCTGGACTTCGCAAAAATCGGCGCAGAATACTATGCCGAGCATGGCGGCGCCTATACCTATGCAGGCTATGTGCTCCGCAAGCAGGATGATGAGCTTGTCAGAGAGAAAAAATCAAAGATCCAGCTTGACCTCTCCTCTTCCCAAGCGCAAGTGAGTATCTGCCTTCCTGCAACGAAGGAAGAATTGGAGCGAGTAAAAAGAACACTGGGAATCGATTGTTTTGCAGAGGCAGCAGTAACCAAGGTGTCGTTTTCCGTTCCCTATATGGACGAGCACATTCCCACTACAGGGGTCTGCGTGGAAGATGCAAACGAATTGGCTTGGGCCATTGAGGGGATGCAGTGTGAAGACGGTGAACTGCTGAAATATCTGTCGGTTCTTTCTGTGGAGCAGCCGGGGACTATGCAGGATGCTCTTCGATATGCCATGAATCTGGACGACTATGAGCGTATCACGGAGGACACCTATGAATATGGCCAAACCGTCCTTCGGCGCATCGGTGCTGATGACGAGCTGATCGATACCATCGACGGGTATATGGATTTTGAGAAGCTGGGTGAGGACACTATGGCGGAGGAAGGAGTCCGGCGAACCGAGTTCGGCCTGATCCGCCGATGCAGCAGCCCCTTCGCTGAGGAAACCCAAGCGATGGAGATGGGAGGCCTTTCCTGATGCCCCGCGAAACCGATCTGCTCCGCGTAAAGCTGGTGGCGCACACCCTCCTCGATGTACAGATCCAGAAAACGGCCCTCTCCCCGGTGATCGTCAGCCACCCCTTCACATCCTCTGGAATTTCCGCACTTCGGAATGAGGATGGGAGCCTCTCCATGGTCGACCTGATCAACAATTCGGATGACTGCACAAGGTGGCGCAGAAAGGTTGGCGAGCAGATCGACAGCGCCGAAAATGTCCATCAGATCTTCGTACTGCTCAACCCGCCCTATTATCTGACTTTTATCAAGTTTGCCGCCTCCGCTCTCTCGGAGAAGGATCTGGGGAAGCTCTTATCCACCGCCTGGCCCCAGGAGGAATGCCCCAATCAGGACTGCAATGTGAGCAAACGAGAACTGGTGGCCTTGTTCCGATCTGTCTCTCCGGAGTCCCTGATGGATGAGGAGGAGCGCACCGCACACCAGGCGCTGGAGGATACGGTGACGGTCTATCGGGGCGTTACCCCCTACAACGCCAAAAATATCAGGGCGCTGTCCTGGACACTGGATCGGAAAACGGCGGACTGGTTTGCCCACCGCTTCGGTGAGGAGGGAACGGTGTATGAGGCGCAGATTCGGAAGGAACACATCCTGGCCCTGTTCACCGGCAGGAACGAAAGCGAGGTCATCGTAGCCCCGCGGCACCTGGAACAGATCATGGAGTCCCCGGAGCCGGGGTTTGATATGCAGATGACCTGAGCAACACGATCCAATGATTGGGAGGAATGTAAATGAAGAAGAAAATCATGATCACAGTAGCATCTCTGGCAGCACTGGGAGCTGCTGTCGCCGGCTATCTCCACTTCTCCGGCAGGACGCCTTTTGGTCATAGCTATTTCCGCTGAGCTGTGGTATTGTTCCGCATGAGGAGGTGAAGCAAATGGCCATTTCTTTATCGGAACAGTTGGAGAGTGACATCAAAGCATATCTTCACAAGACTTTTGGGACATATTTCTCCAGCCTTGATGAAAGATTTGCCGCAGATATCAAGGAAGATGTCATCAGCGCATCGGATTTCCATCATGGATATTACAACGATGATGACATCTCCATCGCATTCCAGCGAGTAACTCTGGGTAGGATGGGACATCCTGACTGGCAAATTTACCATCCCTGTACGGATACGGAGGCTAATACCATGAAGCAGAATGTAAAAGTAAATACACCGATTCGCATCAGGCCCGCTTCTCCCGAGGAAGCGGGCCTCTTCTATTCGGAACTCGATGAGACCGCCGACGAGAGGCTGGGCACGGTCGGCCATGTCCGGATGGACTTTGGATCTTCCGGAAAAGGATTCTACCACACCTGGTGGCCCCACAACGATGACCAGTTCAACACCGAGGAATTCAAGGGTGAGCTTCAGGAAGTCGTGGATGTGCTTCGGGCTGATGGGCCGCTCAAGGATCTGGCCTCGATGAGAAGCTACTGCTACCGGAATGGAGGTGAGATCACCGAAGACGGCCGGTGCTATGGCTATGTCGTGGACACCGAGCATTACCGCTATTGCCTCCGCTGCACCCCTTCCCCTGGCGACTACCAGGGGTATCTCTACTGCTACGACCTGCGCCAGCAGCAGATGGCCCAGCAGGCAAAGCCTGTGGGCCGGGTCACCTTCGCCGATGGCAGCCGGATGGACTACACCGACGCACAGGAATATCTCCGGTGCATCCAGAAGGAACTGCCTCAGCATTCGGTCACGGGCTTCCGCTATGAGACGCTGACGGATGACCCGGTTGTTCGCAAGCAGGTGGACGATATCCTTTTCGACCTGTATGGCGAAGAAAATCCGCAATCCCTGACGGACTATGAAAATAGCTCTGGCCAGGGTATGAAGATGGGAGGAATGTAAATGTCTGTACCCAAAGAATGGTTGAGCTTTCTCCGAGAGCAGTTTCCCGCAGGCTCAAGGATCAAGCTCAGAGAGATGAAAGACCCCTATGCCCCGCTGGAGCCGGGCAGTACGGGGACTCTGGACCACATCGACGACGCCGGGCAGTTCCACATGAAGTGGGACAATGGCAGAACCCTGGCGCTGACCATCGGAGAGGACAGCTTCTCTGTCCTGCCGCCCGAGCCCACCACGCTGAAGTTGTATATGCCTCTGACGGCGGACCTCTACACCCGCAACGAGTATGGGGAGATGGAGGATGACAGTACTCTGCTGGACGGAAGGATGCTGCGGTGCTATGAGGGTGAGATCCTCAGAGCTCTGATCAACAACCGAATGCCGGAAGAATCCGAGAGCGGCATCATGCACTGGTATGGCGAGGATGACAGCGTCAACCAGAAGGTCAAATCCGCCGTGTTCACCGTTGAAGATCGGAACGGCCAGCTCTGGGGTGTTGCCGAGTGCCGCGTGGTTGGCACCCTCACCCCGGAGGAACTGACCACCCTGAAAGAGTATATCTCCGGACAGGCGTCGGATGGCTGGGGCGAGGGCTTCGAACAGCGGGAGATCTGCGCCGGCGACGATGAGCTGTATGTCCATCTGTGGAGCGTGGAGGATGATTGGGACATCCAGACCGAGGCAGAACGCTTCGCGCCCAGAGTGGCGGAGGGGCTGCCGGAGATGTGCTTCTCCACTCTCAAGTCCACCGGTGACCTCATCTGTATCCGCCGGGGCGAGTCCGGCTACTACCCCTCCGATTGGGACACCGGCGACAAGGAGCAAAATGTGGAGCTGGCGGATAAGATGAATGAAAAACTGGGAGTCAGCCCCATCCAGCGCCAGGCTATGGAAGTGGGCAGTATGTGTGGCTGGGATGTCCCCGGTGCCGATCCCGCCAAATATGAGGAGGACTACAGGCCCCAAATGGGAGGGATGACTCTTGAATGAAGTGTTCCGTGTGGAGCTGTTTGGCGGAAAAACAGATCGGTGGTGCGATCTGGAGCTTCCGGCTACCTACTATGGCCTTTTGGACGCACTGGACAAGCTTCAAATGACGCTGGGCGACAAGCCGAGATGGGAATTCCTTGAACACCATGGTTTTCAGTTCCTCCATGTCCATCTGACCCATGAATGCGATCTGTATCAGCTCAATGCGCTGGCGACCTGCCTGAGACAGATGAACGGCAGAGAAAGAACTGCCTTCGAAGGGCTGTTCAACATGGAGGTGGCAAAAAAATACGGTCCCATCAGCGTTGCCACCATGATCGACCTGGCCTACAGCGCAGACTGCTGTCATGTGGTCAACGCCACGACGGACGAGCAGCTCGGCAGGTTCTATGCGGAGAACGACTTCATCCCTGCTCTGGAAAAAGTCCCGGATTCCATCTTCGAGTATCTTGACTTTGAGATGCTCGGAAGAAAAGCCAGGTTTGAGGAGGGCGGCGTTTTCGTAAGCGGCGGTTATGTCACGCAGCACACCGAGCTGAAGCAGGTATATGACAGCCTGGCCTTGATTCCCGAAGCGCCGGAATACGGTATCCGCCTGATGGTCGGCAGGTATCCCTTCCACTCCAATGAGCAGCCGGATAACATGATGTACCTGGATCTGCCCGCCACACAGGAACGGCTGGATGCCGTGCTGGAGGCTTGCGGAGGCGCCTCCTGGTCGGAAATGGTCTTCCGGGTGGAGGACAGCGCGATGCCTGCGCTTCTGGAAAACACGGACTTCGACGATATCCATGGACTGAACGAGTTGGCCAAATGCTTCAAGGAGCTGAGCGCACAAGGAGAACTTTCCAAATTCAAGGCAGTTATCCTTGCGGCGGATTGTCACGATATCGCTGCCGCTGTTCAGATTGAGGAAAATCTGGATGACTACCTGCTCGAGCCTGATCAGCGAAACCCCGAGGAGGTGGCCATAGAGGAGCTTCGCTTCATTGTGGACGAGCATTCCCGGTCCATTCTGCAGAAGCACGTCGCCCTCTACAACTACGGTCAGGATGTCATGGCAGCACACAACGCTCTGCTGACCCCCTATGGGCTGGTCCAGCGCAGAGATGGCGAGCCGATCCACAGCGAAGAAACGCAGGCAGAGAATGCCGGAATGGAGATGATGTGATGGCGAGTCGGCAAACCAAGCAACTTCTGGATCTCCTGGACGGCTTTGAAATGACCAAATCCCAACACGACTGGCTGGAACGGCGATTCGAGAACATGACGGTAAAAGAAAGCCTTCTGTTCCGTGGAGCAATGCAGATCGAGCAGCCGAGGATGACCTGCGATGTGATGCTGATTGCAAGTCAATTGGATCACTATGATCTGTTCTATGGGGCCGGGGATGATGTTCAGCTGGGCAAATTCATCATGGAACAGATCCAGCGTCCCTCTGATCAAGCGCGGGAGTTTCTTGACCCGGAAAAAGTGGGCGCGGCTTACCGCCAAAAGGGCGGAAACACTTTCTGCGACGGGCACTTTATCAAGGTCACCTCTTTAATCAATCCGTTTCTGGACAGTGACCCTTCGATGAATCCCGACAAAGGCGATTTTGCGATCCGAGTCAAGCTGGCCAGCCGAACCAACATGGACGGCGTGTGGGTGGGCTTCCCGGACACCGGCGAGTACATGGACGCCGCCCATCCGGACGAACTGCTTCTGGCGCTGGATGAGCTGGAAGCGGAGTCCCTGACCGAGTGCATCGCCATGGAGGTGGACTGCTGCCTGCCCCAACTGGAAAACATCCCCTCCCAGTATGAATCCGCCGCCCAGCTCATCCGCCATGCCATCGACTTTGGTTACATCTGGAGCGAGCAGGGACAAGGAGAACCCAGATGGTTGGATAAATTTATGGCGGTTATGGAGCTGGAGGATTGCCACCGCCTGGATTACGCCCTGGATTTAGCCCAAAATCTCCGCTGCTATCACTTCATGCCCCGTGATATGGATCTTGCCGATTACGGAAAAGAGTTGGCAATGCGGGATGGCATCTATCCCAAGGACGAACTGCTCGCCGCCTGTTTTGACGCTGAAGGATATGCCTGTTATAAAATGAAGCGCATGGGGTTGTCCGCTGCTGAACATGGGTTTGTATCCTGGAATGGCACGGAACTCAACTTTGAGTATAGCCAGCCGGATACCGGTCAGACCATGCAGATGTAGAATACCTTCCCCCGCTGGATGGAGGTGAACAGAGCAGCACACCAAATTTCATAACGCCACAGGGGCCGTTACCCGAAAGGGACTGACGGCCCCTGCTTTTTTTGCGCTCTTTCCGGGTAACTGTCCCGGAAAGGAGTCTTCATGATGACGGACAACCCTATCGCCAAGCACCTGAAGGAGTATCACCGCGGAGAGCTGAGAGTCGTCCCCAGCCGTGAGCTGGAGGCCGCTTTTCAGATTCGCGGGCCTGACCTTCGCCGCACAATCAACTGCCTGCGCGGGGATGGCATCCCCATTTGCAGCTCTGATTCCGGCTATTATTACGCCGACACCGAGGAGGAACTGCGGAGGACGATCCGGCAGCTCCGAAGCAGGATCAAGAAGATCTCCCATGCGGAGCGCGGCCTCACCAAAGCGTTGGAGCAATTTACCGACAGCGGCCAGATATCCCTCCCCCTGGAGGGAGGTGATACCGCTTGAAAAGCTTCATCCCCTGGGTGGGAGGCAAAAGCAAGCTGCTCTGGCTGATCCATAAGCTGTCCCCCTCGCGCTATTCCCGGTTTATCGATGTGTTCGGCGGCAGCGGGACAGTGACATTGAGCCGCCCGATCCAGCAGGGATGCATGGAGGTTTATAACGATTTCAACGGCGACCTGACCAATCTGTTCTGCTGTGTCAAAAACAGAACTATGGCGCTCCTTCTGGAGCTTGGCTTTCTGCCGCTGAACACCCGTGATGACTTCAATGTGCTGTATAAGTTCTTCTCCCGCGAGGAATTCACCGATGACTATCTGGACGAGGAGATGGAGCTGACTCAGCGATATCTGGAACCGCCGGATGCCAAAACCATCCGAAGGATGATGCTGGAACGGGCGCCTCGCGGAGATGTGCGGCGAGCCGCCGACTATTTCAAGCTCATCCGGTACAGCTTCAGCGGCGGCGCAAAATCCTTCGCCGGAAAATCCTGCGACATCCGCCGCTTTTTCCATCTGGTCTGGGAGTGCTCCCGCAGACTGGCGGAGGTGGTCATCGAGAACAAGGACTGCGTCGACCTCATCCGCCAATATGACCGGGAAGACGCATTCTTCTACTGTGACCCGCCTTACTACGATGCGGAGGACTGCTATGCGGTGGGCTTTCCCAAGGAAGACCACCAGCGCCTCCACGATGCGCTTCTGGAGTGCCAGGGGTTTGTGATGGTTTCCTACAACTACTGCCCCTTCATCGTAGATCTGTACAAGGAATTTTACATCTTCTACACCACACGCCCTAACAGTATGTCCCAGAAGGCCGGAAGCGAATACGAGGAGATCGTCATCACCAACTATGATCCCCGCCTCTATAACTCCGCAAGGCATTGGCAGCTCAGCATTTTCAATCTGTCAGCCGCGGAGGAAGACGACGGGCGCTACACGCTGATCCACGAACCGAAAACAAAATCTGATAAAACGGAGGAATGAAGATGACCTTTATCAAGTACACCAACGACGGCAAGGCTGTCATTCAGCCTGCGGCCCTCACCCTGAGTGGTCTGGAGCAGGAGGAAACGCTGGAGATGCATACCCTGGAAAACGCCATTGTCCTGCTTAAGCAGGAGATGGAGCCGGTGGAGAAAGCCGCCGCTATGATGGCGCTGATTCGGCTGACCAACAGCCTGTGGGCGGATATGATGGCCGTATGGGAGGATCAGGAGGGCGATGCGGACCCGTGCGACGGTTGTTTTGGCTGCGGCGAGGATATGCTGCCCATTCCTGCAGAGGCCTTTGCGGATGCCGGCATCCTGCACGACAACCTCTGTGTGGTCAGCGTGGACGGCGCTGTTCTGGTGGTGTCCGATGACCGCAAGACCAAGTGGGCGGCCGAGCTGGACAAGAGTCTGGAACAGCTCGGCATCGACAGAGCCGGTTTCGAGAAGCTGGTCAAGGCAGTCATGGAGCCGGATGAGGACGAGGGCGATGACTAAGGATCACGCTTATCTCTATCTCGGCTCTGTTTCCGAGGCCAGGCGGCAGAACGAACTGGCCCTCTGGCGTGCGAGCCATCTGGAGAACATCGCCTGTAAGCAGGCCATCGAGGAGGCCATCCGCAGGGGCTTTGACGGGATGCACCTGAGCCACGACTGCGCCAGGGGCGTCATCGAGGACTTTGGCTTCAAGCGTGTGGGATGGGTGCTGGCCGCCACCATTCAGTTGAAGCCGGAGGATGGACGCTTCAGCCGCCGGAACAAGGAATGGGCCGCCGCAACCTTCATCCCCCACATCGACCGGAACCATGAGTTTATGGTAGAAAGTCACGCCGGTGTTTTGGACATCTTCGTAAATGAGTTTCGGGAAGCCCAGGATGCGCTTGGGCTGTTTACGCGCTCCCACTGTGACGATATGACCGGGCAGGAGCTGGAAGGCAAGGTGTTGGACATGAGTCCCATGACTTTGAGGGAGTCCTATTGGGCTCCCGAAAACCAGCTCTGGCTGGCGACCGGCGGGTTTGGCTGCGCCCCCAACGCCGCGGGCAGGGCGGTATACGCCACCTGCCTCGGCGACGGGGAGCAGACCCGGTGGAACCGCAGCGACTTCATCGGCATTCTCCGGGAGGAGCATCTGCCCGACTGGGCCAGAGAGAGCCTGAAGCAGATCCGGCAGGAAGATCCCGCCGAATCTCCCGATATGACCACCCCAACCATGTGAGTGAAAGGAGCTTGATTACCATGGCAACAACCAAGAAGAAACAGCAGGAAGCCACCACGCCCCAGGTAGAGGCGCGGATCGACCGTCTGATGGACGGAGATTTCAAGACCAAAGCCTTTGCCAGCGCCACCATCGGCGGCGCCTTTGCCGTCCACGGCATCCGGGTCATCGAGTCGGACAAGGGCCGTTTCATCTCCATGCCCCAGGACTCCTACAAGAAAAACGGTGAGACCAAGTACAACGACACCTTCCACGCCATCACCGCCGAGGCCCGGAACGCTCTGGTGGACGCCGTCAACGACGCCTACGAGCAGAAGCTCCAGGAGCAGCAGGAGCAGAAAGGCGACGCTCCCGACCAGGCCATGAGCCAGCAGATGTGAGCCGCTCGCCCTGAAGGGAGGTGATGTGATTTTGGTCCGCTTCACAATAGACAATCGAAACCGCCTGATCTTCTATGGCAACATGGTGGGCTATGTGAAGGATGACGCCGCTGTTGTGGACGAGATGTTCCAGACGGATGAGCTGTCCCACTACCTGGCCCGGCTGAATCTGACGCCTCAGTGGAAGGAAGGCGTATTTGACCGCCTTGCAGCCGGAGAGGCGCCCGGCGAGGAGCTGGGGCAGCCGCAAAAAGGCTGCCGCATCTGGCAGCTCCGGAAAGGCGTGGATGTCACCATGCGCTTTATCGGATATGAAGATCTGATCCAGCGGTTCGGAGAACCGGACGCAGACAATTATACGCAGGTCTTTGACGGCAATCTTGGCACCAATGATCTGGAACAGATTTACGCCATCTGCCGGGACAGCCCGCCTCCCGGATATCAGGGCTACCGGATGGCTCTGTCCGATGTGGTGGAGCTGTACGATGATTCCGGCAGCGAGTTCTTCTACTGCGACCGCGTTGGATTCCGTCCCATCCAGTTCGACCAGCGTCAGGAGCAGAACGAATGCCACGAAATGACTATGTAGTCTGGGAGGATAGCCGCCCGGATTTTCCTTTGCCCAGCCGAGGCCGGGGGCCTCCCCAAACGCATCCCATGATCTCTTTCCAGCCAACACACTACCAAAAATCATTTTTACTTACAGGAGGAATGTACCTTATGAAGAAGCTGTTCAAGAATATCGCCAAGTCCGCCAAGTCCGCCGCCATCTACTGCCAGACCTCCATCGCCGCCTTCCACCGCCGCGCCGTCTGCGGCAACGCCGGCGAGGGCTATATCGATACCGCCGTCAAGGTGCTGATCGCCGTCGTTCTGGGCGCCCTGGTGCTGGCCGGCCTGTACGCTGTGCTGAACGACACGGTCATGCCCACCGTGACTCAGCGCATCCAGGAGATGTTCGACTACGCCGGCTGATGCACTGGGCGCAGGCGCTGGTCTTCTGCGGCTGCCTGATAGGTGCTTCCATCTATGATGTCCGGCACCGCCTGGTGGATGACCGGGTCTGTGTGGCGCTCGTGCTGGCGGGGCTGATCACCATCAGCCCCGCCTCCTTTTTTGGGGCGCTTGCGGGAGGGCTGCCCTTCTATCTGGGGGCGGGTTTTGGGAAAAACGGGGCCGGGGATACGGTGCTTGCGGCGTCAGCAGGGTTTGTGCTGGGCCTTTCCCGCACTCTCGCGGGGCTTACGCTGTTCACCTTTTGCTACGCCCTGTTTGTGCTGGGAAAAAGTCTTGTCCTGAAGCTCTCCCACCGCCCCACCCGGTTCACCTGCCCACTGGTCCCGTTCATTGCCGCAGGATTCATTCCCGCATATTTCTTATAAGGAGGCTTATATGAAGATTTTCCGTAACCGCACCGTGATCGGTGTGCTGTGTATCCTCCTGGCGCTCGTCATCTGCTTCGGGGTGACGCCTCTGTTCAGCCGCAGCGCCAGCGAGAAGGCTGAGATCGTCCGCGTCACCGCCGACATCAAGGAGGGCGACGAGATTACCGCCGAGATGGTACAGACCGTGGAGGTGGGCGCCTATAACCTGCCGTCCGGCATCATGACAGAAAAAGACGAGGTCATCGGCAAGTATGCCACCGCCGACCTGAAGGTGGGCGATTACATTCTGGCCAGCAAGCTCTCCAACGAACCCGCCGCCGAAAATGCCTATCTGTACAATCTGGACGGCACCAAACAGGCTATCTCAGTCACCATCAAGAGCTTCGCCACCGGCCTTTCCGGCAAGCTGGAGAGCGGCGACATCGTTTCCGTCCTCGTGGCCGACTATCAGGGCATGGGCGAAACCGTAATCCCGCCCGAGCTGCAGTATGTTGAGGTCATTTCCGTTACCGCTTCCTCTGGCTATGACGCCAACACCGGCGAGGCGATTGAGGATGAGAAAGAGCTGCCCTCCACCGTCACCCTGCTGGTGACCACCGAGCAGGCCAAAGTTTTGGCCGGGCTGGAGCAGGAAAGCGAGCTGCATCTGGCGCTGGTTTATCGTGGGACCGCCGAGAACGCTTCCGCATTCATCGAGGCGCAGGACGCTCTGATCGAGGAGCTGTACGCCGAGCCGGAAGCCGAGGAGACTGCCGAGGCGACTGAGAATACCGAAACCGGGGAAAGCGAGGGCGCCGATCCTGCCGCAGAGAGCGAGGCGGCTGCGGAATGAACTTCATGAAAGGAAGCCTCTTTCACCGCAGCACCGAGCCGGAGGAGGTGGAAATCACCCAGGAATCCGGCGGTGGAGTCCTGGCCGTCTGGGGAAGCCCCGGCTGCGGCAAAACTGTGACTGCGGTAAAGATCGCAAAGCATCTGGCCTCCCAGAAGAAAAATGTGGCGCTTCTGCTCTGCGATATGACCGCCCCTATGATGCCCTGCATCTGCCCGCCCTCTGAACTGGAGTGCGACAAATCCCTGGGCAGCATCTTCGCCGCCCAGCGGATCTCCGTGAATCTCATCAAGCACAACCTGACCACCCACAAGAAGCTGTCCTACCTGACCATGCTGGGGCTGCGCAAGGGGGAAAACGAGTACACCTATGCGGCCTGCACCAAGCAGCAGGCAGAGGAGCTCATCCGCGGCCTGCGTGAGATCGCCCCCTATGTGGTCATCGACTGCTCCAGCTATATCGCCAATGACATCCTCTCCGCCGTGGCGCTCATGGAGGCCGACAGCGTCCTCCGGCTGGCCAACTGCGACCTGAAATCCATCGGCTACCTGTCCAGCCAGCTCCCGCTCCTTCGGGAACTGCACTGGGATGAGGATAAGCAGTACAAGGCAGCGTCCAATATCAAGCCCCTCCAGGCGGCGGACCGCATCGGTCAGGTACTTGGGAGCGTCGCTTTCCAGCTTCCGCACTCCCAGGAGCTGGAGGAGCAGTATCTGGAGGGTACGCTCCTGAATGATCTTTCCATGAAAGACAGCAAGGCGTTCCGCCGGGAGATCGAGAAAATCTGCAAGGAGGTGTTCTGATGCTTGGCGACAGAAGAAGCAATTCGTTGTTCGCCACGGCCCCGTCCGCCGCCCCGGCGGAGGTCAGGCAGGAGCAGGCCGGGGTGCATGACATCTCCTTTGAGGAAAATACCGGAAGGGCTATTTTTGCGGAAACCAAGGTCGCGCCCAAAGCGAGCGATGTCTTTTTCGCTCCCCAGAATAAGGGGATGCCCTTTGCGGAGGTTCTCAGCCAGGTGCAGTCCTACCTCTCCGGCACCTATGCCACCCTGATCACGGAGGGCGGCGACGAGGCCAAGGAGCAGATGAAGCGCCGGATCGCCCGCTATTTGCAGGATAACCGCATGGCCGTGGACGGCATGACTCAGAGCGAACTGGTGGACGCCCTGTATACGGAGATGGCCGAATATGGGTTTCTGACCAAGTACATCTTCGCCGATGGCATCGAGGAGATCGACATCAATTCCTGGCGCGACATCGAGATCCAGTATTCCGACGGCCGCACCGTCAAGCTGGAGGAACACTTCGACTCCCCGGACCATGCGGCCAATGTCATCCGCCGTATGCTCCAGAA
Source organism: Pseudoflavonifractor sp. HCP28S3_F10 (assembly GCF_052065415.1). Lineage (NCBI taxonomy): Bacteria > Bacillati > Bacillota > Clostridia > Eubacteriales > Oscillospiraceae > Pseudoflavonifractor > Pseudoflavonifractor sp. HCP28S3_F10. The sequence continues at coordinate 213,504 of NZ_JBQHUB010000001.1, read as the reverse complement.
CTCCGGCAAGGTGCTGGACAACGCCAGTCCCATCATCACCTCCCGTCTGGCCAAGAACATCCGTGTTTCGGTCATCAAGACCCCGGTGTTGGACGAGGACGCAGGCGTCGCGGCCTCCATCCGAATCGTCAACCCCAAGAATCTGACCAAGGAGGACTTTGTGGGCAGCGGCACCGCTACGGAGGAAATGCTGGATTTCCTGTCCGCCTGCCTGCGCTACGGCGTCTCCATCTGTGTGGCAGGCGCGACCAGCTCCGGCAAGACCACGGTGGCAGGCTGGCTCCTGTCCACCATTCCCGACCGCAAGCGGATCTTCACCATCGAGGACGGCTCCCGTGAGCTTCAGCTCATCCGGGAGCAGAACGGCAGGGTGGTCAACTCCGTCGTCCACACCCAGACCCGCGACAGTGAGAACGAGCGGCAGCGCATCGACCAGATCGCGCTGCTGGACATCGCCCTTCGCTTCAATCCCGACATCATCGCCGTGGGTGAGATGCGCGGCCCGGAGGCCAATGCCGCCCAGGAGGCCGCCCGCGTGGGCGTGGCCGTTCTCACTACCATCCACTCCAGCTCCAGCGAGGGCACCTATCGCCGCATGGTATCCCTGTGCAAGCGGGCCGTGGACACCCCCGACGATACGCTCATGGGCTATGTCACTGAGGCATATCCCATTGTGGTCTACTGCCGCCAGCTGGAGAACAAGGAGCGCCGCATCACCAACATCTCCGAATGTGAGATCCTGCCGGATGGGAGCCGCCGGCTCCACAAGCTCTACGAGTACAATATCACCGAAAACCGTCTGGAGGGCGACCGGTTCATCATTGAGGGACACCACCGGAAGTGCGAGGAGATGTCCGAGAGCCTGCAGCGCCGCTTTATCGAAAACGGTATGCCCCGCGGTGAGCTGGAGCAGTTTATCCAGAGGAAGGAGGAAACTGCATGACAATGATCCAACTGATCGCCTGCATCGGCATGATCGCTGGGCTTTTTATGGTGCTGCGGATCTCACCCGCAGAAATGAGCGACAGCATCTTTTCCCGGCTGACTGCCGCCCCCGGCAGCATCCGGGCGGATATCAACGAGACGACCAAGCGAAAAAAGGCCGGCTTCTTCCGCCGGGAGATCACAGAGGCGCAGGCGGTGCTGGCCGCATCCGGGCGTGAGGGGAAGTTCCCCATGGTGTGCATGGCGTCCCTGGTACTGTTTGCCCTTGGCGCCTGCATTGCCATTTTTGCCGGGAATGCTTTTCTTGTCCCTGTGCTGGCCGTCGGCTTTATGCTGGCGCCGTTCTGGTATGTCAAGCTGACAGCCGGCAGCTTCAAAAAGGATGTGGCCGCCGAGCTGGAAACGGCGCTGTCAGTCATCACCACCGCCTACCTGAGAACAGAGAACTTCCAGCAGGCCGTAGAGGAGAATATCCGCTACCTGCACCACCCCGTGCAGGATGTGTTCCAGCGGTTCCTCACCCGCATCAAGCACATTGACCCGGACATGGACGCCGCACTTCATGACCTGAAATATGCCATCGACAATGAGGTATGGCAGGAGTGGTGCGAAGCGGTGATGGCGTGTCAGACAGACCGCAGCCTGAAAAGCACCCTGACTCCCATCGTCAGCAAGCTGTCGGACATGAGAGTGGTCAACGGAGAGCTGGAAAATCTGGTTTTCGGCCCCCGCAAGGAATTCGTCACCATGGCGATTCTGGTGCTGATCAATATTCCGCTGGTGCGGTTCATCAACACCGATTGGTACCACACCCTGGTAGACACCGTTCCCGGCCAGATGGTCATCGCCGTCTGCATCGCAGCCGTATTCGTGTCCTTTGCCTTCGTGGTGAAGCTGACGCAGCCCATTGAGTATCGGAGGTGAGGAAATGGGCGCACTTTTATTTCTGTTCGGGACCGTGCTGGCCGCCGGACTGTATTTCGTCCTCGCCGACCTTCTGAAGATTCCCAGACTGGCCACGGAACGGGCGCTCATTTCCGCCGGACGGCGGGAGCGGAGCCTGGTCAAAGCTCTGGAGATGCTGATCCTCGGCTGGGCGCTGAAGCTGGCCCCGCTGATTCGAATGGACGAATACAAATACCGCCGGCTGGAGAGCAAGCTCACGGCGGCGGGGCTGGATATGACGCCCCAGGTCTACACGGCCTACGCCATTTTGAAGCCCTGCCTCATCCTGCTCGGCATCATCCCGTGCCTGCTGATCCTGCCCATTCTGAGTCCCCTCATCGTGGTGCTGGCCGTTCTGACCTGGTTCAAAGAGAGCCGCCGGGCGGATGAGCTGGTCAAGGCCAGAATGGAGCTGATCGAGGGCGAGCTGCCCCGGTTCGTCGCCACCATCCATCAGGAGCTGGCAGCCAGCCGGGATGTCCTGCGGATTCTGGAAAACTACAAGAAACACGCCGGATCTGATTTCGGTCGGGAGCTGGATGTGCTGACTGCGGATATGCGTTCCTCCTCCTATGAAGCGGCGCTCATCCGCTTTGAGGCCAGAATGGGTTCCGCCATCATTTCGGACATCGTCCGCGGCCTCATCGGCATACTGCGGGGTGACGACGGGCGAATGTACTTCCAGATGCTGTCCCACGATCTGAAGGCATTGGAACTGCAGCGCCTCAAGGCCAAGGCCGCCAAGATCCCGCCCAAGATCCGGGTGTTCAGCTTCATCATGCTCATGTGCTTCATGATGACCTACATCGTCATCATCGTATACCAGATCGTCAATTCTCTGGGAAACCTGTTCTAAAGGAGGTCGCCATGAAAAAAATACTGAAACGGCGCTCCGGCGAAGGCTATATCGATGTATGCGTTCTGGTGGTGTGCGCCATGCTGGTGCTGGCGCTGGTGGTTCGTGTGCTTCCGGTCTACATTACCAAACAGCAGTTAGACACCTATGCGGTGGAGCTTGTGCGCGAGGCGGAGATCGCCGGCCGGGTTGGCACGGAGACCACCCGCCGGGCGGCGGCGCTTACCGATAGCACCGGGCTTGACCCCGACATCCGGTGGTCCACCACCGGACGCATCCAGCTCAACGACGAGGTCACCGTGACCCTGACGCTGGAAACGGATATCGGCCTGTTCGGTGGATTTGGCTCGTTCCCGATCACGCTGACGGCTTCCGCCACAGGCAAGTCGGAGGTGTATTGGAAGTGAGAAAACCGATTTTTCGCCGCCGCTCCGGCGAGGGCACCCCCATGATCCTTGCCATTGTGCTGGTATTGCTGATGCTGTTCTGCGCCATTGCCGAGTTCAGTCGGCTGTGGATCATTGCCCAAGGCGTAAAGGAGGCCGCGCAGCAGGCGGTCATCTCCACCGTCAATGACAACTATGACGATGTGTACCACGCCGTCCGTGAGGGATACGCCGCGGGCTGGTATCCGGACGGTACAGGCCGCTGGGATGAGAGCATCGACACCGGCGATGTGTACGGCCAGCTCTCTGAAACGCTCGGTCTGGAAAATACAGCGGGCGGGTATCAGAAAATCTCGGACGGCGAGGTGGAATATACCATCTCCGACCTGTCCGTGGTTCTGGAAAATAACAGCCTCGGTTCCGGCCAGAGTGAGGGCTATACCGCACTGGTGGAGATCCATCTGGAGGTGCCCGTCCGGTTTCTGGGGAATCTTTTGCCCGCTGCCAGCATGACTTTGCACACGGAGGCCAAATATGTGCCTCTCTTCTGAGCCATCCGGTCTTTTCAATAGACTTCCACAGAAAACTGTGGTATTGTCCCATTAACAAGAATAATATCAAGGAGGCATACACCATGACAGACAAGACAAAGAGGATCGTCCTCATCGCCGTCTGCTGCCTGCTCTGCGTTGCGGCGGCCGTTGGGATCGCCGTCCGGTTCGGCGGTAGTGCCGACATTTCTTCCGGTGTGGTTTCCGATGATCCCACCCAGAGCGGTGATCCCAATGTGGATATCGACAATAACGGCCAGACTGATCTGGATGTCCAGGTGGAAACGCCGGACGCATCCGAAACCGATCCCGCCCAGGGCGCGGACTCCAGCGGCCTGGAGCAGACCATCCAGGCAGATCCCGTAAAGCCGGAATCCCCTGAGAAACCAGAAGCCCCCGCCGGCACCACCACGCTGCCGGATGACCACGACGGAACGGATGTGCCGGAGGAGGAGCGCAAGACCGAGGATGAGGCGCCGCCCACCTATGAGGAGACTCCCACAGTGACTCCCACTGAAACGGAGCCTGCCGCGGGAAGCACCAACAGCTCCGGTCAGGTCTATGTACCCGGCTTCGGCTATGTGGAAAACAGCGGTGAGAATCAGGGCGGCACTCTGGATGATATGTATGAAAACGGGAATAAGATTGGGATTATGGGTGGCGAGTAAGCTCCCCACATCCCCATGGCGCAGTCGGAAGCGGCTGCGCCCTTTTTTTGCCGAAAGGAGTCCTGCATGAGAAAAATTCTCGCACTCTTTTTATCCCTCGCTCTTCTTCTGGGAACGACCATGCCTGCGTTTGCCGCCACCGGCGAGGGAAATATCGATGGTGGTGGCGGCAACATGGGCAGCGGTAATTCTTCAAGCTATTGGAATCCCGGTATGGACGGTGTGAGAGTTACAGTGATAAACGCTGAAAGCCATGCTGTTGTGACAACGCCGGTTGATCTCACCAACAAAACGCCCTCTACAGGTATCATCCACTTTGGGAAGGTCTGCAAACTCACATATAACGGAGGCGCGTCGCTATCGCCGGTTGTGGGCGGTTATTCCTATCGAAATCCCTCCCAGAGTTTACCCAGAATCATTTCCTCGGGGTCATCTTCGGCCAGTATTGAGGCCATCCGAAGCTACTTCACGGATGAACAGGTCATTCGTTCTCTGGCAGGTTATGTCGGCATGGACTTCGATACATTGATCAATGGCGACTACAAGATTATCATCGAGCCGATTGCATACCTGAATTATGACGGACAGCAGTTTGCAATGACAGCCACCGAAGCTGCTTTGTACGACCAGGTGGTCAGCGGTGACCTGCGCTATTGGATGGGATCGCTGACCCATCAGAATCTCCCGCTCGCTATCTTCCTGGAGGAAGCCGACCTCGGGTATCCCGCGTGGTCAGGCAGCACTACCAGCAAGGTCAGCAATGAGCAGATCATCTCCTCGCTGGGGATCGGCATCGTCCGCTTCAACGATGAGGTGGAGGAACCGGAGGTGGATGAGTTTGACTACGAATACCGGGTGGACACCGATGTTATCACCTCGGTGGAGGTGTCCGGCGGGCAGTCAGACCCGGACAACCCGGTCACCGTGCAGTTTGTGATCGAAGGCAGCACCTATACCGTCAGCAATGTCTACTATCCGGACGGCGACAGCCAGCTGGTCTGGGTGAGGTGGCACACCCCCGATGAACCCTGTGTCTGCACCATTCAGGTCAGGGTGCTGGGCGGAGGCACAGCACAAAGCACCATCACCGCCAACATTGTGGATCTGGACGGCAACGACCCGCCCAATCCCGTAGCCGATGACCGAAACGATACCTTCTCCCTCGTAAGCATCCCAGAGAAAGAAGAAGTGACCTCCGCCTCCTGGGGCATCTGGTCTCCCTGGTGGCAGGAGAATTGGGTGTGGGTTGAAAACTGGGAGAAGTGCTGGCACACGGATCGGTGGACGGACAGCGAGGGCAAATCCCACACGGACCGCTGGTACCACTGGGTGGACAACGGCTGGTGGGAGGATCAGGGCTGGTGGGAATTTGACTATAACGCCTACACAGCCAGCCTGACGGCAACCATGGTCATCACGCCTGACAGCCTGTCGCCCACGGCATCTTCCTCTACGCTCAAGAGCGGATACGGCATCCAGCAGAGCGTTACAGCCAGCGTCAGCACCACACAGAGCGCCGCAGTTACTGCGGCTCAGAATGCGGTGACCTATTTCCCGGAGTTCAACTACGAGGGCTTTTGGAGGCTCCTGGACCGAAGCATCAGCGGCAAACGCTCCACCTTCACTTTCAAGGACAATCCATACAGCACCTATAATCGTCCGACCCATTTCACACCGATATGGTATCCCGATGGGAGCTATACGCCATACACCTGGCTGCTGGACTGCTGGACACCGGCGGGAATGCTGTCGCTAAACCTCACGGACTCCATCCGGATTTCCGGAGATCTTTGGGAGGACTGGCATATCGCCCCCACAAATTAACAACATACAACGGAGGGAATTTATGCGTAAATTCAACTATAAGCGCCTGATCGTTATGCTGGTCGTGGTCTTGGCAATGACCTGCCTGATGGCGACCACAGCTTTTGCCGCAGGTACCGGGGATGTGGCCGGCGCCGTCGAGAGCACCTGGTCCACCGCATCCACCCAGATCAAGTCGGTGGTCGACAATGTGGTGTTTCCCGCCATCGACCTGATTCTGGCCGTCTTCTTCTTTGCCAAGCTGGGAACCGCCTATTTCGAGTATCGCAAGAGCGGCCAGTTCGAGTGGGCGGCTCCCGCCATCCTGTTTGCCTGCCTCGTGTTTACCCTCACTGCGCCCATGTATCTCTGGAGCATCATTGGCATCTAAGGAGGGTATATGAACTTTTTCGAGCAAGAACTTCACAAGATCGTTGCCCCAAAGTATCCGGACGCCACCTATGTAGGCCGGGCCTGCTATGTGCGTCTCGATGAGTTGAATCGGGCAAAGATCCAGTTCGTCACGGGGATCGTCGCAAATCAATACCATGCCCTTCGCGTTTCCATTCTGAATCGGAACGAAGGCCAGGTGGATGTGCTGCTTCTGAATCTTTCCGACATTCTCGGGAAAAAGCAAACCGGCAACCCGAACTTCCGCAATGGGATCAATCCCTACATCTGGGATGACTACGGGAAAGCGGATTGGTATGTCTACCATCCCAACAGTCAGGACTACCAGCAGCTCACGGATGCGGTATCGGATTATCTGGAGGTGTTTCAGGAGCAAGCCCAAACCGCTGACCCCCAGTGGCAGCAGACCATGTAAAGAACTGACCCAGGGGCCGTACCAGCTGTACGGCCCCTGGCCTTTTATCCCAAGCAGTTGGTGCGGCCTCACCCCGAAAAGAGGTGAACGAACCATTGTTTATTTGGGATTTTGTTGCCGACACCATCCTCGGTCAGATCGTGGATTGGATCTACGGACAGGTCATGGGCTTTCTTGGAAACTTTTTCGCCGAGATGGGCAACATGGGCGTCGAGCTGTTCGAACTGAGCTGGGTGCAGAGCATTGTACTGTTTTTCTCTTATCTGGCCTGGGCGCTCTATGTGACCGGCCTTGTGGTGGCCTGTTTTGAGTGCGGCATCGAGTATTCCTCCGGCAGAGGGAATCTCAAAGAAACTGCTCTGTGTGCCATCAAGGGCTTTATGGCGGTGAGCCTGTTTACGGTTGTGCCGATTCGGCTCTATGAGCTTTCCGTCACATTGCAGGCAAGCCTCACCGCGGGGATCACAGGGTATGGCACTTCCATCGGCGAGGCGGCGACCGAAATCGTCGATTCGCTCAGCGGCATCGATTCGCTGACCGGTATGACCACCGGCTCATACTTCGGCTTCGCATCCATCACCAGCCCGATCATGCTTTTATTCTGCATCATTCTGATGGCCTACGCCGTGATAAAGGTCTTCTTTGCAAACCTGAAGCGCGGCGGCATTCTGCTCATTCAAATCGCAGTGGGCAGTCTCTATATGTTCAGTGTCCCACGCGGTTATACGGATGGTTTCATCCAATGGTGCAAGCAGATCATCGGATTGTGCCTGACCGCTTTCCTGCAATCCACCATTCTCATCGCCGGGCTCATGGTATTCAAGGATCATGCCCTCCTTGGCCTCGGCCTGATGCTGTCCGCCGGCGAGATCCCCCGTATTGCCGGTGCCTTTGGCCTGGATACCACCACAAGAGCCAATATCATGTCTGCAGTCTATACCGCCCAGGCTGCGGTCAATACCACAAGGACCGTTGTTCAGGCGGTAGCCAAATGAAGACGCTGACAATGGGCAGCCTGTTTGACGGGATTGGCGGTTTTCCCTTGGCTGCGGTTCACAACGGCATCGTTCCTGTGTGGGCCAGCGAGATCGAAGCCTTCCCCATTGAGGTGACCCGGCTTCGATTTCCCGATATGGTTCATGTGGGCGACATTACAAAGCTTGACGGAGCAAAGCTGCCGCCGGTGGATATCATCTGCGGCGGCTCTCCCTGTCAGGATCTGTCCGTGGCCGGAGCGAGAGCCGGAATCTTCGGAGAACGCTCCGGCCTTTTTATGGAACAGGTGCGAATCGTAAAGGAGATGAGAGATGCAGATAGACAACGAGGCCGAGCAGCTCTCGATATACGACCTCGATTTATGGTGTGGGAGAATGTGCCCGGAGCCTTCTCCAGCGGAACACCCAAAGGAGAGAATTTCCGGATCGTCCTCGAGGAGATCGTCCGAATTAAAGTCAGTGGTGTTTCAATCCCTCGACCTGACACCGGGCGCTGGGAACCTGCTGGGCGAATTCTATTGGGAGCTGATTTCTCCCTGGCGTGGAGATGCCTTGACGCTCAATACTGGGGTGTCCCCCAGAGAAGAAAAAGGATCTTCCTTGTCGCAGATTTTGCAGGACGATCCGCCAGACAAATACTATTTGACCAGGAAAGCCTGCCTGGGCATCCTGCGCAGAGCCTTTGAACGCGGGAAAGAGTTGCCCCGAAAGCTCAATCGGGCACTGGAGATTCAGGCGGGAGCAGCTCCACCGGACGGCAGATCCACCCAACTGGAGGCGTACCACATCAACCAGCGTGATGAGGGCATCGATCTGCACGGCGTTTCCGGTGCCCTGATGGCAACCAATAATATGCAGATGCAGACCTTGGAACGATTTACGCCGACACTGAGCTTCCCTCCAGAGCGAAGGCGGTCTATATGTACCTGCGGGATCGCTCCGATGCCGAGGGAAAGTGCTGGCCGGGCATTAAGACCATTGCCTCGGACATGAAGCTGTCCCGCTCCACGGTCAAGCGGGCGCTGCACGATCTGGAGCAGTGCGGCTATCTCCAAAAGGATTCCCGGCACAGGCCGAATGGGAGCAGCACCTCCAATCTCTATACCGTGAAATAAAAGAGAGAGTGGTTTGTACCAAAATGTAGTACAAACCACTCTCTGAATCTTCCGCCAAGGGAGAACTGCGCCCGTTCGCTGGACCCAGGGGCGGTTCATCGTGAACCACCCAGAAGGACTCACTCTAACTGAGATTTAGGACAGAGAAAAGACATCTTCGGTAATAGCAGCAGGGATTTGTCGAGAATATGCTCTCGGCAAATCACTGTTTTCTTTTGAATAAAATATTATGCGTTCGCATGAATTTTCTCGCCTTTCACAATGAAGTGTGCTATAATGGACCTATAATTTTGCAACCATGTAGTTTTGAAGAAGAGGTGCAAAAAATGGCAGTGTCCTACAAGAAGCTATTTAAGCTTCTCATTGACCGAGATATGAAGAAAAAAGAGTTTCGAGATTATGTCGGTATCAGCTATTCTACTATGAGCAAGCTGGAAAAAGGCGAGAACACAACTGTCGAGGTTCTGGAGAAAATCTGCCTCAAACTCGGCTGCGGAATTAATGATATTATGGAAATCCTGCCAGACAGTCCCGATAATGGGACAGGAAAAGGTGTAGAGTAATATGGGGAGGAACAAACAGCAGGATGGAGCGAAAAGAATATAGCGCGGGTGCAGTGAAGATGTCCTTCTGGTTTGTTGAGTTCCGCAAGATGGTTCAGCTTCTTCACGACGGGAAAAACATGGACGAGGTGAAAGCACTCGCGCAAAGAGAGAATATCTTTGCAGCACCAACAGCACTGCGATCCAATCAAATATTTAATACTGTGGCTGGGAGAATAAAAAGTTTGAAGCAAAGCTTCATTCCTGTCTTTCTGTCCAGCGATCTCGCGACACAGAAACTCTTTGCGTTGATTGCAGCAATGGCGTATGACACGCTCTTCTTTGATTTTGTTTATGAGGTCATTCGGGAGAAGATGATCGTTGGCAACAACGAACTGAGAGACAGTGATGTGCGCATCTTTTTCAAAGACAAGCAGCAACAAAATGAAAAGGTGGCCGGATGGACAGACGCAACTTTAGTTCGCTTGGGTCGTTGCTACAAAACAATGCTCTACGAAGCAGGTGTGATTGATAAGGCGAAAACGGCAAGAAGAATATTGAAACCGATCTTCGACCCTGAGCTGTCCCGCTGGTTGGAGCAGAATAATATGGCAATCTATGAGAAGGCACTGACGGGGGTGAGGTAATGGATTTAACCGCGAGACTGGATGCAATGGAGGCGGCAATCAAAAAACCTTCTTTCCGGCAGAGCAGCGGAAAGGCTAATGAGGTCAACTACTGGATTTTTGATTATCCGCCAGAAAAGGAACTGGAAGTACGTGAGCGAATCGAGTATATGAAGAACAAGAACCAGAAAGGTACAGACGAGTACCGACTGGTTGTCTTCGATCTCTATGACATCATTATAGACTTTTTGGAGCGCAAGGGGTTCGTTGACAAGTGCTGTGAATTCGAAAAAAAACACGGCATCCAGCGTATTGTGAAGGCGGTCAGCAACTCCATGAAAGTGAGCGAAAGTGACAGCTTGATAGTTCGGCATATTCAGGAAAACACGCCGGAAAACGCCATTGTCTTTTTGACAGGAGTAGGTAAAAGCTACCCTCTCCTGCGTTCCCATAACGTGTTGAATAATCTTCATCAGTCCTATCTCCGCGCACCAGTGGTCATGTTCTTCCCAGGCACATACAACGAGCAAGAGCTGATACTCTTCAATGAGATAAAAGACGATAATTATTACAGAGCTTTCCGGCTTGTGAAGTGATGGAGGAAGTGCCATGCAGATCAAAGAAATGTTTGCCAAGAAGATCGATAGAGAGATTCAAGGCGTAATCATTGTTGGACAGGGCGAGGATGCCAATGTCTCGCAAGAGCTCGAAGAATATGTTGTGACACGTGAACTGCAAAAGCATTTCGCCGATTTCTACTCTTCCTATAAGAAAGGCATCGTGGGAACTACCCCGAAGATGGGCGTTTGGATTTCTGGCTTCTTTGGAAGCGGTAAATCTCACTTCCTGAAAATCCTCTCCTACCTTTTGGAGAATCGCGAGGTGGGCGGCAAGAAGGCTCTTGATTACTTCATCGACGATAAAAAGATCATCAATCCGATGGTACTTGCCGATATGAAGTTAGCTGCTGAGACCTCTACCGATGTCATTCTGTTTAACATTGATTCTAAGAGCGAGTCCACAGGAAAACAAAACAAGGACGCCATCGTAAATGTTTTCCTCAAGGTCTTCAACCAGATGCAGGGCTTCAGCGGCGGGTTGCTGCCTACTGCCGGGTATCCACCGACAGCGAGGAGCAGCTCACATCCTATACCAACCAGAAAAAGGTATATACCGAGATGATTGCCGCTAAGCCCGAATGGGAGTTTGCCGGACTCTACGCAGATGAGGGCATCTCCGGGACACGTGCAGATAAGCGCCCCCAATTCCAGAAGATGATCAACGACTGCTTGTCGGGGAAAATCGACTATATCATCACCAAGTCGGTCTCCAGATTCGCCCGAAATACTGTTGACTGCTTGGATCATGTACGAATGCTCAAGGCAAGGGGGATCGGCATCTACTTCGAGGAGCAGAATATCGACACCCTGCAGATCGACAGCGAGCTCTATCTGGTCATCTATGCAGGCTTCGCACAATCCGAATCGGAAAGTATCAGCAAAAATGTCACCTGGACCTTCCGAAAGCGATTTCAGGATGGCAAGCCCATATTCCACTACAAGTGCCTGCTGGGGTATCGAAAGGGTGAGGACGGGGGTCCGGAGATCGTCCCCGAGGAGGCTGCCATTGTGGAGCGGATCTTCAATATGTATCTGGCGGGGGAAACCGTAAATCGGATATCAGCCAAACTCAGAGAAGAAAATATCCAAGTGCCAGGGAAACGCTTCTCCTTCAGCGCCAGCATGATCAAGGGCATCCTCCGAAACGAACGCTACTGCGGGGACAGCATCCTGCAAAAAACGGTCACGGTCGACTGCATTGGAAAGGTACGCCGCAAGAACAACGGGGAGGCTCCCATGTACTATGTGCAAAACAGCCATCCTGCCATCATCAGCCGGGAACTCTTCCACAAAACCCAGGAAGAACTTGCCCGGCGGATGAGCCGGGCGCCGAACTCCACCAAAACGGCCACAACGGCCACCGGGAAATACTCCCGGTATGCACTATCCAATGTGATTATCTGCGCAGAATGCGGGAGTAGATACAAGCGCGTGACCTGGACATCCCGCGGGAGAAAGCGGGTTGTCTGGCGCTGTATCAACCGCTTGGACTACGGAAAGCGATACTGCAAATCTTCCCTTACAGTAGACGAGGAGGCACTCCATGCAGCTATCGTCCGGGCTGTCAACCGCTTTAACGAGGAAGACGAAGCCACCTATCTTGCACTGATGCGGGCGACCATCGGGGAGGCCATCGGTCTGAATGGAGGCAGCGACGAAATCGACCTGCTCCGCCGAAAAATCGATGGCCTGAACCGTAAAATGGTGTCCCTCATCAATGAGAGCGTAGAGAGCGGCGATGGCATCGAAAGCCATGAAGCGGAATTCAAGGAACTATCCGATACCATCGAGCTCCTGCAAGGGCGAATCAAGAAGCTGGAAGAAGCCCTTCTCTCCGATAAGGGGAATGATGACCGCATCCTTCAACTGCAACAAATCATAGCAGACCGTGCGGCGAGAAAGATGGAGTACGACGATACCATTGTCCATCAGATGATCGAATGTGTGAAGGTGTATCCCGACGGTAGGCTGGACATTATCTTCGGAGGAGGGTATCTCATCGAAGAACACTTAGAGAAAGAAAATTCATAACTTCAAATATAATTGACATAATCGCCGAAATAATATAGTATAATATATGTTAGGAGGCGATTGTGCATGGCGAAAAAAGCGGCGGTCATCATGCCGCAGACAAGGGAGATCCTGGAGCAGATGGGAGAGCAGATCCGCTTGGCCCGCCTGCGCCGGAAGCTGAGTCTGGAACTGGTGGCGGAGCGAGCCGGGATCAGCCGGGCCACCCTGATCTCCATCGAGAAGGGTGCGCCTACGGTATCCATCGGTTCCTATGCCGCCGTGTTACACGCACTGAACAATATGGACAGTGACCTGCTGCTCATCGCCAAGGACGATGAGTTTGGCAGGAAGCTGCAAGACCTGGCGCTGCCCACCAGAAGACGGGCGCCCAAGAAAGGAGAGTAGCCTATGGCTCAGGAGGAACGAACCATCTATGTGTACGAAAATTGGCGGGGAGAACTCCCCAGTCTCCTGGGAAGGCTCCGCTGCGGCTTTGTCCGGGGACAGGAGACCTTCTCCTTTGAGTACGACCCCGTCTGGCTGGCCTCCGCCGACAGCTCCTTTTCCCTGGACCCAGACCTGGCCCTCTACCGGGGGCGGCAGTATGTGCCGCTGGACAAGCGGCTTTTCGGGCTGTTTGCCGACTCCTGCCCGGACCGCTGGGGACGCCTGCTGATGAGGCGCAAGGAGGCCATCGACGCCCGCAAAGAGGACCGCAAGCCCCGTAAGCTCACCGAGAGCGACTTCCTGTTGGGGGTCTACGATGAATCCCGCATGGGGGCGCTGCGGTTTGCTCTGGAGGAGGGCGGGGAATTTCTCTCCCATGACAAGGCTTTCGCCACTCCGCCTTGGGTGCATCTCAGGACGCTGGAGAATGCCTCTCTCGCCTTCGAGCATGACGAGAGCGGCCTGAACGAAACATGGCTTCGGGAACTGCTGGCTCCCGGCTCCTCTCTGGGCGGGGCAAGACCCAAGGCCACAGTGCAGGCGGCGGACGGGGCTCTGTGGATCGCCAAGTTTCCTTCCAAACATGATGAGACCAACACAGGGGCTTGGGAGAAGGTGGTTCATGATCTGGCCCGACTCTGCGGGCTGGATGTGCCGGAGTCCAAGCTGGAGACCTTCTCCAAGACCGGCAGCACCTTTCTGGTCAAGCGCTTCGACCGGGATGGCAGCCGCCGCATCCACTTCGCCTCCGCCATGACCCTGCTGGGCAAAACCGATGGGGCCTCGGCAGCGGATGGAAGCAGCTATCTGGATCTGGCGGCGTTCATCCGGGCCCACGGGGCGTCACCCCGGCAGGATCTGGCCGAGCTGTGGAAGCGGATCGTGTTCAGCATGGCGGTGTCCAATACTGACGACCACCTGCGCAACCACGGTTTCCTCCTGACCCCCACCGGCTGGCGGCTGGCACCCCTCTACGATGTGAATCCTGACCCAGCGGGAAACCGCCTTTCCCTCAATGTAAGCGAGTATGACAACACCATTGACTTGGCCCTGGCGTTGGAGGTGGCTGATTACTTCGGCCTGTCCCCCCAGGAGGCGGAGCAGGCGGCAGAGGAGATCTGCAAGACCGTATCCAGCCGCTGGGAGCGGCTGGCGCAGCAGTACGGCCTCAGCCGCGGCGCTATGGAGTATATGCACACCGCCTTTTCCCTTCAAATATAAGCAAGGAAACGGACGATTCCCTGTGGAGTCGTCCGTTCCTTTATTCCTCGGGGGTATCCCCCAAGGTGTCCTCACCCTCTTCCTCATCCAGATCCGTATCAATATCCAATCCTTCATTGTTACCCACATTCTTCTCATAGAGCTTGGTCCACTTGAGCGGGTATTTGCACTTGCGGTTATAAGCCAGAAGCATTGCCTCGGCATAACCCATAGAGCCGGGCCGCCGTTCCTTGGCTGTCCTCGAGAGCAGCTTGACCGACATTTCCCCCACCTTTTCCTTAAAGGTTTCATCTTTCATTGCGTCGCCAAAGGTGTAGACCAATCTGGCGATTCCGTTGAGCATATTGGCGGAAAGGGAATTCATATCGCCCTCCCAAGTGCCCACACACAGGCGCAGCGTTCGGTCAAGAACATGGTATCCAAATTTGTCAAAAATGTTTTCCAGAGTGGATACCGCACAAACCACGCCATAATTCCGAACCTGCCCAATAGACAGCGAGTAGGACTCTACCAGATCACGGATGATAAGCTGTTTCTGGTTTCCAGCTTCGATATTTGCCATGAACACCTCGTAGGGTTTTAGAGGTTTTACAAACTTCATCTGATTGGCAAAGATATCTGCCTCATGTTCGTAGTTCAGATCGTCGTAAATCATACACCAGACTGGAGTATCACGGGAGCCGGAAGCCAGCGCAACAATTTCCACCGTGTGCTGTCCGTTGAATACATAGTTCACCCCGTTTCTTCGGCTCACTTTGACGGGATTGATCTGATACAGGTCGAAATGAGTTGCCGCATTTAGTACGTGCTGTTCGGAGATGCTTCTCTGGTACTCCTGGTTGGACACAAGATTTTTAATAGGGATCTGCTCAAAATGTACATTGGGCACGAACATACTGAAATCGGCCATCAGGAATCCTCCTTGATTGCGGTAAGCATCTCCTGCACTTTCTCTTCCAGTGCCGTCAGCGCTACACACAGATTTTCCTTGGCTGTAGATGAGATTGACTCCAGATGTGCCATGGACTTTGTTCGGTCGATAGAGCTCATCCAGGAAGGAATGGTGAGAGTGAGCCCCGCAACCTCTGCATCCGGGTCATAGGCGGGCATAGTCTTGATGCCAGGCTGTTCCACCGCCTGCATAGAAGTTTTGGATGGCAAATCTGGGGAGAGGCTGCGCCTCGACTCACTGTATCGGGCAAACGCATAGGGATTATTTCCAATTTTTTTGCTGAGCGCCTTTAGTTCCTCGGGTTCCATCTCAGCCAAGACTACAATGTTCTCAAATGAGATCTTGTATGTCCCTGATAGAATATGTGGAACTAATTCCGGCGCATTTTTTGCGATAGCATCTAATGCCGTGCTATATTTAGCGTATTTTTGAACGGTTGCGCCAGACACATGATACTCCTTTCCCAGACGTGCGGCGGTTCGCCGACCGCTCTCTTCATCGATAGGACGGCCCCTTCCTGTTGCCGTGCGGGGATTTAGACGATACTGATTGTAGCCTTGCTCGTTCCGCTGAACTTTCTTTTCCGCCTCATATTGCCTGCCGATCAGATACTTCTTTGTCTCCTCTGAAATGTTGCGGCGGCCAAGCTGATTGGAGCAGATCCAGACGATGGCGGCAGCTCGGTTGGAAAAAGCCTGCTCCCTTACCCCATACGGGATTTGCAATTTGTTGCAGATCTCGTAGCGATTGTGGCCATCAACGATGGTGTCGTTCCAAACAATGATGTCTTCACGGCAACCCTCCATCACCAGATTGAGCTCCAGCTGTCGATATTCCTCACGGCGGAGAGGAGGAATCAAATTTTTGAATTCCGGATCGATTCTGAGCTGCCTAAACCCCTTCTCTGCCATGCTGCCTCCTGCGTTCCTGCTGTCTTACTGTTTTGAGGGAGAAATATGCGACCCGGTTGATCTGGTCGATCTCCCCAGTTAGATGGTAGTTGAACCGCAGGTCAAAGCCGCCCACCATTTCAGAAAAGTTGTTCAGTAGAATTGAGCTATAGAATTCCACAGACTGCTGGGTCGTATCTGATAACCGAACCTTGTTTGCGGTTCCGCCTAAAATTGGTTTGTCAGAACCGAGAACAGCGATGTACAGTTCCTCTGGATTTACCAGAAATTGAACATACGCAGGATTTCCCAGGAGACGAATCGTCTGCCTGTGGATGCGAATTCTGTTGCGTAAAGGATCAAGCGTCAATAACGCTTGGGATTGATTATCACGATTCATATCCTTATCCTCCCTAAACGGACTTACTTGTCTTCATTACCAGAGACAGGCCCGTCTGCACATTTTACTGCATTAGCAGAAATGTTGTCGCGCAGCCCGTATACGGCGTATCCCTCAAAAATATCTACCTGCATGGATTTCTGGTGTTCACGGAATGGAAGGCCAAATTGCGTTTTCCAACCTTCCGGGAATACAGGCGTCCGAGACGATTTTGGCTTTTCCCCGTCCTTCAGCACGCGCTGATAGACCTCAGTAGCGGTCAGATCGAATGCGATGAGCCACTCGTCCTTGGCATGGATTACTCGTCCAAGGAGCTTATACCGATAGTCCAGGTTCCACCCCATCAGAGAGAATACCTTGGCGAAGAAGATCTTGCAGGTGATCTGCTTGGGCTTACGCCTGCCGGAACCGGTGGTACACCAGGCGCAGGCATCCCGGTCCTCTGCCCGACAGGGGCGGATCGCCAGAATCTTACTCTCCTGGTTGACCAGCACCTGTACCTGATTCACTTGGGGAAAACGGTTCAGGCAGGCAGCGTTTACATAGAACTTGTAGTTGTTGAAGGTCACAGAGGGCTCATTGATATGGGCAAAGAACTCCCGGCGCACTACCTGATAGCCGTCGTAATTGAATTCTCGATGCAGCTCCAGAACTTCATCCCCGCCGGCGCTATCAGACGGGACGGTCTCCGCTTCCATCTCCAATACGACAGGCGGGTCATTGCCCGTCTGTTCTCCATCCAAAGTACGGAGCATTCCGGCGATTACGCCTTCCGGCTTTCCCAGATTTTCATCGTTCAATTATGGTTCCTCCTTCCCGCACTGGCTAAATTCCTGGCGGATATAGGTTCTCAGCTCTTCAAATCCAGTCACATGGAGTTTCTGTCCGGTTTCATAGAGCTGTCCTTCCATGCGGATCTTCCAGTCTTCTTCACTTTGGTTACGAATTAGTTGGATGGAATGCTGATGGAGATAATACTGCTTTCCAAAAGAGCCAATCCACTCTTCTGGAACAGCCCGTACACGTTTACCCGAGATGGAAAGCGGCTGTACGGCCTCCGATGCACTCTGCTCCCCCTTCTGACCCGCAAGCAGGTACGATTTAATAAATGCCTCCGCGTCGTTGATGTCGAAAATATACGCTGATTCATGTTCGGTCTGGTACAAGGCCCCGGCAATACGGTATTTCAAATCCGTGCTCCAGCCAAATAGCTGATAAAGCGTTTCCATATAAGCCGCGCTTGCAATCTCTCTGGGGTAATACTTCCCGTTTACCAGTTTTGAGAAGGCAACAGCGTTGCGGTTGCTTTTTGCCGCTGTACGAACGGCAAATCGCATCTCCACCGGATGAACCAACATCTCTACATAATTGTTCTTCCCGAAGCTCCGCACGCAATCGGTGCTGAATTTGATCTTTTTATCTTGGAACAACACATAAGGACGGTGATAGCTATCAAAGAATTCACTACGGGCAATCTCAAAGCCTCTCATGTCAAAGTCGCCCGGCCCCAGGGTAATGCTTGTGGGTGCGGACAGTTCTTCCTGCTGTTCGTCGGATGGGCAGATACTGATGGAAGCCTGGTAGTAATCTGCCGGCTTAAATCCAGCCCACCGGGGATTGATGGTCACAAACCCTTTGAGCAGGCCGCTGTTAATTACCCGCAGCTCCGGGAGGATGGAGCGATTGCCATACTTGGAGTTGTTCAGAAGATGCTGAACCGCAATAAAATCATCTCTGGAAACAATGCCCTCGTGGTGATTTCGGTAAAGGCTCTGGGGCCGGTCGCCTCGATTCTTTCTGGACTTATGGTTCAGATAGTTTGGGGTGAAGGTCTTCCGGGTCAGCACATCCCCGCAATGACGCTCATTGCGAAGGACCTGGACAATGGAATTGGATGTCCACTTGATATTCCCCAGATAAGTCTTTCGGCCCAGCTCGGTAAGCGCCGCCGCAATATCGCTGGTGGAGTATCCGTACAGGTACATATAGAAGATGAGCTTCACCGTTGGTGCTTCATCCGGGTTCACAACCAAATTCCCTTCCGCATCGTGAGAATACCCCAGCAGCTTGGGGGTCAGGGGCAAGCCGCCGTCCAGCCGCATCCGCAGGGAGGTCTCCATGCTCCGGCTTCGGATGTGGGACTCTTCCTGAGCCATGGTGGCCTGAAAAGAAAGCGCCATCTGGGAATCGTCTTTGAGCGAGAAGATGCATTCGCTCTCGAAGAACACTCCTACAGGACTGGGCAGCTCCGCAAGCATTCGAACCATGCTGATGCAGTCCACCACATTTCGGGCAAAGCGCGACACGCTTTTGGTGATGATCATATCGATTTTACCGCTGCGGCAATCGGCGATCATGCTGTTGAATTCATCCCGATGAGCCAAAGAAGTCCCGCTGATACCTTCATCGGCGTAGATCTTGACCAATGTCCAGTTTGGGTGATGGACAACAAAATCTTCATAGTATTTCTTTTGCAGCTCATAGGAGGAAGTCTGCTGGACATTGTCTGTGGAGACACGGGCATACACGGCGACCCGTTGCTCAATATCGTTGTCGTAGTAATCAATGGGCTTTTTGGCCGGGATAAATTCATAGTTCTCCGGGTCAACTTTCGTGTTGATGCGCCGGCGAACCCGTTCTTTCCGCTCCGCAAGCTGTTTTCTCGTGGACTTGTCAATCATGAAGCATTTCCCTCCGGGGTTCGTCATCGGGGAGTATCTTCCAACCGGGATCTGGCAAAAAGTACGGGTCGTGTAGATCCTCCTGATAGTAGGAAGCCAGAGTATAGATATCTTCTGAAACAAAGTAGATGCCCACCGGCTTGGGCAGCGCCGCCAGGAGCCGGGCACAGAAGGAAAGCTCCGATAGCTTCTTGGAGATATTGCTCGCCTTCTGGGTAATGACCAGATCGACCTTGCCTTCGTAACAGTCTTGCAGAAGTCTTGCCCATTCCGGCGCGCTTTCCATATTGGGGGCGGAACTGCCCTCATCTACATAGAAGCCGGTAAACTCCCAGTTCGGGCAGAGAGCCAGCGTATCCAAAAACTGCTTCTTGTGAGCGGAGAGATAATCTTCATACCGGGTTTGATTAAAATAGCGGATATACACCGCCACCCTGTGATGATTTTTCGGAAGCGGACGCTCGCGCCTGATACCCTTTAACCAAGCGTGGTGTTCCGCCAAAAGCGCATTCTTTTCCGACTCTCCTTCCAGCAGAAAATCAAAAGACGGCATGATTTCCTGCTCCGACGCTTCGTTCTGAACAGCCAACTCTGACATACATGCTCCCCCCGCAAATTATCTTCCAAATCATTATATAATCTGCAGGCTATGAACAAAATCGACCAGAAGTCAACACCTTGACTTCTGGTCGATAAACGAGAAAAAAAGAAGCGAGCCGGACTGTCCAGCTCGCAATTTGTTAGATATTATCCTCTCGTTTTGACATGGTGGATTTCAATTCCCGAACGATTCTCAAGATGGAATCCAGCTCTTTGGGAGAGCAATCAGCGAGCAGCTCGTCAAACTCACTCTGATAGAGACTTCTCACTTCCGGAATATCTGGCCGAAGCATGGAATCTGCCGACACCTGCAAAGCTTCGATGATGCGAATGAAGGACTCCAGCTTCATGCTCGTCTTGCCTTTTTCGATGTTGCTGATATGTGGCAAAGAAATGTTGGCCTTCACAGCAAGGTCGGCTTGGCTCATGTGCCGGTTGATCCGTGCTTCACGAATGCGGGAGCCGATTAGCTGGCTCTCGGTTAAATCATGTTCCGCCATCGGCTCCCCCCCTTTAGATATATTCTCCAGATTATCTATTTCTAAGAGTATATCAACTTGAGGTGAAATTGATATAATGCGAAGTTGATGATATAATCTAAACACTATAATAAGACTACAAATTTTTTTGGAGGTCTTATTATGAGCCTGAACTACAAATCCATTGGTAAGCACATCCGTGAAATCCGTCAGCGCAACAACCTTTCTCAAGCAATGCTCTCTGAACTGGTAGATAAAACGCCTTCTTACATCAGCTACATAGAGAGCGGTATCAAGAGCATGAGTCTGGACACCTTTGTTCTCATTGCGAATGCGCTGGAGGTTTCTCCCGACCGGTTGCTGATGGAACAGCTCACCTGCTCGGAACGGTGTGCCAGCGAGGAGATCACCCTGCTTCTTTCAGATTGCACCACCTATGAGATGCTTATTCTCATGGATGTTCTAAAATCCTTGAAAACTTCCTTGAAAGAGCATCAAGGCAGATACGGCAAACCAGATAACTTTGATTTTACAGCCCGAACCTGAGAAAGCAATCGACTGGAAGTCACGGGAACTGACCGCCGGTCGAATCGTGCACATAAATGTGAATATGTTTTTCGGAACCGTGAATATGTTTTCAGAAAGTCCGAGATATGGGCCTCCAAAGTTGGTATAATGGAGGGCGAAAGGTGGTATAGCCAATGATCTACTACACGGGCGATATCCACGGGGACCCCCGTGAGATCGTACAGTTCTGCGACCGGCAGAAATTGACCGAGCAGGACACCCTCGTCCTTCTGGGGGATGTGGGGGCCAACTATTTCCTAAACAGAAAGGACACCGAGATGAAGCGGCTCCTGACCAGAGTGAAACCCACCCTTCTGTGCATTCATGGGAATCACGAAGTGCGTCCGGCCAACATACCAACCTACCAAACGAAAGAATGGAATGGCGGGACGGTCTGGGTGGAGGAAGCCTTCCCCCGCCTGCTGTTTGCTATGGATGGCGAGATCTTTGATCTGGAGGGCCTCCGTCACTTAGTCATCGGCGGGGCCTACAGTGTGGACAAGTTCTACCGGCTGGCCAGAGGATACGGCTGGTGGCCAGACGAGCAGCCTTCCAAGGAGATCAAGGACAACGTCATCCAGACACTGGACGCCTGCGGCTGGCAGGTGGACACCGTCCTCTCCCACACCTGTCCCTATCAGTATGAACCGCGGGAAGCCTTTCTTCCTATGATCGACCAGAGCACTGTGGATGCCTCCACAGAGCAGTGGCTGGAGGAGATCGAGAGAAAGCTGCGATACGATCACTGGTTCTGTGGACACTGGCATATCGAAAAGCACATCGACCGGATACACTTCCTCTTCCACCGTGTGGAGGCGGCCCCGCAGCTCTTGACGGGAGGGGACACATTATGACAGAGGAAGAAAGACCGGAGGCCAAGGAGCAGGAGGCGTGCTTTGCCGCAATCCGTGAGATCGTCCAGGAAATCTCACGCCTAATGGACGCCGCATATCGGCAATACAGCCGTTTGGTAGAACAGGTGTTGAACGGAAGAATTACCGAGGAACGAGAGATCGAGAGGATCATGGACGGACTTGTGGACTTTGGAGATGATCCAAGACTCTTTGAACTGTACAAAATCCTCTGCCGCCATATCTATTACAAACACCCTGCTCTTGTGAGAGAGCACGCTGCCATCTTCCGGCTCCAGTTTGAGGAGGCGGAGGACAGGGAACATCACTGATACGGAGGAGGTGAACACCATGAAAGCGCCGGAGATCAAGCACTATATCAACTGGCTGGGTCGGGTGGAGTACCGAAATATCAACTGTTCGTTCACCTATGACGAGGTATCCTACGAGGCCATCGACCGCATCTTCCGCCTTCTCCACCGGCTGGAGCCTGCCCCAGAGAACAATAGCTGGGAGCTTTGGCTTCGTGCAGAGCGGGGTGACATCGAGGACTTTGGCAGCTTTGAGGAGTTACGGGAGGAAGGGCAGGTGGAGAGCTTTGAGGAGTTTGAAACCTGGTGGCGTTCCGAGTTCCCAGAGGAGGTAGAGTGGTTCCACTTTGCCGCTGGCGAGGATCAGGAGATCGGATACCGGGCGGTATTCCTGGGCCATCGCCATGTGCTGGAGATGGACAGCCGCAAAGAGCGCGCCTTCCCCTATGACATCGCCCCATTCACCGCCTGGCTGGAGGGTGCGGTACGAGACGCCGTTCAGATGGTGGAGACCGGCTCTTATCAGGAACTGGTGGAGCGGGAGCTGCCCATCTGGCATCGAACCGGAACTGTCCTGCGCCGGGATCTGTGGAGGGTATTCCCTCAGTGGGAGGAGGAGTTCTTCCAGAACATCTCCCAGCAGGAGGTGGAGGAGTTTCTCACCTCGGCGGAGGGGTATCCTTTGGGAAAAAACAAGCGGCTCCCATCCGTGACTGCAAACGAATTCTATCACTTCTGTGCCCTTGGCTATCGGGCTATGGGATACACCGGAACGGAGAAATCGGAAAAAGAGCAGTACGCCCTCCACGCCGATGGGCGGGATGAGGGACTGTCCGAGCTGGACGGAGATTCCCCCGAAGCCTTTGCCCGGTGGTTGAAGGAGCGTCCCCGCACCGGCCACCCTTGGGAGGTATGCCGGGGCGGCAACAGCACCCACATCGACTGCTTCGTACAGCAGGATGAGCATGGCTACTATCTGGTAGTGGCCGGTCTTGCAGAGACCCGGACGATTGAGACGATCCACTTCTTCCTGGCGCTTCATCGGGCAGGCGTTCCCGTATGTATCCGAAACGCAGAGGAACTGAAGGCCCGCCTGACCGGAGCAGAGGCCATCGGCATCGTGCCGGAGGGAGTCTTTCCCGCCTACTGTCACGACCGGTTTCCGGGAGAAAGCATCGTCGACTTCATGAATCTGCCTCGGGAGCACCGGGAAGAGCTTGTAAAATACTGCCGATGGCAGCCGGTCCCGGTTCCCCGGCTGAAGAAGGAAGATGAAAGCCCATGATTTTCTTTACCTCCGACCTGCATCTCGGCCACGAAAACTGCATCCGCCTTTGCAACCGCCCCTTTTCCAGTATCGAGGAGATGGACGAAACCCTCATCGAAAACTGGAACCGCAAGGTCACAGGAAAGGATACCGTCTATATCCTCGGCGACCTTATCTACCGCAACCAAAAGCCGCCGGAGGAATACCTGCGGCGGCTGCGGGGAAAGAAACATCTCATCCTTGGGAATCATGACAGGGGATGGATCAGGAGTTGTCAGACGGAACAGTTCTTTGAAAGCGTCAATAACCTGCTGTATGTCGCAGACGGGAAGCGGCAGTACACCCTCTGCCACTACCCCATGATGTCCTGGCCACACATCATGCGCTGCTACATGGTCTTTGGCCACATCCACGGCAATACCGATGCGGATTACTGGCCGCTCATCCAGGCAAACGAGAGGATGCTGAATGCCGGAGTGGATGTCAATCACTTCGAGCCAGTCACCTTTGAGGAGATGGAGGCCAACAATCTTCTGTATAAAGGTCAGGCGAAACCCGAGCTTGAGGTGCAGCCGTGAGACCTCAAAAGGGCTTTTATGAGGCGGCTCCTGTGGCCAGTTCCATCGCACGGCAGGACTGGACGCACATGATGGAGCGAGCCGAGCGGAGCGGTCTCTCTCTCCAGTCCCAAAAAGGAAGCGCCGGGGTGCTGTTCTCCGTGAGAATCCTCGCTCCCATTTTAGATGGAGGGCTGCGGCATATCGTTCTGGCGGCGATCCAGTACAGTCTGGGGCGGCACACCTATATGCCCGGCATAGCTGCAGAATTTACCTGCCGGAACCTGAGCCGTCTGGATGCGGCTGCCCGTTCCGCCGCCGCAGCAAAGATCAGCGAACATTTGAGCCGATATGGAGAGCAGGAGCCATACCCGCAAGTGTGGCACGGCTTAAGCCGAGTGCTTACATCTGGCAAAATCAAAGAAGACGATAGGAGGAAAGAAAGGATGCCGATTCTGCAACCTCTGGAAAACATGGAACGCATCTCACGCCAGGCACTGGCAGATGACCTGGATGCCGTGCTGGAACGGATAAGCCGTGAGGATATCGGGCTGGTGATCACCGACGAAGGCAAAGACGACCTGGTCCTTTGCCCTGCCTCCTGGTTCAATCTTGACTATGTGGATGATTTTTCCTGTGTCATCAACAGCGCCCTCCGTTATGCCATGCGTACCGAAGATGAGGAGAGTGCGGCGGTCGTCCAGTACGCCCGCCGCCACTACCAGCTGTTCGATGACAAGACGCTGTCGGTGGCCGTCGCCGATCTGGAGCGGGAACTGAACCAGCCGATGGCGCCCCTCAAACAACCGCAGGTCTGGAAGGAGCTCCAGGAGCTGTTCCGACAGCGACTGGACGAGCTGCTGAAGGAATCTCCGGAAGACGAGGAAACGCACCATGGATGAAAAGCGATATGAGCTCGTGGAGATCCAGGTGGACGCAGAGCTTCTGGAACAACTGGAAAAGATAATCACTCCTATGGGGCTGACGCCAGAAATGCTGATTGTGAAGTTCTTTGAGTTCTGCGCAGATCCCGCGACCCAGGAACTGGCCATCTCCTTGCTTCTGAAATGGAAAGCCGAACAGGAAGCGGAGAGGGGAAAACCGGGAGGGGGACTTTGATGCTATCCAGGGAAACCTTCTGCGAAGCCCTGAGAAAGATCCAAGCGCAAAAGGATCGAGACGAACAGTTCAGTAAGGCACTCGCCCTGATGGGAGATGGACATTTCGTCTTTGAGGGCGGAGCGCTGCTTCTTGCCGCCTTGCTGGATGTGCTGAAGGAAGCGATCAACGACCAGTACGACTATATCAGCTGGTGGCTTTACGATGCCGCCCCGGACTATGAAGTCTGGACCGATGATGAAAAAACTAAGTGGTGCCTGAAGGAACCGGAAGCCCTGTATGATTTCATCCGGGATGAATGTCAGGGCTGAGCGGTAGCTTCTTCCTAAATTCGTTCAAGGAGGTCAAAGCAGATGCAGAAGTGCTGTCTCTACTGCCGGGTGGACGGGCCGCCCATCGAAAGCAACCACATCGCAATGGAACATCAGCGCACCGAGCTTCGCCGCCTTGCCGACCAGCTTGGTTTTGATGTTTCGACCGAAATGCTCCAGTATGAGAGCGGGTTGGATGCAAACCGACAGAGCATCAAGACGCTGATCCGTGATGCACGGCACGGAGTCTATAACCGGGTGCTGGTCATGAACAGCGGTCGCCTGACTCGTGACCCCGAAGGGCTGGCGATGATTGGAGAAAAGCTGACCGCCGCAGGGGTTCGGGTCTATTGCCCGGATGGCGAGATCGATCTGGCTCCTGCCTATTCTCATGGCTATTGCCGGGTGGCAACGATGGAGCAGACCATGTGATTGGGGAAAGTTCCCGCCTCGCCTCTCTACTATGGCCAGAGTGAATGCGGTATAATAAAGATACCACATACGCCAGACCAGGAAAGTCGGTCATTCCGACAGAAAGGAGATGTTGCCATGAGTTCATTCGAGGAAAAGAAAACAGAGCTTGAGAGGGTCCTCGGGGTATTCCAGAACTACATTGAAGGCTCTGAACTGCTCGATGTGGTCTATTCGAAGAAGTTCGGGTATGTTCTGCTTGGCCTGCCTGCGGCAGATTCCATTGATGACTCCGATGTAACACGACTGGAAGATCCCGAAACATTGGTGAAAGAGATTTATCAGAATCTCGCATACGACTTTATGGAGCGGGAAGGGCACAGCGAGGATTACACGGAAGCCACCAATCTGGAAAAACGAGCCATGCGGGAATGGATGAAAGAGTACACGGATCAGCTGCCGGAATACAACTACCTGCTGGACGAACTCCTTGGATGATGTGTCCGATGAAGCAGGAGCTTCCCTCAGTCGATCTTTCGTCCGGCAAAAGACGATATCTTTTTTGGTCGAACACTAAAATGGCCCTCGGGTGGAAAATCCGCAGCCATCTCAGCGAAAACGGCAAAGAGAATAATGGGTGAAGACCCGCAAAGCCTTGAAAATAAAGGGTTTTCGCAAATATCTCAATTGGTCTTACACTCCACGTCGGAGCAAGCTCTATATCGCTTGCTCCGACTTATTTTATAAGTCAGAGCGCGCTCATGCCGCTGCTCCTCCTTTCCAAATCGAACCCGCTGCGCTGGGCCTCGATTTGGTTTTTTCTTTCTTTGGACATATAAGTTCTATATCGCCACTCGTACCATAAAAGCACCGTATTCCATGGGAATACGGTGCTTTTATATCTTTTGGACCGTTTCAGATCAGCATCGCCAGTGTCCCGGCCACGACCATTACAAGGCCGGCGCCGGATCTCCGTGTCAGCTTCTCATGAAACACAAAACAGGAGAATACCACAGTCACCAAAATACTCAGCTTGTCGATGGGGACGACTACACTGGCAGGCCCGTCCTGCAATGCCCGGTAATAGCACAGCCAGGAGCCGCCTGTGGCAAGGCCCGACAGGCAGATAAAGCTCAATTCTTTCCCGGGGATCTCCCGGAGCGTGTGCTGCTTTCCTGTGACAAACACCATAGTCCAGGCCATCACCAGCACCACACCAGTGCGGATGGCCGTACCCAGGTTGGACTCCACGCCGGAGATGCCCACCTTGCCCAGGATCGAAGTCAGGCTTGCGAAAACGGCAGAACCCACCGCATAGAACAGCCAGCCCCTCCCTTTGGCCTGCCCGGGGTGGGCATCCTTCTTTTCGATCATCAGAAAGGTACCGGCGGCGATCAGCACGAGGCCAATGGCTTTGGGCAGGCTGATCCCCTCATTCAGGAAAACAAATGCCAGAAGAATGGTCAGAACGGTGCTGGATTTGTCGATGGGCACTACCTTATTGATATCGCCCAGCTGCAGCGCCTTAAAATAGCAAAGCCAGGATGCCCCGGTGGCAAGTCCGGACAGGACGAGAAACAAAAGGGTCCTGCCGCCGATCTCACCGATCTGATCCTGTGAACCTGCCACCAGCACCATCAGCCAGGAAAAGGCCAGTACGACAATGGTGCGGATGGCGGTAGCTACGGTGGAGTCTGTTTTCCGAATACCGCACTTTGCCAAAACAGATGTAATACCCGCGAAAAGAGCGGAGCCAAACGCAAACAGGATCCACATAGTCCTTCCCCCCTGAAGCCATAGACTGCGCCCCGGGCCGCCGCGGTTTTCTTGCCCGGGCCGCAAACCGCAGCTACATTATAGCACGGTTCCACTGGCCGGAGAAACAAAAAATTCGCCACGGATGAATCCCGGCAGGCTTTGCACAGCCGGCTGCCATCTCCGGCCGCCCGGCCGGGTCTCAGCGATCTCCATATTCTTTCGCTCTCAGATCCCCGGCGGCACCAGTTCACGGTAACAGGCGTCAAAGATCCGCAGGAATGCTTCGATCTCTTCCCGGGTAGTGAGATGGCTGATACTGATCCGCCAGGACAACAGGGCATTTCTCC
This sequence comes from Pseudoflavonifractor sp. HCP28S3_F10, assembly GCF_052065415.1. Lineage (NCBI taxonomy): Bacteria > Bacillati > Bacillota > Clostridia > Eubacteriales > Oscillospiraceae > Pseudoflavonifractor > Pseudoflavonifractor sp. HCP28S3_F10. The sequence continues at coordinate 185,444 of NZ_JBQHUB010000001.1, read as the reverse complement.
GATCCCGGCTGACAGCGAACACTGCTTTCGAGGGCATTCCCGCCGTAGAGCAGGCGGATCTGACCGACACGCACACGCCGTACCGGCTCAGTGCCTGCTGGAACACCGTGCCCTTCACGCCCCGGACGCTGAGGTTCAGGATGTGCGGCACTGCGCCCTCCGGGCTGTTGAACCGCACCGCCGGATACCCGGAAAGAGCTTCCCGCAGCCGGACGTTCAGCTCCCGCACGCGGCTGACCCGCTCTTCCCGGTTGTCCAGAGCCAGCTGAAGTGCCTTTTCCGCAGAGACGGCCAGTGCCAAAGCCGGCGTTCCGCTGCGGTATGGGGTCGTACTGGCGCCGCCGTGGATCTGGGGCTCGAGGGTGAGGTCCCTCTTTTTCAGAAGGAGCCCGCTTCCGTTGAGGCCATAGAACTTGTGAGGCGCGATGCTCATGGTATCCACGCCCTCCATTGTCAGTCCGGTCTTTCCCACCGCCTGGGTGGCGTCCACATGGAGGCGGCAGTTGGGAAACTCCTTCAGGAGTTCCGCGATCCGGCGGACAGGCTGCACCGTCCCCAATTCGCTGTCCACCGCGCAGACCGAGACCAGGACCGTATCCTGCCGCAGCAGCTCCCTCAGACGCCCCAGGTCAATCATACCGTCCCGGCCGGTCTCCGCCAGGTCGATCTCCCAGCCCTGCTGCCGGAGAAATCCCAGCGTCCCGTCCACGGAGGAATGCTCCAGCTCCGTGGAGATGATATGCCTGCCCAGGCGCCGGGACGCCTGGGCGATACCCTTGATGGCCAGATTGTTGGATTCGCTGGCACCCGACGTATAAATGACTCCGGCGGGATCCGCTCCCAGCAGCTCCGCGATGTGGTCGGTCACACGGGCCATCTCCGCCCGGGCGGCCTGCCCCGCGCAGTGGGCGGAATTGGGATTTCCGATATAGGTCTGTTCCGCTTTATAAAACGCCTCCAGCACGGCGGGGTCTGCCGGGGTATAGGCGGAATAGTCCAGATAGATCATGTCATACCTCCGCATCCGTACCGGTCTTTACCGCTTTGAATCTAAACCAATCAACATACTATTCTTATTGGCAAGAATAGCACAGCCATATCCGTCTGTCAACCGGCCATCCAGGTGCTGCCACCCGGATTTTTGTTCAAAACTGCCTTTGACTTTTCCGCAAAAAAACGGTATGTTATCTATAACAGCGTGTAGCGTAACTGCGTAAATCCGGTTGCTTGCTACGCGCTGTTTTTTTGCTGCGCTGCCCGCACAGCGGACAGCCGCATGAGCAGTCATTTTTCTGCAAGGAGGAGGTTCCAATGGAACACAAGTCGAATTCATTTCTTGAGACTGAGCCCATCGGAAGGCTGATGAAAAAATATGCGGTCCCCTGCGTCATCTCCCTGCTGGTAGCGGCGCTGTACAACATCGTGGATCAGATCTTCATTGCCAACGCCAGCTATCTGGGCTCTTACGGCAACGCCGCCAACACGGTGGTATTCCCGCTGACTGTGGTGGCGCTGGCCATCGCCGTCATGATCGGCGACGGCTGCTGCGCCTTTGTCAGTATCAGTCTGGGCGCCGGCAAAAAGGACGAAGCCCACAGGGGCATCGGCAGCGCGGTGCTGCTGTGTGTGCTCAGCAGTCTGGTGCTGACCGCCGTCTATCTCATTTTTCAGGATCAGATCCTCACCGCCTTCGGCGGCCGGGTCAACGATGAGACTTTCCGCCACGCCAAGGAGTATTTCTTCTGGATCACCGTAGGCGTTCCCTTTTATATGTTCGGCCAGGCCATGAATCCCATCATCCGCTCGGATGGCAGCCCCAGGTTTGCCATGGCCGCCACCCTGGCCGGCGCGGCGGTCAACATGGTTCTGGACCCCGTTTTCATCTTCCTCTTCCGCTGGGGCATGATGGGCGCGGCGGTGGCCACCATCCTGGGCCAGATCCTCACCGCCCTTCTCTCCGTCCGGTACCTCTGCCGCATGAAGGCAGTCCGGCTGGAGGCGACCAGCTTCCGCATTCACCGGAAGCTGGCGTGCAAGTACCTGCCTCTGGGCCTGTGCAGCTTCCTGTCCCAGATCTCCCTGGTGGCCGCCATGGCTGCCATCCAGAATATGACTCTGAGATACGGCGCTCTCGACCCCATTTTCGGCCAGGCCCAATACGCCCAGATCCCCATGGCCGTGCTGGGCATCGTAATGAAGTTTTTCCAGATCGTCATCTCCATTGCCGTCGGCATGGCCGCCGGGTGCATTCCCATCGTGGGCTACAATGTGGGTGCGGGACGGAAGGACCGGGCCAAAAGCCTCTTTACACGTCTGCTGAAGGCCGAGGCCATTCTGGGCGCCGCGGCGCTGCTCATCGTGGAGCTCTTTCCCCGGCAGCTCATCGGCATCTTCGGCGCCGCCAACGAGAGCGTCTATTACACCCGGTTTGCCATAAAATGCTTCCGGGTGTACCTGTGCATGATGATCCTGGCCACCGTGAACAAGGGGACCTTTATCTATCTGCAATCCCTGGGCAAGGCATTTGCTTCCACCATGATCTCCCTGATCCGGGAGGTGGTGTTCGGCGTGGGTTTCGCCCTGGTGCTGCCGCTCTTCTTCGGGCTGGACGGCGTGCTGCTCTCCATGCCTGTATCCGATATCCTGACCTTCCTCATCGCGGCGGCCGTCATCCGGCGCACCTATGGGGAGCTCAGCGGGGACGGTGCTCCGGCCCCTGTGTCTGCCGTATCCGGCCCCCGGCCGCAAGCAGCCAAATAACCTGCCCTTTCAGCCAAAAAGCGGACGCCTCCGGGGAGGCATCCGCTTTTTTGCTTTTTCAATCAGTTTTGAACGCTCAGACTCAGTTCCCGGACCGCGGTCAGGGCGCCGTCGATATCCTTCTCCGTGTTGAGGGGGCCCATGCTCATGCGCACGCCGCCTTCGGGCGCCGTTCCCACCGTCTGGTGGGCCAGAGGCGCGCAGTGCAGGCCGGAACGCACGCACACATCATGCTCCCGGTCCAGCCGGAGAGCCGCCTCCGATGGGTCCATCCCCCGGATATTGAAGAGCACCACCGCCGCCCGGTCCGACGCCTTCTCCGGGCCGTACACCGACACGCCGGGAAGCTCTGCCAGCCCGGCCAGCAGCCGGGCGCAGAGGGCTTCCTCATGGCGGCGCACCGTCTCCAGCCCCCGGGCGTTCAGCCAGTCCAGCCCCGCCCCCAGAGCGGCGATGCCCACGGTGTTCAGCGTGCCGCTCTCATAGCGGTCGGGGAGCAGCGCAGGCTGCTCCAGATGGGCGGAAAGGCTGCCGGTCCCCCCCTGCTTCAGCGGGGTCGGGTCCACTCCCGGCCCCAGACAGAGCAGTCCGGTGCCCGGCAAACCCAGCAGCCCCTTGTGGCCGGGGCAGGCCAGCAGGTCTATGTGCATCTCCCCCATATGGATGGGGTATGCTCCGGCGGACTGGGATGCGTCCAGCAGGAAGGGAACCCCCCGCCGCCGGCACATGGCCCCGATCTCCGCCGCAGGCATAAATGTCCCGGTGGTGTTGGCGGCATGGGTGCACACCACCAGGCAGGTCTCCGGCCGGAGGACCGCCTCCATCTGCTCCGCCGTCACCGCGCCGGTATGGGGATCGCCCCACACCACCGTGTGGGAGACGCCCAGCCTCTCCAGCGCCTTCACCGGGCGGAGCACGGAGTTGTGCTCCATGGAGGTAAGCACGATGTGTCCCCCCGGCTTTGCCATCCCCTGGATGGCCAGATTGAGGGAGTCGGTGGCGTTGGAGGTGAAGATCACCCGCTCGGTTTCCTCCACGCCGAAAAAGGCCGCGGCCTTCTCCCGGGTCTCGTAGACCGCCCGCCCCGCATCCAGTGAGGGCCGGTGGCCGCCCCGGCCCGGATTGGCGCAGAGGGTACGCACGGCCTCATTGACCCGTTCGTAGACCGAAGGCGGCTTTTGATAGCTGGTGGCGGCGGCGTCCAGATAGATCACGGGTGCTCCCCCCTGTCCGCCAGCCGCTCCGGCCCCTCCTCATCCAGGCGGAAGAGGGTGCAGGGCACGGTCATGGCCGCGAAAAAGTCCCGTCCCTCCTGCTCCGGGTCGGGCCCGTCAAAGCGCAGGGAGAGGGAGCAGCTCCCCGCCACGCCCCGGGGCGTGGGGATCATGGTCACCGCCACACCCCGCTTTTTGGCCTCGGCTTCCCCCTTCATGCTGTGGGTGGTGGTGTAAAAGGACAGGAAGATCATGGCTTCCTCCCTTTCCCACCCCGGGCGATGAGGGCCGCGCCCAGCGCCCCGGCGTACCGGCCCATGGGGTCGGTACAAACGTTGGTCCCCAAACGCTGGGACAGCCGCTTGACCAGATAGGCGCAGTCGCACAGTCCGCCGGTGAGCAGCACGTCCCCCTTCAGGCCATGCCGGGCGCACAGGCCGGCCACCTTGCTCACCACCGAGTCCACCACGCCGGCGGCGATGTCCTCCCGGCGCTCTCCCGCGCCGATGTGGCTGATGACCTCGCTCTCGGCGAATACCGTACACATGGAGCTGATGGCCAGGGGCTCCCCCCGCTCGGCCAGAGCGAAAAGTTCCCCCAGGTCCACCCCCAGCCGGTTGGCCATGATCTCCAGGAACTTGCCGGTTCCCGCGGAGCACTTGTCGTTCATCAGGAAGCTGGAGGGCAGTCCATCCTCCACGGTGATGACCTTAGTGTCCTGGCCGCCGATGTCCACGATGGTGCAGCTGCGCCCCAGCAGGGCATAGCCGCCCCGGCCATGGCAGGTGATCTCGGTCACCGTCCTGGCGGCGTACTCCACCGAGACACGGCCGTAGCCGGTGGCCACCACCTTCATGTCCCCGTCCACCGGCCGGCCGCTCTCACTGAGCCGATCGGCGATGGCGGCGGCGGTCTCCTTGCTGCTCCAGCCGGTGGGAAGCACAAAGCGGTCCACCACGCCGCTCTCGTCCAGCACCACTACCTTGGAGGCGGTGGAGCCGATGTCGATTCCGGTAAAATAGCTCATTTTTCGATGGTCTCCAGGAAGGCGGCCAGGCGGGTGTTGATCTGCCCCTTGTCCGCCTGGGAATAGTCGGTCTCGATGTTCAGATAGGGGATGCCCTTCTCCTGGGTGACGAAGCGCTTGATGAAATGGGCCTCCACATCGTATGTATGGCAGGACTGGAGCACGATCTCGATGACGCCGTCCACCTGATAGCTGTCGATCATCGCTCCGATGTACTCGCGGCGGCTTTCGTTGGGGCTCATCACCGAGCAGTTGATGTTCAGGTACTTCCGGGCCAGGGCATTGTAGACGTCGGGATCGCTCTCGTCCACCTTCTCCACCTTCTCCCGGATGCCGTTGCAGGTGTCGAAGGCCACCACGTCGGCCCCCATCTCCTCCACCGCGCGGATAATCTTCTCCCGCACGCCGGCATTGGGACAGCCGGTGACCAGCAGGCGGGGCCGGTCGGTGGGCTTCCCCTTATAATTGGCCTCCCAGTCGGCCAGGACTTCGGCGGTGCGCTTTTCCACCTCGCTGCAGCGCTGCTCCAGGTCGAAGGAGAAGCTGCCCGCGTCCACCCGGGTGCCCATCTCATAGCCGCTCATGGCCACAGGGTTGAGCTGGCCCAGCTCCAGGTAGCGGCGCATCACGTCCCGCTCCCGGTTCTTCAGCCGGATGGCGGCGCGGATATCCTCCTCGGTGATGGTGATACCGTAGAACTCCTCCAGCTTCTTCTGGAACGCGATGATCTGCTCCCGCCAGAAGGCCAGAGCCTGGGCGTCCCGGCTGTGGGGAAGCTGCATGACATAGGTGTCCTTGATCTCGTTCATCAGCTCGAACATCTTCTTTTTTCCATCACAGGTAGTCTCGCCCACCACAAAGTCGGAAAAATAGAAGTAGGGGCAGGTATCGGTCAGGGCAAAGCCGTAGCTGGCCTTGATGAGAGGACACAGGTTCCGGGGCAGATCAGCCTCGGCGGCTGGGATGGGCTCCTCGGTAAAGGCGCACAGGCCCACCGGCAGGGCCCCGGCGGCATAGATCAGTTCCACCGGCACAAAGGAGCAGAACATGCCTACCACCCGGGCCCCCTGCTCCTTCAGCTCCTTCATACGCAGAAATCCCTTCTGCCGCGCCTCATTATAGCTCTCAAAGCTGACCGGCAGCTTTACCTTTTCCATGTCATACAACTCCTTTTATGTTTCTGTACCAATTTCATTCATCGCCCGGCTCCATGCCGCAAAACGGAGCGTATCCGCTCCCTGCGGGCAAGGCCATTTTAACGTTCCGTTTTTTCAGTGTCAACCAAGCCCATCTATTATTTGTATTTAAAATATTTACATATATCTTTATTTGATTTTGCAATATAGTGAACTATCTATTCCCGGTTATATATTGTTATTTTTTATATTATCTCTCTATTTTATTGCCATTTTGTATGAATATTGACTTTTTTTATATTCCTGCTATCCTAGTGTACAATGTAGCTGAACGATGGACATACCCGGTGTGTGGGAAGAGGAAAAATTTTGAAAAACTACATATTCAAAAAGATCTTGACCGGTTGTCTCTCGGTCGTTATTTCTTTTGTCGTTACTTTTTTTTTGGTAAAATCCGCTCCCGGAAATCCGGTCCGGCTGCTGTGCGGGATGGAAAATCCCAACCCCGAGCTGGTGGCGCATCTGACCGAAAAGTACGGGCTGGATCAACCACTGCTGACTCAATTCGGACTTTATGTCAATAATATCCTGCACGGTGACTTGGGTTATTCCTATGTCAGTGACAAGCCCGTCTGGGACATCATACGTGCCCGTATCCTCCCGACGCTGCTGCTTTCCACCGGAGCCGTCCTTCTGTCCATGCTCATTGGCGTTGCTCTCGCGACCTATTCGGTCAGCCGCCGCGGACGGTGGCAGACCCATGTATTGGACACGGTGTCCTATGTGCTTGACTCCATTCCGGCCTTTTGGCTTGGCCTGATCCTGATGCTGGTCTTTGCCTCCTGGCTGAAGATTCTTCCCACCTCCGGGATGTATGATGTACGGATGCAGTACACCGGTGTACGCTATATTCTTGACGTTGCCCGGCATATGATCCTGCCCCTTCTGACCCTTGTTATGATCCAGGCCCCCTCCTACTATAAGATCTTCCGTACGGCCGCATTGAAGAACCTGTCGGAAGATTTTGTGTTCTCTATGAGGGCCACGGGTATCTCTGAACGAAAACTGTTTACGCAATTCGTCCTCAAAAACTCCATTCTGCCCGTCATTACCATCGCGGGAACCTCCATTGCCTTCTCAATCAGCGGTGTTGCCCTGACTGAGATCGTTTTTTCCTGGCAGGGTATGGGCCGGCTGATCATGGATGCCATCGCACGGCGGGATTACCCTGTTCTGCTGGGCTCGTATCTGATCATCTCGATCTGTGTCTGTGTCTTTACGATCCTGACAGATATTCTGTACGCGCTGGCGGACCCGCAGATCAAATTTCGCTGATTAACTGATGAACAGGTGCGGATAATGAATCGATTTCTTTCATTCAGGCCGGCCTTCAGAAACAGAAAGCTGCTGTCTGGAATCATATTGCTGCTTTTTCTGCTCTTTGTCGCCTTGGCCGGCCCTTCTCTGTGCGGCAATCCTCCAGACTATTTGCATGACGATATGCTTCACGCGCCATCGCCGCAATATCCCTTTGGAACAGATGGCGTGGGATATGACGTCTTTACCATGGTGGTCTACGGCACCCGCACTTCCCTGAAGGTAGGCGTCGTTGTCGCACTGCTCTCCTCCGTCATTGGCGTGGCGGTGGGGGGGATCTCCGGATATCTGGGCGGCGCAGTTGATAAGATCATCTGTGAGTTTCTGAACGTATCCATGATGATCCCCACCTTTTTTCTCATCGTATTGGCTATTTCCATCTACGGCAGCAGCATCGATCACATGATCCTGATCATGGCGCTCACCAACTGGCCGGGCTCCGCCCGGCTCATGCGCGGACAGGCCATCGCGATCCGCGAAAAATCCTACATCAAAAATGCAGAGGTACTGGGTGAGAGCAAGGCGAAGATCATCCTTACTCATATCATCCCCAACTGCATTTTCACTGTCATCGTCAACCTCACCATGACGGTTTCCGCCGCCATTCTGTCGGAAGCCGGACTGTCTTTTCTGGGATTGGGCGACCCGAATGTGGTGAGCTGGGGCAAGATCATTTCCTCCGGCCGGAGGTATCTGCCCAATTGCTGGTGGATCTGCGCATTCCCTGGTTTTGCCATCATCCTCACCTCTCTGTCCTTTCATCTGATCGGCGACGGGATCAATATGGCGATCAACGCAAAGGCGGGAGAGCTTTGACAGGTGCTTGCTTATGTCATTTTTTGAAATCGACGGGCTGAATGTCTCCTATAAAAACGCGGGGCATCCCATCGCGGCAGTCCGGGACTGCAGCTTTGCCATCGAGCAGGGCGATTCTCTCGGCATCGTGGGGGAGTCCGGCTCCGGAAAATCCACGCTGGCTCTGGCGCTTCTCCGTCTCCTGTCGCCCGGCGTGGCTGAGGTTTCCGGACGCATCGTATTTAACGGCAGCGAGCTTCTGGGCATGCCCGAACCGGAATTCAATTCCCGCCGCTGGGTCGATCTCTCCATGGTTTTTCAAAAATCCATGACCTCGCTGAGTCCTGTACATAAGATCGGCAAACAGCTCCGCAATATCTACCGTGTCCACTGCCCCCATGAAAAGGCCGATGTGATTGAGCGCGCTATGCTGGAGATTTTTCAGGTCTGCAATCTGGATCCAAAGGTATATCATATGTATCCCTTTGAACTCTCCGGCGGAATGCTCCAGCGCGTCAGCATCGCCATGGCCCTTATGCACAAGCCGAAGCTCCTGATCCTGGATGAGGCGACCACTGCTCTGGACGTTATCACACAGCAGCAGATCATGGCGGAGCTAAAGGAGATCCAGAACCGCTACCGTCTGACCCTGCTGGTGATTTCACATGATCTCTCCGTCATCACCAAACTGTGCAGCAAAGTTGCTGTTATGTATTCCGGCAGTATCCTGGAATTCGGAAACCGGGATACCTTTATTTGGTCCCCCAGGCATCCATATACCAAAGCTTTGATAGCTTCCTATCCCAAGTTTGACCTTCCCAAAGGGGCGCTTCACGGGATCCCCGGTAATCTGCCGGACATGGGCGCCCCGCCCCAGGGCTGTATTTTTGCCAGCCGCTGTCCCTGCTGTCAATCCATTTGCCGGACGGACGAGCCCCGGGAGGAACAATTGGATGACATGCACAGGATCCGCTGTCATCGCTGGAGAGAACTCTGATCATGAGCCGTGATATTTTAGTCGTGGAGCACCTCCATAAGACCTACAAAAATAAGGTCACCACCATTGACGCCGTGAACGACCTCTCCTTTACCCTTCGCCCGGGCCAGGTTCTCGGGATCATCGGAGAATCCGGATCCGGAAAATCGACCCTGGCCAAAATGATCGTGGGTCTGGAGCGCATTACATCAGGCTCCATTCTCTTTGATGGTCATGATATCAGAGAACTGCTGAAGCGGCGGAAGTCCCGCTTCCGGAAAGATTGCCAGATCATCTTTCAAAACCCCTTTGAAAGCTTTGATCCCCTCCAGACCATTGAGACGGCGCTTGTCAGCGTTGTGAAGATCCATCACCGGGACTGGAGCCGGGCACAGCAGACTGAGTATTGTCTGCACCTTCTGGCCCAATATGGCTTCGATCCCCCGGAGGCTTTTCTTCACCGCTATCCTCACGAGCTGTCCGGCGGACAGCTGCAGCGGGTCGCCATCATGCGCGCCATGATCTCCGAGCCGCGGCTGCTCATCGCAGATGAGGCAGTCTCCATGCTGGACGTTTCAGTCCGGGCGGATATCATCGATCTCTTCGACCAGATCGTAAAAACCTCTCATACGAGTCTGATCTTCATCAGCCACGACCTCCTGACCACAGCTTATCTTTCCGATTCCATCTGCGTCATGTACCTGGGCAGGATCGTGGAATACGGATCTGCCCGTGAGCTCACGCGCGCTCCCACACACCCGTATACCAGGGCGCTCCTCTCATGCTGCGGAGATCTGAGCGGCCGAATCAATACCGACTACGTCTCTGCCGCTCCCATCTCCCATGCTCCCGGGGCCCATGCCTGCCCCTATTACGGAAAATGCCCCGCGCCAAAGGACCGGTGCGCCGCGGAGCGCCCTGAAATGGCGCAGGCCGGTCCAGAGCACTATGTGCGGTGCTTTTTGTGATCGTTTGTATTTAACTTTAAATACAATAAGTACAGGAAGGAGAATAACCCCATGCTTCATGCAAAGAAAAGAATTTTATCCCTTCTGCTGGCGGCCTCGATGCTCTTCGCTCTGTCCGCCTGCGGCAAAGAACCCGCGGCCGAGACTCCGGCACCCTCCGCCCCCGCTGCCTCTGCTCCTGCCGCCACCCCTGCTTCTCAGGAAAACACGGTCAAGGAGGGCGGCACCTTTGTTGTCTCCATCGTCAAGGCCCCCGAGACCTTTAACCCCGACGCCAAGGTCAATGATCTGGCCAAGCCCGTCCTGCACAATGTGTTCAACCAGCTGGTAAAGATCAACGGCAACGATCAGGTGGTGCCTGACATCGCCAAGTCCTGGGATTTCTCCGAGGATGGCAAGGCCATCACCTTCCACCTCCAGGAGAATGTAAAGTGGCATGACGGCGCCGACTTTTCCTCCTCCGACGTCAAGTGGACCTTTGACGAGATCATGGACAAGGAAGGTCTGGCCTCCGATACTCTGGCCAATGTGACCGAGATCACCTGCCCCGACAAGGACACCGTTGTGTTCCAGATGGCCGAGCCCGATGTGACCATCGTCAGCGCTCTGGCCTGGAACGGCACCTTCATCATGCCCGAGCACATCTATAAGGACACCGACTGGCTGACCAACCCCGCCAACGACGCTCCCATCGGCACCGGTCCTTTCAAGTTCGTGGAGTACAAGGACAATCAGACCATCACCCTGGTGCGCAATGACGACTACTGGGGCGAAAAGGCTCATCTGGACAAGGTCATCTTCACTGTCAACGAGGACGACAACACCGCCTACCAGGCCTGGCTCAACGGCGAGATCGACGATATGGACAACAGCGTCCCCTCCAACGAGCTGGAAAAGCTGATGAACGACAGCAATTACAATGTCTATACCAAGATGTGGCCCAACCGCCAGTACATCTGCTTCAACACCAAGGAAGGCCCCTTCTCCGACGTCAAGGTCCGTCAGGCCATCGTCCGCGGCCTGGACCGGGACGCTATCTTTGAAAAGGGCTTCAAGGGCATCGGCATGAAGGCCGAGTATTTCATCTCCCCCCTGTATGACTGGGCTCTGGACACCAGCGTGACCATCCCCGAGTACGACCTGGAGCTGGCCAACCAGATGCTCGATGAGGCCGGCTTCCCCAAGGACAGCAACGGTATCCGCTTTGAGACCACCATCGACACCTTCGGCGGCTATGACGAGCCTCTGGCCATCATCCAGAGCAACTTCAAGGACATGGGCATTGATCTGAAGATCAACACCATGGACGATCCCGCTTACGACGAGAAGGTGTGGTTCGGTCACAACTTCGACCTGACCATTCTGGGCGGCTATCAGGGTCCCGACATCTCCGCCATGTTCCAGCGGTTTATGACGGGCGCCGGCATCAATTTGGGTGAGTACAGCAATCCCGAGCTTGACGCCCTGTTTGAGAAGGGCGCCGTTACCAGCGACATGACTGAGAGAGCCGAAATCTACAAGGAGGTCCAGAAGATCCTCTCCGAGGATATGCCCTGTGCCTTCCTGGCCGAAAAGGGCGCCCTCATCCCTGTGAAATCCTACGTGATGGGCCACCCCAGAAGCCCCGAGTTCGTCGATACCTGCGCCGGCTACGACTACTCTCACGTCTGGCTGAACAAGTAAGACATCCATAAACACAGGAATCGGCCGTCCCCTGCCGGAGGCGCCCCGCGGACAGCGGAACAGCTTCCGTACCGGCCCGCGGCGATCCCCCCTCCGGCCATGGCCGGAGGGGGGATCTTCGTTTGGCTGCATCAGGCCGGACCCTCCCCGCAGGATCGGTCCTTTATCTCAACAAACAGGAGGCCCTGCACAATGGCTGAACAAATTCAGTATATTGACCGTGCCGGAAGCGGCTGCAACAAGTGGGATCACCAGACCGCCATGTTTGGTGAGGAAGGCCTGCTCCCGCTGTGGATCGCGGATATGGATTTTCGCGCGGCGGAGTGTATCCGCCAGGCCGTGCATGCCTATGTTGACTTTGGCGTGTTCGGATACAATTCTCCCACCGACGGCTACTATCAGGCTTTTATCGACTGGGAAAAGCGCCGCCACGGTTATGAGGTACAGCGCGGCTGGCTGCGCTTCTCTCCCGGTGTGGTGCCGGCGTTCAACTGGCTGATCCAGGCGCTTTCCCAGCCCGGTGACCGCGTGATCGTCCTGACCCCGGTATACTACCCCTTCCTCCACGCGGTGGAAAATAACGACCGCGTTCTGGTCACCAGCGAACTGAAAAACGACCACGGCTATTACACGGTGGACTTTGACGATTTCGAACGGAAGATCCAGACTCAGGGCGTAAAGCTCTTTATTCTCTGCTCACCCCACAATCCCGTGGGCCGGGTGTGGTCCCAGGATGAGCTGCGGCGCATGATGGACATCTGCCGTAAGCACCATGTCTGCGTCATCTCCGATGAGATCCACCACGATCTCACCTTTGAAGGGCATCCCCACATCCCCACGGCGCTGACCGGGGACTATGATGACATTCTGATTACCCTCACCGCGCCCAGCAAGACGTTTAATCTGGCCGGGCTGCAGAACTCGCTGGTGATCCTCCCCGACCCGGCCCTTCGCGCGAAATATGACCAGTTTACCAAACGTATCCGCATCCACGGTGGAAATGCCGTTGGCTATGTGGCCGCAGAGGCCGCCTATCGCGGCGGTGAGGAGTGGCTGGAGCAGGTAAAGGCCATCATCCTGGGCAATTACCGCTATGCCAGGGACACGCTGGCTGGGGCGCTCCCGCATCTGGTCATCTCCCCGCTGGAGGGAACATATCTGATGTGGATCGACTTTGGCGCTTATCTCGCACCGGAGGAGATGGAAGGATTTTTCCAGGGAAAGTGCCGTCTCGCGGTAGACTATGGCACACTGTTCGGTGGAAACGCCCCCTGCTGCATACGGCTGAACCTGGCCACCTCCCGGGAGAACGTTGCTGAAGCTGTCCGCCGTATTACAGGCGAGATGGAGCGGCGCCGCCCCGCAGGCGTGTGATCGCTGTTCCTCCCACCCTGCCGCGGCATACCGGGGCGGGGGAGAGTACCGCGTTAGCCCTGAAAAACCGGGCAGCCCATGGTATCACCTCTCCGCAAACAGAATTCCCCCTCCGCCTGCGCAATGCAGGCGGCGGGGGAATTTTCATGCTCCCGCTCCGGGAATCATCCCGGTATACCGTCTCCGGGGCAGGGCACAGAGCGTTTTTACTCCATCCCCACTACCATATGGGGGATAAGACTCTCCATGGAATCCAGGCTGTTCCATACCATGACCTTGGCGGTATACCGGCCCTTGTCCGGGATGGTCAGCGTACCGGACAGATATTCCGCGGCCTTGGGCGCCAGCTTCCGCTCGGTCGCCACGCAGTCCACCATCCGCATCTGCTCATCGTAAAGGCACACGATCAGCGCAGCGCCGTTGGCCTGATCCCCGAGATTCGCCGCCCGGATCCGTGCCGTAAACGTGGCGCCGTTTCTGAGGGCCGTGCTGTCCGTCAGGTTCTCTACCTGAATCAGCTGTCCCGCAGTACCCGGCATTCCCACACTGACCTCAACGCAGTTGGTGTCAATCACCCGCTTTTCCCGGTCCACTGCCTGTACGATCACCGTATAGAGTCCCATGGGCAGCAGTTTATCCAGCGTATAAGACGGTCCTTCCGCTGTTCCGACCAGGTTGCTCAGCGTGTTGAGATAAATACGGTATTCCGCCACATTGCTCGTATCCGCGCCGTTTGTCCAGGAGCAGCTGAGTCCGATGGCCTCTCCCACGGCATACTGTCTCTTATCGGCCCGGACCATCAGACTGGACGCACTGGTATCCACCACCTGGGTCCTTGCCGCGCTTATATTGTTGGCATAGTCGGTCACACCGATGTCCACGGTATGGATTGCCCGGCTGCTTTCCTCGGGCAGCCTGAGGTTCATGATGTATTCCCCTGTCGAACTCTTTCTCAGGGTAAACACAGATTTTCCATCGGCATCGGCATATTTTTGCCCGTCTACCAGGAACACAAAGCTCTTGATCCCCGAGCTGACCACACCGGCGTCCTCCGCGTTGATCCGAAGCTGACAGGTAGCCGCTTCAGTGAATGCCGTCTCCGCCGCCACTGTCGGCGCGGTCTTGTCAATTTTGACAGGCATCGTCAGGATCTGTTCTTCGGCGCCGTCGTAGTCTGCTCTGGCTCTGATGTTGATGTAATACTGGCCTTCGTCCACCGACTGACGCTTTCCGGTAAATTTGTCATAATAGGTCCCGGTCCACATCCAGTCAAAATTAACCTTTCCCAGGACCGATTGCTCAATGGCCACTTCCTTGCGCACATAGTCCATCTGGTCGATGACCTTGATGACCTCTCCCTTTTCATTGGTCACATCAATGGTGACATCCCGCGCGTTCCGCAGGAAAGACACCTCCGGTATGACATTGCAGTACGAATCAGGGTCGGACGGATTGATGGCGAACTGATTGGGATACCGTCCGTCTCCCAGAGGGAGCATCTGCATGAGATAGCCGTAGCTGACCCCGGTGTAAAGGCTTGTGACTCCATAGACACAGGTTTCCTCATACATGGGGTCATCCAGGATCTGCAGGCCCGCCCAGTCGCCATAAAAGCCCATGAACGGCAGACCCACCGACACGGCATCCGACGTCCACATATCGGGAGTAAAGCGGATAAAGCCCTCAATAAAGTTGTTGTACTCCTGATTTCTGTCGATTCTGATGGTAACAGACACGGTCTCTGTACTGCCGGGAGCGACGGTAACCTCAGACCGGTCAAATTTGACGCTGTCGCTGTTCGGACCCATGGCGCCGGTGGTATAGGTCACGCTCTCGTCTCCCCGGTTATACAGCTCGACCTGTACCGTCCGGTCACCGTCGATGGCCTTGAGTTCGATGAACGGATCGCCGTTGCACGTGACTGTCGTCTCATTTTTGAGTGCATCCGCCGCTGATACCACGCCCGCGCCCTGCTTTCTGGGCGAATATGCCTCGCCCCACGAGGTCGTCAGAACGTGAGCTGTATTCATCAGCGCGTTCTTCACATAGTCAGTCTTATCTCCGGGATCGTCAAAGGTCATGCCGGTCTCCTGCATATGCTGGACCATCAGGGCCGCGATACCCGCTACATTGGGGCAGGACATGGAGGTGCCGGAGGCGCTCTTGTAGCCGTTGTTGCTGACGGTACACCAGACGTTTCCGCCCACGCCCGTTACATCCGGCTTAAAGGACAGGTCGGAAACCGGGCCCCACGAGCTGAAATACGACATACCGGCCCCCCAGGACGGCATCTCCAGCAGGCCGTCCTCAAAGGAGACCTTCAGCCCGGACGAGCAATACTTTCTCAGCAGTTCACCGTCAGAATTCCGCATAAACACAGTGGGGATGGCCACGGCGTCATCGGTGGAAATATTGTCCAGCAGATCTTCCTGGCCCTTGCTGTTGTAGATGATGGCGGCAACAGCGCCGTACTCCTGGACATTGAGCTTCTTCTCCCGGAATTCGATCTCGCCGCGCTTGACCAGGGCGATTTTTCCTCTCAGGTCCTTTCCTGACAGATCCTGCAGGCGTCCCAGCCCGCAGTATTCCACCGGATACTGTTCGGTCAGGCCCTTCGTATCAAAATCCGACAGCACATACGGCATGGTCTCCCGCTTCGTCCCACCTACCCAGGCGGAGAGTTGGTAGGTGATACGCTGGTCATTGTCCATAGAGGCAACCTGGATGGTATCCTCCGTCAGGCCGGGCTCTGCTACCGTCTCAGTATCGATCAGG
Organism: Pseudoflavonifractor sp. HCP28S3_F10; assembly: GCF_052065415.1. Classification (NCBI taxonomy): domain Bacteria; kingdom Bacillati; phylum Bacillota; class Clostridia; order Eubacteriales; family Oscillospiraceae; genus Pseudoflavonifractor; species Pseudoflavonifractor sp. HCP28S3_F10. Next base: position 169,359 of record NZ_JBQHUB010000001.1, on the reverse strand, counting down.
GTATGATAGTTATCCGTATCCTCCTCGGTGTCCTTAATGTAGTTCGAATTCGCGCCGTTGCCGGCAGCCGCCACCACGATGACGCCGGCTTCCCGCGCGGCTTTGATGGCTTTCTGCTGTCCGTCCTCCGGATTATGGAAACCAGAGCTGAGACCAATACTCAGATTGATCACATCGGCGCCCAGCGCCACCGCATCCTCGATGGCAGCAATGATAGCCGCTTCGCTGGCGCCTCCCACCGAGTTGTTGGAGAAGATCTTCAACATGAGGATCTGGCACTCCGGCGCCATGCCCCGGGCTCCCTCATGCCTCTCGATCTCCTCTTCGCTCTGGCAATTGGCTCCGATAATACCGGAGACGATCATTCCGTGATCATACGCGGGATCATCCACCGCCCGGTCGATGATATCGTTGTTCTGGTCAGCATAGTTATAGCCATAAGGGACTTTCTCGGTAAAATACCGGCCGTGGGGCTGGTCAAACTCGCTGATCATCTCATCCACATCGCTTTTTTCCAGCCGGACCGGCACGCCGTCGGAGATCACCATGTCCTTGTGGTTGTAGTCGATACCGGAATCCACCACCGCCACGACTACCTCGCGTCCGTCATAGCCGTAATCCTCGACCACCTGGTTCACGCCGGTGATCTCCCGGGAATTGGCCATGCTTCTGCTGTAGGTATTTGCCTGGACCACTGAAGTCACGCCGGGCAGCTTTTCGATCTTCTCCTTATCCCCGTAGCGGGTCTTGACACAAAAACCGTTAAAGAGCAGGCCATAGCGCCGGGAGATCTCTGCCTGGGGGTTGATCTTTTTGATCTCCGAGATACACGACTCCTGAGAGACATGCACACGGTCCATCAGACGGGCATCCTTCGCCGTGTCCTCCGCCTTTCTGTCTCCGGCCAGTTCCACGCCGGAAGCACTCTCAAGCTCCACGATCAGCTCGACGATCTCGTCCGCTGCCGGGAGCTCCTGCTCGGCCTGTGTCTCTGGCTTCTGCTCCTCGCGGATCGTCTCGCGCATCAGCTCCAGCGCCCGGTCATCCGTCTCCGCAGTCTCAGCCGCACCGGCCGGGACTGCCAGGGAAAACGCCACCGCAAGGGCCAGAATCATACTTATGATACGTTTCATATTGTTGCTCATCCTTTTCTCCGGCCGTACGCACTTACACGTAGAAGTCCTTGCCGATCAGCTTTTCATAAATCTCCCGCAGCGGCGAAAAATCGGTAACCGGGTTGCCCGCCAGATACAGGTTCTTCAGCTGCGTCAACTTCTTCAGCGGCTTCACGTCGGCGATACGGTTGTACTGCAGGTAGAGGCTGGTGATGCTCTTCATATTACCCAGAGGCGTCACATCCGTGATGTTGTTGTTCTTCAGCGTAGCCATCTCCAATGCTGTACAGCTCTCCAAAGCCGAGACGTTGGATATCTGATTATAGCCCGCGTCCAGGAACTTCAGCTTGCTCTTTCCCTCCAGGCAGGAGATATCGGAGATCTGATTGCCGCTGACTACCACCCAGTACAGGTTTTCCGCGTCTCGCAGCGCCGAAATATCAGTGATCGCTCCGGCGTTCTTGCTGTTCCCGATCTTGACACGGGTCAGTTTAGTCTTACCGGCCAGCATCGAAATGTCACGGATGGGACATTCGTCCGCCCAGAGCTCCTCCAGGTCCTGCAGCTCCCGGAGGGGTTCCAGCGAGCTGACGGGGGTCCTTCCTATAAAAAGATTCTTCAGGCCGGGAATATTTCGGACCTCGGAGATGGAAGTCAGGCCATAGTTCTCCTCCAGCATCAAAGTGTCCAGATCCTCCTGACCCAAGAACGCACCCGGCTCGATGCGGGTGATCTTATTTTCATCCGCACAGATCTCGATGAGGTTGCTCATGTTATTGAAGATCCCCGCAGGCAGCACAGTAAAGCTGTTCATGGCCACATCCAGGTATTCCAGCTTGGTCAGATGCTTGATATACTTCCACTGGCTGTCATCCAGGTAATTGGCCGCCACACCCAGATAGGTCAGGTTATGCATGTGCTGCAGATCTTCCAGCGAATGGATGCCCAGGGCAAAGCAGTCCAGCTCCCGCAGATACTTGACGTCGGAATAATAGACGGTGCCCTTGGGTTTGTCGATGGCCTTGCGGACACCCTTTTCCAGCGCCTCGTCATGCCACACGATGGGGTAGTCCTCTTTGTCTGTGACCGTACAATACACGGTAACCGGCGTACCGGCGCCCAGCACACGGCCGGTAACAGCCAGTTCGCCCTCCTCCTGAGGCGGGATCTCCCGCTGGTCCCATTCCATCCGGGCATAGCTGCCGTCCCAGAGCTTGATGCAGAAAGGCATTCGGTAAGTCTGACCGCAGGAAAGCGAGAGCGCGGCGTTGCCGTCGCGGTCCGCCTCCAGCATCGTGAGCGTGAAGTCCCGCTCCGTCAGCGCGTCATAATAGGGAGCCACGGGGGAGAAATCCGTCACAGCTGTTTCCTTCAGTTTCAGGGAACGAAGGCTGCGCAGCTCAAACAGGGGTGCAATGTCCTCCAGCGTCTCGTTTCCGTAGAGATCCAGCTTTTCCAGCCCGGTGAGGGCAGACAGCGGGGACAGGTCCTCCACGCCGCTCATCCACAGCGTCAGGCGCTTCAGCCCGGTAAACTGCCGCAGGTCGGTCAGATCGGGATCACTGAGATAGGAGGCGTCCAGTTCTGTAATGGAGGCCAGCTGCCGCCGGGTAATAGTCCCGGGCTCGCAGCCCAATTCATAGGCAGTGACCTCTTCCAGATCCGCGTTTTGGAAGGAATAGACCGCGTCAGGGGAGGCGCCCGTCACGGTCAGAGTCAGACGGACCGGCTCCGCCCAGCCAATGGCCGTTCCGGTAAAGGAAAAGGTGCCGGGCTGGGCGGTGCTTGCCGTTCCCTCCCAGCTCACGGGGACAAACGCGGTCTGTCCGCTGTACATCCGCGCCCGTACTGTCATGGGCAGGCTGTAGGGCGTGCCCTGATCTACAGTGACTGTGACCGGTTCGATCCCCACGATCTTATCCGCCGCCAGCACCGTCACGGTCATGGCGACCTTCTGGCTGCTGTAGCCGTCCACATGGCCCGTCAGCGTATAGACGCCCGCCCGGGTCAGATCAGGCGCATTGTCCCACACCACGGGGACATACTCCACCTCGCCGGTGTACATGGTGGCTTCCAGCATTTCCGGCATGGTGAAGGCGGACCACTGGGGCACGCTGACCCGCAGCGTCCTGATGCTGGCGATATCCTTTATTGAGAAGCCGCCCTTGATGGGCACCCGGATCACATTGGACACCACGCTGCCGCCCAGGCTCTCGGCAAAGATCCGGACCTCATAGGCCTTGGGCAGGATCTTGACGTGCTCTGTGGCGGCCGCCGTTCCCTCCGCTCCCAGCGTCAGCTGAGAAACTGAGCGGCTGATCATGCCGCCCTTGTAGTCCACCAGGGCCGTCACCAGACGGATCTCCCGGCTCTTTTGCTCGGTGTTCCGGGCCTGGACGTCCAGGTCCTGGATGTGCCGGGTCTCGATCCGCTCCACCGGCCGGACCAGCGAAACCTCCACCGGCTGCTCCACATCCGCGGCCAGAGCAGGGCTGGCCACCGAAAAGAGCAGCGCGAAGAGCACAAGCAGGGAAAGGGGTCTCTTAAGGTGTCTCTTCATGAAGCGTTCACCTTCTTTTCTTCATTCTCTGGATGATAGACCGCTGCCGCGCGGGAGCCAGTGCTCCCGCGCGGCCGGCTTTTACTTAAGGTTTAACCTGGGTAATTATTCGATGGTCAGGTACACCTGGAATTCCACCGCCTGGCCGTTCTCCATCAGAGGTTCAGAACCCTCCGCGTCCCCAAACAGCTTAATGGTAACGACATATTTCCCGTTCTGCTGGACCGTAGTCTGGATGTACTCCACCATACCCTCAGAAGGCTCCGCAAGTCCGGCATCGTACAAGGGGCCAGGATAGTTCCCATACACATACAGCCCATACTCCTCATCGATCACGCTGGCATACTCGCCAGCCACCACCTGGAAATAGGCGTCCGGATACTCTCCGGGATCTCCGCTGATGATAAATGCAGAGGCATTGGTTGCATCATATACGAGTCCGATGTCCTTGATATCGCCCGCGGGGGGATCGACCTCGCCGCCGTTCAGGGCGGCTACGGCGTCGCTGAGCTTCGTGGCCGCGGCGGTGATGGCCGCCTGGCCGGCAGCGGGATCGCGGTAGACAGTCCGGGCCTCGGTCAGGGCGGTCTGGATGGCAGCCCACTTCTCCGCGTCGCTCTTCAGGGCCTTGGCGGCCTCCACCGCGCTGTGGAGGCTGGCGCGGTCCTTGCCGTCGTTCACGGGCAGGTAGGTGACATAGCGGGAGACCACATTGGTCCCGGCAATCTCGGTGTAGGTCTCAAAGACCAGCATCTCGTCCTGCGCCAGCAGCGCAGCCTCGATCTCCGCCTTGGTCAGCTTGATGTCACCAAAGAACATCGCATACTCCTCGGCAAGCGGTCCCACGTCGGTGCCGTGGCCGCCCAGCAGGGCCCGGAAGTGAGTCGCGCCCTCGCTCCCCGCTTTCATCTCGGTCTCCCAGGCAGAAGAATCATAATCACTGTCGCTGATGTAGTTTGCGCTGTACACCAGATCGGGCGCGGTCTGGAAGGTCTTGAACACCACATCGTCCTTCCACATCAGCCCGTTCATGGCCGCCACCAGAGTATCATAGGCCTGATTCACAGCGGGAATGGTTGCCGTATCATCCTTAAACGTGGCCTGGGCGGCGGTCAGGGCAGTCTGGAAAGCGGTCCAACTGGTCTCAGTATAGGCCGCCGCCACCCGCTTCTCCGCATCCAGCAACTTCTTGCTGAAGACCGTTGTGGTCACACGGCCCGCCAGCTTGTCCATGGCGCTCTGCAGGTTAATCAGGGCCGTGGACACATCGTCCGCCGTGGCCGCGCTGTTGTCCAGCACCGTCTGAGCGGCAGTTTTGGCGGTGGTCAGGTTCTTCCAGGTGGAAGCGCTGTAGTCCTTCTCGTTCAGCGCCTCCGCCTTGGCCACCAGCGCGGTCAGCTCGCTCTTGTCCACAGGCTCAGCCTCGGCCAGCTCATCTTTCGCTTTGGTCAGCGCAGCCAGAGCGTTGGCCACATCGTCCGCCGTGGCCGCGTCGTTATCCACAACAGCCTGAGCGGCGGTCTTAGCGGCGGTCAGCTTCTCCCAGCTCGCCGGCGTATAATCCGCCTCATTCAGTGCGTCTACCGCAGCGATAAGCGCGGTCAGCTCGCTCTTGTCCACGGGGACAACCTCGGGCTCAGTGGTAATGGTAAAGCTCTTCTCAATGACGGTGCCGTCGATCAGAGTGACCTTTCCGGTGATCTGGCTGGTGCCTTCGGCCTTGACTCTGCACCAGAATCTCCAGCGGTACACGTAGGGATTACTGTCAGATGTTCCTTCTGTAGAGGTTCCCTTGGTAATATAGTTTTCGTCAAAAAGGACCTCCACCGACTGGATCTGGCCCTTCTGCAGGCCCGTCACCGTCAGCCAGTAGCTGCCGGAAGCGGGCAGGCTGCTGCCGAGGCTGGTACGTACCGTCTCAGGGACCTCGTCCGTGCTGCTGATCGTGCCCTGATACCAGGTGACCTTCAGATCAGTCTTGTCGATGGGCAGCGCCTCCAGGCTCGCCATCGCAGTGTTCAGCGCGGCCAGGGCGTCGTCCAGTTCTTTCTGAGTGACAGTGGCGCTGGTGCTCTGCTTATATACGGCGTCAGCAGCGGTCAAAGCCTCGGCAAAAGGTGCCCAGGTCTCGGTCGTGTACTGGTCGGAAACCAGCTTCTTGCCCGCATCCACTGCCGCCTTCAGGGCCTTGTTGTCCACCTGCGGCACAGTGGTGCACTTCAGCACCGCCGTGGAGAAGGTGCCGTCATTGAACTTGACCGTGGCTTTCAGCTCAAAGGTACCCAGGTTCGTGACCCGCAGACTGATATTCTTGTGCGCCTGGTCGCTCGTCCATGCGTCCTGAACATTGAATCCGCCGGCAGGATCGCCCTCAAACACGAACTCCTTGATATCGGAGCCGCTGGTGCCGGTATGGAGAGTCATATTCTTCTGGTAATCCTGATAGAGGGTAAACTCCGTCAGGCGCTCGCTCTTGTTGGCCTCGGTGAACCAGACCTCGATGTCGCTCTGATTCTTGTTGACCAGAGCGTCCTTCTTCTCCTTCAGACCGGCCAGAGCGGCGGCCAGGTCGTCCTCAGAGGCGGCCAGGTCGTTCAGCCTGCCCTCCGCGGCGTTCAGCGCGGCGGCGAAAGCGGTCCAGCCCTCAGCCTTGTAATCCTCGCTGTTGAGGGTCTTACCCTCCGCAACGGCCTTGGTCAGGCTCTCCACTGTGGCGGCGTTGACCACCACTACCGTCATTTCAGCGCTCTTGGAGGTTCCGTCCCACTCGGTCCTGAAGGTCAGGACCGTTGTTCCGGTCTTGGCAAGCGTGCCGGTCACGGCGAAGTTCTTCAAATCGGTCTGGTCCTGCGTCACCGCCAGTACGGTGGGATCGGAGGAGACGACCGTCACGGCGGGATCGCCCGCGGCGCTGCCCTCGGTGACCCAGAGCAGGGAATCGCCGTTGTTGGGGAAGGTCTTGCCCTCGGCCAGCAGCGCGCGATAGCGCTCGGGGGCGGCGGCGCCGTTCAGCTTGAGAGCGGCGTCCACGGAACCCTTTTCCTCCAGGGCGGCAATGGCGTCCCTCAGATCCTTGGCGGCCTTGTCCGCGATCGTCTTGGAGGCGTCGCCGTTCTCCATCACCTCTTCGGCATAGGACAGGGCTTCCTTGACTCTGTCGAAGGAGCCCGCCGTATACGCGGACTCATCCAGCTTCCTGGCCTCCTCGATGGCGGCGGCCAGGGCGGTCTTATCCGCTTTTTTGGTCAGGCCGGTAATGGCGGCGGTCAGGCTGTCCTTCGCGCCGTTGACTACAGCCTGAGTGGCTTCGCCGTCAGCATAGGTGCTCTCAGCCTCCGTCAGTGCGGTCTCAAACGCGCTCCAGGTGGAACTGGTATACTCAGACGCATGCTCCAGAAGCGCCTTTGCCCGGTCGATCTCGGCTTTGAGGGCGCTCCGGTCCACCTGGACCAGGCCGGTCACCGTAAAGCTGAGCTCTTTATCCAGCTGGGCAGGCTTGCCTGCATGCAGCTTGAGGAGATATTCGCCGGCCTGAGAGCCCTCAGGCATGGCAAAGGTAAAGGTAAACGTTCCATCCTCGCCGGTAAACACCTGGTCAGCGGCGGCACGCTTGTTCTCCTCCACCGCGGTAATGGTGTAGGTCAGCGGCACATTGGCGGCGGCCTTGCCGTCCGCGGTCACACCGCCTGTGACCACAATGCTCTCATTAATATCATAGCTGGTCTTGTTCAGGCTGGCGGTCATCTCATACTTGACCGCGGGCTCGGTGCTGCCGCCGCCACCGCCGCCGCCGGAACTGCCGGAGCCGCCGGAAGAGGCGTTCAGATCGGTGGTCGTGCCGGGCTTCACGGGCTTGCCGGCTACGGTGGTCTGCTCGTTGGCCTTGATCTCGTCCGCCTTGCCCGCACCGTGGATCTTGGCACCCTCGGCATCTACGGTAATGCTGTCAACATGACCGCCCTTCTGCACCTCAATATCCACCGCGCCGCTCACGGTGACGGCATCCACCTGGGTGCCGTCCTTCACGACGATCTTGGTGTTGACCGCATCGGCCTTCACATCGATGCTGTGGATGGTACAATCGGCCAGCTCCACAGTCCGCTCGCTGCCGCCGGTAACGATGATGCGGCCCTTCACGGTCACATTGTCCAGCGTAAGCGTTCCGGCACAACCCTCAGTGACATACAGGTTGCCTTCGATCACCATATCCCGCAGGGTCACATCCTCGGCGCCAACCACCACGGAACCACGGGTATTCTCGCTGTAAACGCCCGTTTTAATGTAAATGCCGGGGACCGCCCGGGACAGCATCATCACGGTCTCAGCCCGGGAGATATTCCGCTCCGGCCGGAAGGAACCGTCCGGATAGCCGGCGATCACGCCCAGTTCACCGGCCGCCTCGATGGAATCCCGCGCCCAGGCGCCGGCCTGCGCGCTGTCGGTAAACAGGGAGCTGCTGCCCTTGCGGGCTTCGTCCAGGACCGTCATCACGATCCTGGCAGCCTCCTGCCGTGTGATATGGTCGGTGGGGCGGGCCGTTCCATCCGGATAACCGGCCATATAGCCCACCCGTGCCGCGGCAGCCACATCCGCGCTGAACCAGTCGGAATCCTTTACATCGGAGAAGTTCGCTTTCCCTGTCCGCAGGAAGCCGAATACTCCGTTTACGATGCGGACGAATTCCGCCCGGGTGATGAGCTCATCCGGCCGGAGATCGCCGCTACTGTCCCCGGTAATGATGCCCTGCTCCGCGAAGGCTTCCATCTCCGCCTGGCACCAGTGGCCCTCCGGCATGCCAGCCGCCAGTGCGCCTCCGAAGGTCTGCACCAGCATCAGCATCGCCAGAAGAAGGCCTGTAACTCTTCTCCATTTCGATACTTTCATTATGTTCTCCTTTTCTATGTTATTTTGGAACTGTTGCTGTGCTCACAACGTGGACATGTCCGCCTTGCAGTCCGCCGATCCCTCCATTTCGCTGCACAGCCCGCGGAACGATATTTCGAAATTCGAACATTCCGCGAGCCGTTTTAAATAGGTAAAATAAATACAACATAGCCGATTGTATTGAGCTAAGTATAGCATAGCTTTGAAACCTTTAACAATTGTTTAAGCCTATACGGCTCCCTCATTATATTTGTAATATCTATATATATATCTTCCAGCCCTTATCGCACAAAAAAACGCCCTGCACAGCAGAGCGTTTTCAAGGAAAATACACCTGTTTTTTGTGGAAGGGGGATAGAATTGTCCCCAATAGAAGAACATCTCCTTCCTGCACTGAGGAGGGATGCCAAATGGCACAGTACACAGAACATTTTGGGCTGCATCAGTGGGAGAGCGCCGATCCGTTTCTCCGCACCGATTTCAACACTGATTTTTCCAGATTGGACACAGTGCTTGACCGTCTGCGCGGGAATGGGGAGGCGAATGCCTATGATATTTACAACCTGATGCTGCAAAATCATTACGAGGGCAAGTACACCGGCTACAAAAAAGGGCTTCTCTTCAGCGCCTTCCGTGAGGATGAGGCGGCGGGCGCCCTTCGCGCGCCGCAGGTCTTTCTCACCGGCGGGCGGCTGGCACTGTACGGCGCAGAGCAGGGCGATATCGACCTGGGGTATTACGATGATGTAGGCGAGAAATCGGAGCGGACCAGCCCGGAGCGCTCCCCCGACCACGGCGGGCTCTGGACCGGCTTCACCTGCCAGGTATTCAACTATAACGATGCCATCATGGCCCACACAGTCACCGCCCGGGCCATGGTCAACGGCGCGGAGCGGTCTGTAACCACCGCCGTGACCCCAGAGCTTAATTACCGCAACTCAGCGGAGCTGCTGCTGGAGTGGCCTGAACCCCTGCAGATCGGCGCCCGGGACGTCTGCTCGGTCCGTCTCACCGTTGAGACCAGCCATGGTTACCTCTATCCCGCCGCTGGTGACCGTGTTGGGGCGGGCGGCGTGTTCCACTTCACCCCCGTTACCGGGGCCACGGGCTGGTTCCGGGCCGTCTATGCCGGCGTCCCGGCGGCGGACAGCGTGCTGGCCTGGGTGCGGCACACCGGAGGTAAGATGGCCCTGGCCATTACCGACGGGGGCGGATACCGTCAGGTCCTCACCCCCACGGAGACCCGCTCCACGGTCGGACTGGACGGCACGCCCTGCACCGAGAGCGCCTTCCTGCTCCGTTCCGGCTTTGCCGCCGGGGACTGGACGGTGGAGCTCATCCTGCGGCGGCTGGAGGCGGAGACCATGGAGGTCCTGGACTACGGCCTGGTAATCGCATAGCGCGATTTTGGGACAAAAACACCCCCGGGCCGTTTGGCCCGGGGGTGAAACACGTTATGGGTGTTTTTGTGCCCCCGTCAGATCAGCGATTACTCGATGATGTAGACGTAAGCAGCCAGGTTGGCGTTGTCCTTGTCGGCCACGACGATGACCTCGCTGCGGTCGCCGGACTCCTCGGTGGCGTCCTTCACGGTGACGATGGTGCCGTCGGAAGCCTCGGTCAGGTCGGTGCCGTCCACAGTGATGAACTTGGTAGCATCATTGTAGGAGTAGGTCTTGCCCTTGGTCAGGGTCAGCACGCCGTCAGCAGCCTCGTCCACGGTAGCCGCGGTAGCAATCTGCTTGTCGCTGGTGACCTCGGTGCCGTTCATCTCGACCTCATACAGGCCCTTGCCCTCGGCGAAAGCGGTGCTCTTGCCGGTGACAGTGATGACAGCGCCGTCCTTCACGACATCCCAGCTGTAGACCTTGTCGCCGTTGTCGTCCATGGTCACAGTCATATCACCGGTGACATAGACCTTGTCGGTGCTGTCGGCAGCAGCAGTGCTGTCGGAGACGTACACGAACTCGGCGGTGCCGGTGGTAACATCAGCCAGAACGATAGCCTTGGCATCAACGGTGGTGTTGGGCACGTTGGCCACGCCGGTGTAGACCTTGTAGCTGTCGCCGTTGCCGATGACGAACACGGTGGAGCTGTTGGCCTTCAGGGTTACAGCACCGTCCTTATCCTTGGCGAGGGCCACGCGGCCCTTGACCAGCTTGCTGTCGGCCAGCTCGATGTCGCCGCCCTTGACAGCCTTCAGGTTGTAGTTGCCGTCCTTGTCGGTGGAGTAGGTGTACAGGGTGTTCTCCTTGGGATTCTGGACATAGTCCTCATCGTCCAGGTTCACGGTGACGGTAGCCTTGGTGCCGTCAGCCAGAACGACCTTGGCATCCTTAGTGTCGCCGAAGCCGGTGGCAGCGGCGAGCTTGGTCACGACCAGGTAGTTGCTCTCGGAGTCAACGTCGTCCACCATGACCACGTAGCCGCACTCATCCAGGTACAGCTTGACCTCGTCCTTCAGGCTGTCAGCCAGAGCGGCGGTCAGGCTGTTGGTGCCGTCAACGTTCTTGACCAGGCCGGACTGCTCGTAAGCAGTGCCGTCCACAGTGACCTTGGAGCCCTTGATGGACTGCACGGTGCCGGTAACGGACTTGGCCTTCTCAACGATCATGGTGTCGTTGATCTTGGTCACAAAGACATAGTCGTCCTTCTTCACATCGGCGAAGCCCTCAACGTCGTCAGCGGCGTTGGTGCTGGAGAAGGTGCCCGCAAAGCCGGTGTTGTCGCTCTTGCTAATGGTGACGGTGATGTTGCCGTCGGACTTGGTGCTGTAAGCAGTGACCTTACCGAAGGCCTTCATGGTCTGGATCTGGAAGTCCACCTTGCCGTCATCGTCGTTGTCGATGAGGGTCAGGGTGGCGCCCTTCAGGTTCTTGCCGTCCTTGTCCAGGGTCAGCGCCTCAGCAGCGGCGTAGTTCACGAAGATCTTGCCGCCCAGCTTCAGATCGTTGTCGCTGGCCAGAGCGCTGGGCTTCTTGGAGCCGGTAGCGGTGGCGACCACGTTGTCCTCGCTGACGATCACGTTGCCCAGCACAGTGGCCTTGGCAGCGGAGTCATTGGAGCCCTTCTTGGCGTACAGGATAACGGACTTGCCCAGCATATCCAGGCCGGTGTCGACCTTGAAGGAACCGGAGTTCAGGCTGTCCTCGGAGTTGGTGACCTTAACATAGGTCTTGCCGTCGCTCTGAACGCCCACAGCGTCTTTGCCGGAGTCAACAGAGGCGATGTCGTTGGCCAGAACGATACCCTCGACCTTAACGGCGCCGAACTTGTCCTCGAGCATGGTCTTGGCGGCCTTGTTCTGGACAGCGATGGTGCTGCCGTTGGCGTTCAGGGTCCAGGAGTAGGACACCACATTGGCGTTCAGAGTGTTGTAGATCATCTGAGCGGCCTGATCGCGGGTCAGAGGAGCGGAGGTGTTCATGCCGTCCAGATCATCGTACAGACCGGCCTGGTTGGCCAGAACGTCGGTGGTGACCTGCCAGGTGGCGCCGCCGATGCCCTCGTACACGGGGTTGTAGCCCAGAGCCACCAGCAGCATCTTGGCAGCCTCGGAACCGGTCACGTTGGCGGAGGGAGCGAAGGTGTTGTTGCCCTTGCCGGCGATGATGGAGCGGTCCACACAGTAGGCGATGTACTTCTCAGCCCAGTTGCCCTGGGTGTCGGTGAAGGTGGTCTTCAGGTTGCCCAGCATGGGCTCCTTGCCGCCGTTCAGGGTCACGCAGACCAGGCGGGCGAAGGAAGCGCGGTCGATGTTCATGGCGGGGCCATAGCTGCCGTCGGTCAGGCCGGCGATGACGCCCAGCTCGGTGACCATGGAGACGGCCTCCTTGTGCTGGATTTCAGCCTTGTCGGTGAAATCCTCGTAGCTCGCGGCGGAGGCGCCGACGACCATCAGGCCCAGGACCATGACGGAAGCCAGAGCAGCGCTGAGAGCTCTCTTGAGGTTTCTCATTTGGATTTCCTCCTTACAAATTTTCCCTTTGAAAGGTAACATCCTCTCATCAGGTCGTATTTACTATACATGAAGATTTTTCAGGGGTCAAGGGGCTGGAGGTAACTGTAACAAAAGCGTAATCTTCGTGACTTCATTATGTAACCATCCTGTTTTTCCGCCCCGCTCTCCCGGTCCCGCACCTGTTTCCAGACAAATCCATCCCAATTTCCGCATATCCTGCCGTTTCCTGAGGATACTAACCCATGTCACCAAACGCCATGGGAGGAATCGAGATATGAAAGCAACCGGAATCGTGCGCCGGATCGACGACCTCGGCCGGGTGGTCATTCCAAAGGAGATTCGCCGTACCATGCGCATCCGTGAGGGCGACCCGCTGGAGATCTACACCAACAGCGAGGGCGGGGTCATCTTTAAAAAATACTCCCTGATGGGAGGGCTTGGGGATTTTGCCGGGCAGATGTGCGAGACCCTCAACAAGACCACCGGCCGCATCGCGGTCATCACTGACCGGGACGCCTGCCTTGCTGTGGCGGGCAGCGCAAAGCGGGAACTGACCGACAAGCGCATCTCCTCCGCGCTGGAGCAGATCATGGAGGGCCGCGGCATCTATCAGTACCAGAGCGGCGCCCAGCCTTTGCCCGTCAGCGATGACAACAGCCAGTTCTTCATCGCCTGCGCCGCCCCCATTTTGTCCGAGGGAGACGTGCTGGGCTGCGTCCTTTTCGCCGGCGGCGGCGGGGAACTGTCCACCAGCGAGACCGAATACAAGCTGGCCCAGACCATTTCCGGCTTTTTGGGCCGTCATATGGAGAGCTGACCCCTTGCATGCCATGTCCCCCTTTGATATACTATATGTATACAAAGGGGGATTTTTATGCGTCTCTTCATCGCCGTTGGCCTGCCTTCACTCTGGAAAGACCGGATGGACATGGCCACCTACTATCTCCGCAATCACACGGAACACTGCATCCCAACGCCGCGCGGGAACTTCCACATCACGCTGGCCTTTCTGGGGGAGACGGACGACGATCGCGTCCCTGCCGTGGTCGCCGCCATGGACCGGGTCAGAAGCGCTCCCTTTCTTCTGGTCAGCACCGGGATCGGTCAGTTCCACCTGAAGGAGGGCGACCTCTGGTGGATGGGCGTGGAGCCCAGCCCCGCCCTGATGGAGTTTCAGTCCAGACTGGCCGCCGCTCTGCGGGAGGAGGGATTCCCCGTCAGCGACAAGCCCTATCAGCCTCACGCCAGCCTGGCCCGCCAGGTCCGGCTTGCGGCTGACTTTGATATGGCGGAGCTGGAGCGCCTGCTCCCTCCCATGACCTTTGATATGAGCTACATGACCCTTTTCCGCTCGGAGTGGGACCGTGGCCGGCTGGTCTATACCCCTCTCCACCGCACGATGCTGGACCTCTCCTGACCGGAGGCGTCCCGCTCCCGTCCGGAAGGCCGTTCAGCGGTCTTCCGGACCTGTCTTTTCCGCTGCGCTCCCAGGCATGCACCGGGCCCCATCCTCCGGGGAGGATGGGGCCCTCTGTTCTCTGATGCGCAGGCTTTTTTCCGGGACGGGCGCAGCCCGGCGCGCCCTCAGGAGCAGAAGCGGTGTTTGCCGATGACCTTGATGAGGGGGCGGCTCCAGATCCAGGCGCTGGTGGCGGTGTTGGGATTGAAGTAGTAGATGGCGCCGCCGCTGGGATCCGCGCCGTTGATGGCGTCCCGGGCCGCCCGGACCGAGGATTCGGCCACCGGCTTGTCAAACTGCCCGTCCATCATGCAGGTAAACGCCCCCGGCTGGTAGACCACACCGGCGATGGAATTGGGAAAGGAGGGATGGTCCACCCGGTTGAGGATCACCGCTCCCACCGCCACCTGGCCGCTGTAGGGCTCTCCCCGGGCCTCGGCTGAGATGACCCGTGCCAGCAGCTCCACATCTGCCGACTGGGCGTTGGAGGCTGTGCTCCCGCCGGTAGACGGCATACCCAGGGCTTTTAGAGTGGCTGGTCCCACCACGCCGTCAGCGGTGAGGCCGTTCTTCCGCTGAAAATACTTCACCGCGGCGGTAGTACCGCTGCCGTAAATGCCGTCCACCGCTCCGTCATAGTACCCCCACCGCTTGAGTTTGGTCTGAATGGTACGCACCGGCGCGCCGGTAGACCCCTGCCGGTAAGTGGCTGCCTCCGCCGCCGTCTGCAGCAGAGAAATGACCAGGATATTCACCGCAAACAGCAGGGCCAGCGCCCGGGTGAGGTGTTTTTTGTCCTGACGCAATTGGTTCCATCCTCCTTGTCCCCGGGGCGGCGCCCCCGGGCCTGATTGGACTGTTGGAATATGCATTAGTTTACGGTGTTCCGGCGCCCGGTATGCAGTCAAGTACGAAACAAATTCTTCTTTTCATGTATGCTTCTTCCTCTCACAGGTCATACTGGTAAAAACACCGGAAAGGAAGTGCTCCCATGGTAAAGGGTGTATCCCGGCGGGTCATCGTGGTCAAATCTCCCGATCCCCGCCTGTTTGAGGAAGCGATCTTTATTGTAAAGGAAGAGGCCTTCAGCCGGGGCGGCGTATCCGCCGAACAGATCCTGCAGGAGGCCCGTCAGGTGGCACAGGGCTATGTCCGCCGCAACACGCCTCTGATGCGCCTGCTGCGGCGCATCCCCGCCCCCGCCTATGCGGCCATGGGCGCCCTGGCCTCCACCATCTGCTGGGCCGTTGCCCTGTACGGATGACCAGGTCTATTTTCCCCCGCCGCCGCCTATACTGTGTTATTCTAAAAATGTAAGGAGGCGGCACTATGGAAAGTCCCCCTGAAAAGCAGGAGACCGCTGCGCGCCTGGTCATCTGCGTGGCCGCCGCGCTCATCCTCTATTATGGCGCCCCGCCTATCTGTGACGCGCTGAAGCTCTCCCTCTGGGAGGAGCACCGTCCCTGGCTGGAGAAAAACCGGGTCATGGTCATTGCCGGGGCCGCGGCCGTCCTTTTCGCCCTCTCTCTGGTCCTCTTTCCCCCGGAGAAGGAATCCCTCTCCGCCCCGGAGGGCTTTGTCCCCTGTGGGGAGGGGGAGCCCGCTTCCGCGTCCTGCTAAGGAAAATGCCCGCCGTCTGATTCCATTTCGGAGCAGACGGCGGGCATTTTACGTTTCGTTATCGGTTTTAGCGGAATTTGGGCAGCATGGCCGCGCCGATGATGCCGGCGTCGTTGCCCAGCTGGGCCCGCATCAGGCGGGTGCGGTGGGCGTTGTTCCGGGCGTAATCCTCCCGGTTGAGGATGTAGCGTACCGGGGCCATCAGGGTCTCGCCCTGGTTGGACAGGCCGCCGCCAATGCAGAACACCTCGGGCTGGAGGATATTGACCAGGCTGGCCACGCCGGAGCCTAGGTACTCCACATACTCGTCCACCACTTTGCCTGCCACCGCATCCCCCAGGGCGGCGGCGTCAAAGGGGAGCCTGCCGTTGACTTTGGCCAGGTCGCCCTCGGCCAGCTGCCACAGCAGGGACTTGGGGTTCTTCTCCATCAGCTCCCGGGTGCGTTTGATGAGGGCGGTGGCGGAGCAGTAAGCCTCGAAGCAGCCCCGGCGGCCGCAGGTGCACAGCCGTCCCCCCTGCTCCAGCACGAAGTGGCCCACCTCCATGCCGGCGTAGTTGAAGCCGGTGTAGAGCTTTCCGTTCAATACCGCGCCGCCTCCCACTCCGGTGCCCAGGGTGATGGCCACCATGGACTGGCTTCCCTTGCCCGCGCCGGCGGCGTACTCGCCCAGGGCGGCGGCGTTGGCGTCGTTCTCCATATAGATAGGGACGTCCATGGGCAGCCGCTCCTGCAGCAAAGCAGCCAGTGGAACGTTCTGGAAGTCCAGATTGCTCCAGTAGAGGATGGTGCCGCTCTCCGGGTCAATGGTGCCCGGGGAGCCGATGCCGACGGAGCCCACCTCCTCCAGCCGGAGGCCCGCGTCCTCCGCGGCGGCCCGGGAGGCCTCCGCCATGGTCCCGGCCACCCCGGCGGGAACGTCCCCTCCCCGGGGAGTGGGGATGCTGGCCCGGCCCAGAATGGCGCCCGCTTCATCCGTCACGGCGGCGGCAATATTGGTGCCGCCTAGATCGATACCCAGATAATACATAGATACATCCACTCCTCCGGTGCGGGCGCGTTCGCTCGCCAAGTGAAGCTATTGCGCCACAGGCACAAGTTTCACTAGGCTCCCCGCCGCTGGCGCGGCAGCTCGCCAAGTGAAGCTATTGTACCACAGTTTGGGGCGCTTTGCACCTGGAAACCGTGTGCTTCCGGAGATTCTGCTTTTCTCTGCCTGCGTCAACCCGCTTCGCGCTGCCTCTCAGGTGGACCGCCAGAGTGACGCAGCCGCTGATGAGCAGGAAGGCGTAAAAGCTGATGCCCCGGCTCACCAGCATGGCGGGGGTGACCAGCCCGGCGCCGAAGAGGGGCGTGAAGGCCCGGACAAAGCCGCTCTCGGCGGGGCCCACCGCCCCCGGCAGGGGGAGGGAGGAGACCGCCAGTGTCACCAGGGCCTGGGTACCCAGAAAGATGGGCAGTCCCTCCCCCCGCAGTCCAAACGCCAGATAGACCACATAAGGCACCGCGAAGAGGGCCGTCAGCTGTGCCGCGGTAAGAAGCAGCAGCATGGGCAGCAGCTCCGGGTGTCCCCGCAGGCACCGGGCCCCGGCGGCATAGGCCGCCAGCTGCTTTTTCCGCTTCTCCTCGGCTGCCTCCCGGTCCCGGACCGCCCCCACCGCCGCCAGCAGGGCCAGCACACCCCTGGTCAGGGCGGTGGCCGGGCCGGGCAGGAACATCATCACCAGCATCCCGGCCGTAAGGAAGAGCATCACCCCGCCGCCGTACAGCAGCAGCCACTCCAGGCCGCCGCCCAGGGCGGTGCGGAGCTCCGGCAGGGCCAGCCAGGCTGTCAGGGCATATCCTAGCACCGTTACCTGATAGCACACGGCGATGAGCATCATATTGAGGGCCCCGTGGGCGGCAGGTATCCCGTCCCGGGACATATAGTAGATCTGGGCCGGCTGTCCCCCAGTCGCCGAGGGTGTGATGGAACTGACGTAAAACCCCGCAAAGGAATACCCCAGGCATTGCCGCCAAGTCACCCGGCAGCCCAGCCGCCTCAGGGCCAGGCGGCTGCACATGGCCTCACAGCCCACAAACAGGAACATCAGCCCCAGGCCCAGCAGCAGATATCCGGTGTCTGTATGCCCCAGCACCAGGAGCAGAGCGGAGAGAGGCTGGTCCCGCAGCAGCAGCCAAGCGGTGGCCGCCATCAGGGCCAGCAGCAGAATACCGCCCAGCAGATGTTTTCTTCCCCACACGGTCATTGCCTCCGTTTTCTTCCGCGGCAAAGGCCGGACAATACCCGGCAGACCGCCCCGCAGGCGGCCACAAGTCCGGCCGCGGCAAGCGCACGCCGAAGAATCACGCCTTTTTTTCCGCTCATCACGCGTACACCTCCCTCTTGCGCACCATGGCGTCCAGCACCCGGTCCAGCGCCTGAGACTCCAGTGCTTCCTTTCTTCCGCGCATCCGCTCCGCCATCTGTTCCAGCGCATGGTCGTCATAGATCAGTGTCCGGATGGCCTCCAGGCATTCCTCCGGCTCCTTGGCCGCCGACCGGGCCAGGCCCGCCCGGAGCAGGAAGCGGGCATTGTTCTTCTCCTGCTGCAAAAATGGCTCCCACAGCAGCAGGGGCAGTTCGGAAAAGATGGCCTCAAACACGGTGATACCGCCGGGCTTAGTGAGCATCAGGTCGGCCTGTGCCATATAGTCCCACACCCGGTGGGTAAAGCCCACCACCTCGATGTGCTCATACCGCCCATGGAGCCGGTGGTACAGCTTCCGGTTGTTCCCGGCAATCATGGTGGTCTCTACCCCGGGCAGGCCGTTCAGGGCCTCGTAGAACCGGTCCTTCCGGGGCAGCAGTCCCAGTCCGCCGCCCATGATGAGAAGGCGGCGCTTCTCCCCGCCCCGGCGGTGGCCGGGAAGCCGGAATTCCTCCTTCACCGGGATACCGGTGACCAGGATACGCTCCTCCTCCACTCCCTTGGCGGCCAGCCGGTCCCGGATCTCGGGGCTGCCCACCAGATAGCAATCGGTCCCCCGGTGGAGCCACTCATTGTGGGTGGACAGATCGGTGACGCAGGTGATGAGGGGCAGATCCTCCCCGGTCTCCTCCTTGAAGCGGGACACCAGTCCCGCGCAGATGGGGTGGGTGGCCACCACGGCGTCGGGCCGCTCCTCCAGCAGCAGCTCCTCCAGGCGCTCCAGCATGGGCCTGTCCAGCGGGGAGCCGGTGTCGGCGGGCAGATGGTCGGCGAGGCGGTAATAGGTGTTGAACAGGCCGTATCCGTAGGTGACCAGCAGATGGAAGGCCCGGTAGAGCGCCTCGGAGGCGCCCGGCATGGCGTAGGCAAACAGGTCCACCACCCGGACCTCCGCCCGGGGAAAGGCCCGCGTGAGCTGCTGGCACAGCGACTGGGAGGCGGACCAGTGTCCCATACCGAATTTTCCCGTCAGGATCAGGATCTTCATAGAGCTCCCTCCTTTGTTCTGCCCTTATCATACAGGAAGAATTTTTAGAAAGCCCCTGCTTAATCCTTAAAATCCCTTTAAGGAAACATAAAAAATATTCTTTTTTATTGTTCTCATCCTCCACAGGCGATCAGAACATAAAAACGCGGGCGCGTTCTCTCTTGGAAACGCGCCCGCGTGCAGCTTCTTTCAAGTCCGGATGCCTCTGCAGACGGTGGGCAGCAGGGCGGTAAAGCAGGTGCCCGTCTCGGCAGAACTGGTCACCGACAGGCGGCCGCCGTGGCTGTCCACGATGGTCTGCGCGATGGCCAACCCCAGCCCGTAGCCGCCCCGCTCCCTGCTGCGGGAGCTGTCCACCCGGTAGAACCGCTCAAAAAGATGGGGCAGATGCTCCGGCGGAATGGGCTCGCCGGTGTTGCGGACCCACAGCTTCAGCCGGTCTCCCTGCCGGGAGAGGGTCAGCTTCACGTTCCCGCCCTCACCGGCGTATTTGACGGCATTGTCCAGCAGGATCATCACCAGCCGCCGGAGCTGGGCCTCATCCCCCCGGAGGGAGAGCCCCGGTTCGATCCGGCTCTCCAACGTCACTCCCGCCTCAAAGGCCACCGATTCGAAGGGCAGCAGACAGCCCATGGTCAGCTCGCTCATAGAGAGCTCCACAGGGTGGAGGGGCGCCCGGGCCGCGTCGTTTTTCGCCAGGAAGAGCATGTCCTCCACCAGGCCCCGCATATGGGTCCCCTCCTCCTGGATATAGCTCAGCCATTTTTGCTGCTCCTTCACCCGGTCCTCCGGGTGGGCCAGAACGATGCCCACATTGGCCAGAATGACAGTGAGCGGGGTCTTGAGTTCATGGGAGGCGTCGGCCACGAACTGCCGCTGCTGCTTCCATGCCTTTTCCACCGGACGCAGCGCCCATGTGGACAAAAACAGGCTCACCAGGAAAAATCCCATCAGGCCCACCGTCCCCACCAGAAGGGAGTTACGGACCAGATCAGCCAGGTTTTCCTGCTCCCACCGGAGGTCGGCAAAGGCGATGTGCAGATTCCCCGCCCCGTCCTCCTCCGCCAGAAAGCGCAGGTGGAGCCCGGAGATGGTCCCCTCCCGCTCCCCGGTGTCCCACACCTGGGCCACTGCCTGCTCCAGGGTCTCTTCAGACACCTGAATGTTCCCGCCCAGGGTGGAGGAGACCATATTTCCCTCTTCATCCAGCACTACAGTAAAGACCGGGATCATGGCCGTCTGCCGCTCACCGTGCCCACGGTCCTCCCGTCCCTCCGGCTCCCGCTCCATGGGCGGCAGTCCGATCTCCACCCTGGGCGGCGGACCGCCCTCCGGCCACTTCAGCGCCACGCGCATGGCGGCCACGCTCTGGCCCCGAAGGCGCTGGGAGGTGGAACCCATCAGTGCGCCGAAGACGATGAGCAGCACCAGGCTCACCAGCAGCATATTGATCAGGATAAAGGTCCGTCTCAGCCGTTTCAGCATACTGTTCTCCTCAGTTCCCCGGGAAGTCCAGATGGTATCCCACTTTACGCACCGTGGCGATGCTCACCCCGGAGCCCAGAAAAGCCAGCTTTTTCCGCAGAAAGGAGATATAGACCTCCACATTGTTGTCCTCCGCGTCGGACTCGATGCCCCAGACCTTGGAGATAATGTCCTCCTTGGGCACCACCGCCCGGGGCGCGGCCATAAGCAGGCGGAGCACATCAAACTCCTTGAACCCCAGGCGCACCGATCTTCCTGCGCAGCCAAGGCAGCGGGTGGACAGATTGAGCGTCAGATCAAAGACCGTAAGGGTCTCCGAGAGCACCTCTCCCTGCCGCCGGGTCAGGGCCCGTACCCGGGCCAGCAGCTCCCCGGTATCAAAGGGCTTGGTCATATAGTCATCAGCGCCGCAGTCCAGCCCGGCGATCTTGTCACTGACCTCATCCCGGGCAGTGAGCATCAGGATGGGGGTGGAGATGTGGGCGGAGCGCAGCCGCTGGGCTACTTCAAAACCGCTGAGCCGGGGCAGCATCACGTCCAGCAGGATCAGGTCATACTGGCCGGAGAGGGCGTAATCCAGTCCGTCGGTCCCGTCATGGACCGTGTCAGTCTGATAGTGCTGCTCTTTGAGGATCTGGCTCAGCGTCTCGGCCAGACGGTGTTCGTCCTCGACGATCAGGACTCGCATGGCGATCCCTCCTTGCTTCGATATCAAGTCGTTTTTGTCATTCTACCGCTTGAATCTGAATATAGTCTGAAAAAAGGATACCAAAAGAGCCTTCTCCTGTAAATCCTCCCGGCACGAAAAAATCCCCGCCGCCCAATGGGCGACGGGGATTTCGGAGCTGATTTGGAAAATCAGTCGAAGATGGTCTGGTCATCCACGGGAGTCTGTAAAGCCTTGAGGGCCTTCTCGACCAGCTTGTAGCGCAGCTCAAACTCCTCCTCGTGAGTGAGGGCGGGGTTGCCCAGGGGGTGAGGAATCGCGATCGTGGGGACAATACGGTTGGCGCCAACCGTCATGGAGATGGGGGTGACGGTGCACATATGCACCACGGTCACGCCAGCACGCTCGATCTCTTTAACCATCGTTGCACCGCAACGAGTGCAGGTGCCTCACGTAGAGGTCAGGATGGCGGCCTTAATGCCGGCATCCCGAAGCTCCTTGCCGATGGCCTCGCCGTACTTCTTGGCGCTGGCAACAGCGGTGCCGTTGCCGACGGTGGTGAAGAAGTAGGGATAGATGCCGCCGATCTTGCCTTCCTTCTCCATCTTGCGCAGCACGTCCACAGGCAGAACGCGGTCGGCGTCCTCGTTGGCGTAGACCGGATCGTAGCCGCCGTGAGCGGTCTCATGGTCGGCAGCGGTCAGATCCTCGAAGCCGCTGATGTCATAGCGGCCGAACTTGGAGGCGGAGGAGGACTCGATGTGATCGGGGTTGCCCTTGGGCACGATGCCGCCGGAGGTGACCAGAGCGATGGTGGTGTGAGCCAGATCGGTGATGGCCGGACCGGGGGCGACGCGGTCGAAGGAGGGCATGGGGAACTCGGTGGTGTAGGGCTTGCCGGCGAGCTTGTTGAGCAGCATCTTCACGGCACGGGTGGAACCGCGCTCAGCCTCAAAGAAGTTGACGCGCAGGCCGTTGGGCATGTAGCCCTCCTCGGCGGAGGCGCCGACCTTCTCGCCCTTGGCCAGCTTCAGGGCCAGAGCGGCCATCTTGGGAGCGGCCTGGCGCATGCCGGCGGCGTTGTTCTTGGTGGCGATGATATAGACCTTGTTCTTGAACATGTCGGCGCCGGGGTTCTCCTCGTACATACCGGTGACGACGGGCAGGCCCAGCTCATCCTTCACGGCGGCAGCCACGGTGCCGCAGGCCACGCCGTAACGGCCGGCGTTGAAGGCAGGACCGCAGATGACCACGTCGGGCTTGGCGTCGGAAATCATCTTCAGCACGGTGGCCTTGGCGGACTCCAGGTTCTCGTTGAAGTAGGAGTCGCCGCAGATGACAGTACCGACAATCTCAGCCTCGCCCTTGAACGCGGCGTTCAGCGCCAGGCCGGGGCCCACAGCACCCTCGCGGTACTCGGGCGCGTAATCAGCCTTCTCCTCGCCGCCGATCTGGGCGAAGAACTGGTTGATATAATGAACAACTCTAAAACTCATTACAGTTCCCCTCCTTATCTGGCGCTGAGCTTGTTGAAGCCCATCTCGTTGGTGGCGCCAGTAATGACCTGCAGCTCAGCGGTGATGGAACCGTCGGGCTCCAGAGCGCCGTCAAAGCCGCCGGCGATGATGTTGGCAGCCTCGGGGTGGCCGATGACCTTGTCCATCTTGGGCAGGTGGATGACCATGTTGGCGTTGCCGCCGGTGACCACCGCGTCGGCAGCGGGATCGGCGTCGGCCAGGGACTGGGAAGCGCCGTCACGGCCGGCGTACTCGTCGGTGATGATGACGGTCTTGATGCCGGCAGCCTCCAGCTTCTTGCAGTTCATGATCAGGTCGGTATCGGGGTTGCCGAAGCCCTCCTGAGAGACCAGGGCGCCGTCCAGCTCCAGGAACTGAGCCAGCTTGGTGGACCAGTCGGAAGAGCGCTCCTTGTCCATCAGGTACACGTTCTCGTTGGTGATGATAACGCCAACGAAGTTCAGGGTCTTGCCGTGCTGCTCCAGCAGGTCGGCAATGACGGGGTTGTTCAGGTGATGATAGGTGGTGTTCTTGTCGCAGGCGGACACGCAGTTGCCGCTCAGGATGGCGCCGTCCATGGTCTCAGTGGGGTTGAGAATGGTGGGCATGGAGCGCTTCATGTCAACGCCGTAGACATAGGTGTCATGCAGCAGGCCCTGGCTCTGGAGCATCAGGACGTAGCCCACGCGGGGCAGGTCGGGATACTTCTCCTTGCCGCTCATGACGCCGGAGGTCTCATAGACCTTGGTCTCGTCAGGAGTCAGGGTACGGGCCAGCTCGCCCAGGTAGGTGGCAGCCTTCAGGCCGGCCATCCGGATGGCGTGCTCGTGCTGATGCTGCTTGATGCCCTCCTTGGGCTCACAGATCATGACCAGGTTGTGGAGCTTGGAGAAGGGGGTGTAGTCGGCGCCGGGGCCGCTCATGTCGATGATACCCTCCTGGAAGCCCACCACCTTGCCGGTGGTGACCACGGCGCAGCCCTTGAGAACATGGGTCTTGCCGCTGCCCACGGTGCCGACCTTGGAGATGACGCCGGGGAACACGCCGCCGTTGCCCTCCACCTTGACGCGGGGCTCGATGACGTCCTTGACGGGCAGGACGCGCACGGACTCGCCGGGATGGACCACCTCGAAGTCAACCGAGGCCAGGTCCTCGTCCTCCAGCAGCAGAGCGCGGAGCTCCTCCACGTTGACGTAGAGGGTGCCGTTCTCCACCTTGGAGCAGTCGCCGAGCTTAATGTCGCTGATGTGAATTTCGCCTAATTCCAGCCGCATAGTCTCACTCTCCTTTTTGTAGATGCGGGGCTATCGCCCCATGGATCAGCCGAAAATCGATTTCCGCAAAGTCCTCACGCATGTCGGCAGGCGCGTCGTCTCCCCGGTGGAACCGGGGCTTAAACTGACGGCACACGCCGAGAGCGGCCTCGATGAGGTCCAGAGATTCCAGATCCAGAGGGCCCGCCTCCTCGGTGAGGGCCACCGAGCGGAAGGGGGTCTCATTGGGCTTGACACTGCCGGCCAGCGGATGGGTCAGCAGCTTATGCCCGCTGTGGACCAGGTCTCTCACATGTGTCAGGACATCCACATGGCCGCCGTCCACAAACTGAAGCGTACACAGCGAACCATATTGATCCCGGACTTTCTCGTTGTTTGTCACCAGAAGCAAGGCACTCTCTCCTTTGCAGAAAAAACAGGATACAGAACACAACGTATTACTACATCTGCCCTGCACCCTGTGTTTAAAACCTGAGAGTTTCCCCCGCTTTCGAAGCCATCGGAGTTGCCCCTTCGGTGCCATGTACGAGAATCATGGTCTTTTCAGAGTCCTGTCCGACCGCGGTTCTGAAACCTGAGAAATTGGCGGGACCACTCGGCAGATGAATCCCACTTATACCTTCGGTGCCGTCCCTGAGGGAGGGACGAACTCTCCCGCAGCCATCATCCAGCTATATTTGTTTTTTCGATGGCTATATTATAACATATCGGCATTTCAAATACAACAAGAGATTCTATATATTCATTATTAAAAATTCGTGATTACTTAATATCCCGCTACTTTTCTATACTAATCGGTACAATAATCGAAAATATCAGTTTCTGTTTTTATGTCTTTTTGGGGGACCCGATCCCACCGGAAATGAGGGATCAGTTCCCTGGCCTGCACCGGCTCCGGCCGGTCAGTCTGTCCCGCCAGGAAGGCCAGCGTGCCGATGACCTCTTCCGGTGAGCTGTTGGCGCGCAGCGCTTCCATGTCCAGATCCCGGTCCCGCTTGGAGAGTCTCCGCCCATCGGGCGCCACCAGCAGGGGCACATGGAAAAACGCGGGAACAGGCAGTCCCAGCAGCCGGTAGAGGTAGATCTGCCTGGGAGTGGAGTCCAGCAGATCCATGCCCCGGACCACCTGGCTGATCTTCATGGCCCCGTCGTCCGCCGCTACCGCCAGCTGATAGGCATAGACCCCGTCGGACCGGCGCACGATAAAATCCCCGCAGTCGGTCAGCAGGTTCTCTTCGTACCGGCCCATATGTCCGTCTGTAAAAGACACCTGCTCATCCGGGACCACGACCCGCCAGGCCGGGTCCCGCTCCCCCGCCCGCTGGGCCCGCTGGGCGGAGGACAAACTCCGGCAGCGGCCGGTATAGATATTCCGCCCATCAGACCGGTGGGGCGCCGAGGCGGCCAGCCGCTCCGCCCTGGTGCAGAAGCAGGGGTATACCAATCCTTCTGCCTCCAGGTGTTCAAAACACTCCTTATAATAGAAAGTGCGCTCGCTCTGGAGATAGGGTCCGTGGGGGCCGCCCTTCTGGTAGCCCTCATCCCAGTCCAGCCCCAGCCAGCGCAGGTCGTCGGCCAACACCTCGGCGTACTCTGCCCGGCAGCGGTCCGGGTCCAGGTCCTCCATCCGCAGCACCATGGTCCCCCCTGACGCCCGCACCGAGAGCCAGGCCAGCAGGGCGGTGAACACATTTCCCAAGTGCATCCGTCCGCTGGGGCTGGGTGCAAACCGGCCCCTTACCGTCTCCTCCATTTCTCTGTTCCTCCTTTATTATCACCTGATCGCCGTACCAGTATACCACGACACTCCGGCGAAATGGTATACACAACATTTTTGTCTGTGCTGCTTTTCCGCCCTTGCAACCGGAAGAACTCTATAGTATAATGAAAAAAATCATTTTGATGTACCTGCTCCGAGCAAAAGCGGCTAAGGGCTCTGCCTATGCTGCTGCGCCGCGGGTCCGGATGGAAACGTCCCGGCCTTCCTTCTTTGAAAAGGGGCTGCTCCGATCACTGCCGCCCAAGCGGCGGTGGATATTCGTGTATCGTCAGGGGAGCGCCGCTTTTCACGCGGCGCTCCCTTTTTCCGTTCCCCATTCTGATAAGGAGGATCTCCAATGAAACTCATTGATACAAAAGAGGCTGTGGGCCATGTGCTCTGCCACGACCTGACTCAGATCATCCCGGGCGTGACCAAGGACGCCCGCTTCCGCAAAGGCCATGTAGTGGCCGAGGAGGATATCCCCGTGCTCCTCTCCATGGGCAAGGACCACCTCTATGTCTGGGAAAAAACCGAGGGCATGCTCCATGAGGACGAGGCCGCCCAGCGGCTGTGCGCCATCTCCCGAAATGAGAACATGACTGCTACCGAGGTCAAGGAGGGCAAGATCGAGCTGAAAGCCGCCGTTCACGGCCTGTTCCGGGTGGATGTGGAGCGGCTCTTCGCCGTCAACTCCCTGGACGAGATCATGATCGCCACCCGCCACACCAACACCGTGGTCCGCCCCGGGGACAAAGTGGCCGGCATGCGGGTCATCCCCCTGGTGGTGGCTGAGGACAAGGTAAAGGCCGCCGAGGAAGCCGCCGGCGGTACTCCCCTGCTGGAGCTGCTCCCCTTCGTGCGCAAAAAGGCCGCCGTCATCACCACCGGAAGCGAGGTCTTTTACGGCCGCATCGAGGACAAATTTACCCCCGTCATCATGGCCAAGCTGGAACAGTTCGGCGTGGAGGTGGTCTCCCACGTGAAGGTCCCCGACGACCGGGAGGGTATCGTCTCCGCCATCCGCGCCGCTCACGACGCCGGGGCCGAGCTCATTCTCTGCACCGGCGGTATGAGCGTGGACCCCGATGACCAGACCCCCGGCGCCATCAAGGCCGCCGGCGTGGACGTGGTGGCCTACGGCGCCCCCGTGCTCCCCGGCGCCATGTTCCTGCTGGGCCATTTCCCCGACGGCACCCCCGTCATGGGCCTGCCCGGCTGCGTCATGTACGCCAAGGCCACCATTTTTGACCTCATCCTGCCCCGGGTGCTGTGCAACGTCCCCGTCACCCGCGCCGATCTGGCCCGCCTGGGCCACGGCGGCTTGTGCCTGGGCTGCGAGAAGTGCCACTACCCCATCTGCCCCTTCGGAAAAGAAGCGTAAGGAGGGTCCGCCATGAAGACCCGCATCGAGCTGGAGGAAGCCGTGTCCATCCTTGAGGAAAGCCTCTCTCCCCTGGGCCCTCAGGTGGTGGGACTGGCCGCCTGCCTGGGCCGCACCCTGACGGCGGATGTAAAGGCCCCGCTGGACCAGCCTCCCTTTGACCGTTCCCCCCTGGACGGGTACGCCCTCCGCTCCGCCGATATCGCCGGAGCCAGCCGGGAACGCCCGGTCACTCTGACGGTCACTGAAACGGTCTATGCCGGCGGCGTCCCCGCCGCCCCCCTGCTGCCCGGCTGCGCCATACGTATCATGACCGGCGCCATGCTGCCCCAGGGCTGCGACTGCGTGCTCCAACATGAGCGCACCGACAACGGCCGGGACCGGGTGGAGATCTATGCCGCCCTGCCCCCTCACGCCAACTACTGCGACCGGGGCGAGGATTACCGCTGCGGGGACCTGCTGCTCCCCGCAGGCACCCGGCTGGACGCCGCCGCTGTGGGTGTGCTGGCCAGCGCCGGTGTCACTGAAGTATCCGTGCTCCGCCGTCCCTCGGTGATGGTCTTTTCCACCGGAGACGAGATCGTGGAGCCCGGCGTCCGTCCCCTTCCCCCCGGGAAGATCTACGGCTCCAACGCTGCCCTCATCACCGCCCGGCTGAAGGAGCTGGGCGTCGCCGGCGCTGCCGGTGAGCAGCTCCCTGACCAGCCCGAGGATGTGGCCGGCGCCATCCGCCGGGCGGCGGAGCGGTACGACCTCATCATCACCACCGGCGGCGTCTCCGCCGGGGACAAGGACATTTTCCACCAGGTCCTCCCCATGCTGGGGGCCGACCGCCGGTTCTGGAAGGTCAACCTGAAACCCGGCACCCCCGCCATGTACTCCCTGTGCGGCGGCACGCCGGTACTCTCCCTGTCGGGCAATCCCTTTGCGGCCGCCGCCACCTTTGAGCTGCTGGCCCGTCCCCTCCTGGCCGCCCTCACCGGCGAGGACCGCTTCCGCGCCCAACCGGCCCAGGCCGTGGTCTCCGGCTCCTTCCCCAAGGCCAGCCCGGGCCGGCGCTTCCTCCGGGGGGTGTACCGCCATGGCACGGTCTCCCTCACCGGCAAGAACGACTCGGGCATGCTCTCCTCCCTGGTGGGCTGCAACTGCCTGGTGGACATCCCCGCCGGCTCCGGCCCCGTGGAGGACGGGCAGACCGTCCACGTCCTGCTGCTGTAACATTTTCCTGTCTCTCCCCGCATTGATCCCTGAACCGATTTTATTTTGGAGGTCCCTATGGAACCAAAATTCAACCATTTTGACGACGAGGGCAACGCCGTCATGGTGGACGTATCCGCCAAGAATCCCACCCGCCGCCTGGCGGTAGCCCAGGGCAAGATCAAGATCTCCCGCCCGGTGATGGACGCCATCACCGGCCACACTGCCGCCAAGGGCGATGTGCTGGGGGTGGCCCGGGTAGCGGGCATCATGGCCACCAAGCGCACCTCGGAACTCATCCCTCTGTGCCATCCGCTGGCCCTGTCCCACTGCACCGTGGACTTCACCGTGCTCCATGAGGAGTGCGCCATCCTGGCCGAGTGCACCGCCAAGCTGGACGCCAAGACCGGCGTGGAGATGGAGGCCCTTACCGGCGTGTCGGTGGCCCTGCTCACCATCTACGACATGTGCAAGGCCATCGACAAGAGCATGGAGATCTCGGATATCCATCTGGTGTACAAGGAGGGCGGCAAGTCGGGCACCTTCACCAATCCCGGCCACCGGGAGCCCGCCGTGGTGGCGGTCAGCGGTGTGAAGAACTCGGGCAAGACCACCCTTATCACCGCCATGCTCCCCCACCTCAATGCCGCCGGGCTGAAGGTTGCCACCGTCAAGCATGACGGCCACCTCTTCACCTCCGATCCCGAGGGCACCGACACCGGAAAGCACATGGCCGCCGGGGCCTGGGGCACCGCTATTTTTGACCGGGAGAAATACAAGATCGTCCGGCAGGACCCGGTGGATGAAAAGGAGCTTATCGCCCGCTTTTCCGACGCCGATCTGGTGCTGCTGGAGGGCTTCAAGCACTCCCCCTGGCCCAAGCTGGAGCTGGTGCGGAAGGGCAATTCCGACGCGCCGGTGTGCGACAGCGGCACCCTGCTGGCCCTGGTCACCGACCTGGATCTGGCCCTTCCCGGCGTGCCCTCGGTGCCCTTTGACGGTGCCGCCGCCGCCCAGGTCGTTCTGGACTACCTGAAACAGGAGGGACGGCTATGATCGACGGATACGGCCGCACCATCGACTATCTGCGCATCTCGGTCACCGACCGGTGCAACCTGCGCTGCGTCTACTGCATGCCCCCGGAGGGGGTGGAGTGGATGGAGCACACCGAGATGCTCACCTATGAGGAGATCATCCGGCTCTGCCGGCTTTTCGCCGCGGCGGGCATCCGCAAGGTCCGCCTCACCGGCGGCGAGCCTCTGGCCCGCAAGGGTCTCCACCACCTGGTCCGGGGCATCCGGGCCATCGACGGTATCGACGGCGTCTCCCTCACCACCAACGGCGTTCTGCTGGCGGAGCAGCTCCCCGACCTGATGGACGCCGGGCTCACCGCCGTGAACCTGAGCCTGGACACTCTGGACCGGGAACAGTACGCCGCCATCACCCGCCGGGACGCGCTGGAGGACGCGCTGGCCGGCCTCCGGGCCGCCCTGGCCGCCCCGGGCCTTCATGTCAAGCTCAACTGCGTACCCATGGGGGACAACGACAGCCAACTGGTCCCCCTGGCCGCCCTGGCCCGGGACAACGACCTGGCGGTGCGCTTCATCGAGCTCATGCCCATCGGTCTGGGGGGCGCCCTGCCCCGCCGCACCGAGGAGCAGGTCCGCGCCATGCTGGAGGAGGCTTTTGGCCCCCTCTCCCCCTGCCCGGCGTCCTTCGGCGCCGGCCCGGGCCACTATGTCACCGCCGGCGGCTTCCAGGGCAAAATCGGTTTTATCAGCGCCATGACCCATCAGTTCTGTGACCAGTGCAACCGGGTGCGGCTCACCGCCACCGGCTTTCTCAAGACCTGCCTGCAGTACGAGACCGGCTCCGACCTGCGCTCCCTGCTGCGGGACGGCTCGGATGATCAGGTCATCCTCTCCGCCATCCGGGACGCCATCTCCCACAAGCCCGCCCGGCACCACTTCAACGACGCCGCCGGCCAGAGCGCCGACGAGACCCACAATATGAATCAGATCGGAGGGTAATATCCTCTTCCGATATTACGAGGTGTTTACTATGCACAAGGTAATCGCAGTCTGTACCAGCCCCGCCAAGGGCACCCAGAAAAAAGCCGTGCCCTCCGTCCATCTCATCGAGGACTGGGGTATCGAGAACGACGCCCACGCCGGCAAGTGGCACCGGCAGGTTTCTCTTCTCTCTCACGACAAGATCGAGGCCTTCCGGGCCCGGGGAGCCGAGGTGGCCGACGGCGCCTTCGGCGAGAATATCATCGTGGAGGGCATCGACTTCGCCGCCCTCCCCATCGGCACCAGGTTCTACTGCAACGACGTGGTGCTGGAGCTGACCCAGATCGGCAAGGAGTGCCACAGCGGCTGTGAGATTTTCAAGAAGATGGGCGAGTGCATCATGCCCAAGCAGGGCGTGTTCACCCGGGTGCTCCACGGCGGCGACATCAAGGCCGGAGACGAGTTCCGGGTGGAGCTGCCCTTCCGCGCGGCGGTGATCACCGTCAGCGACTCGGGCGCCGCCGGCAAGCGGGCCGATCTCAGCGGCCCCGTGATCTGTGACATTCTGGCGCAAAACGGCTACCCGGTGGTCCACACCGTCCTCCTGCCCGACGAGCGGGACCAGATCGCCGCCGAGATGGCCCGCCTGGCCGATGAGGATGCGGCAGACCTGATCCTCACCACCGGCGGCACCGGCTTCTCCCCCCGGGACTGGACCCCCGAGGCCACCAGGGATGTCTCCGACCGGGACGTGCCCGGCATCCCCGAGGCCATGCGCGCCCTGTCCCTGTCCATCACCCCCCGCGCCATGCTCTCCCGCGCTGCGGCCGGCATCCGCAAGGGGACCCTGATCGTCAACCTGCCCGGCAGCCCCAAGGCTGTGAAAGAGTGCCTGGAGTACATCCTCCCCGCCCTCTCCCACGGGCTGGCTATTCTCAAGGGCACCGCCGGGAACTGCGCCCGGTAAGCCTGTAAAAAAGGAGGATCGAAGCAAACACGCAGCCACACAAAAACTTCGAGCCCGCGGCGCCTAAGGCACCGCTACGGACCGCGGGACGACGCGTGCGAATCTATCCCGCGCGCAGCAGGGTCGCCGCCGGAAACGGGACGGCCTACCGTATTGTAAAGGAGTTAAATTCAAATGAAAAAAGTAATTTCCCTGTTTCTTGCTCTGACCATGCTCCTGGCCCTGGGCGCCTGCTCCGGCGGCCAGTCTGCGCAGCCCTCCGCCGCCCCCTCGGCCCCCGCCGCCTCTGAGCCGGTTGCCGCTCCCTCCCCCGAGCCCGCCGCCGAGCCCGTGGAGCTCACCGTGTTTGCCGCCGCCTCCATGACCGAGACCATGAACCAGATCGCTGAGATGTACAAGGAAGTGGCTCCCAATGTGACCCTGGTCTATAACTTCGATTCCTCCGGCACCCTCAAGACCCAGATCCAGGAGGGCGCTGTCTGCGACCTCTTCATCTCCGCCGCTCAGAAGCAGATGAACCAGCTGGACGCCTCCAAGGACGCCGAGGGCGGCAATGTGGACGGCCTGGACTTTGTGCTCCAGGGCAGCCGCATCAATCTGGTGGAGAACAAGGTGGTCCTGGTGGTCCCCGAGGGGAACCCCGCCGGCGTCACCTCCTATGAGGATGTGGCCACCGACAAGGTGAAGCTCATCGCTCTGGGCAACTCCGACGTGCCTGTGGGCCAGTACTCTGAGGAGATCTTCACCAGCATGGGCGTGTGGGACCAGCTCAACGCCGACCAGAAGATCACCTTCGGCACCAACGTGAAGGAGGTCACTTCTCAGGTGGCCGCCGGCGCGGTTGACTGCGGTGTGATCTATGCCACCGACGCCGCCTCCGCCATTGCCGCAGGCGACAAGATGGAAGTGGTGGCAGAGGCCCCTGCCGGTTCCCACAAGCAGGTCATTTACCCCGCCGCCGTGCTCAATATCTCCCAGCACCAGGAGGAGGCCCAGGCCTTCCTGGACTATCTCCAGACCGACGCGTGCACCCAGGTCTTTGAGTCCGTGGGCTTCTCCATTCCCCAGTAAAATTCGGTAACCGGTTCGGCGGGACGGCTCAGCTGCCGCCCCGCCGTTTTCCTCCATCCCGGAAAGAAGGTGTCACATGGACTGGTTCCCTCTCCTCAACTCCCTGCGCATCGCCCTCATCGCCACCGTCTTTACGTTTTTCCTGGGTATTTTCGCCGCCTGGTATGTGGCCAAGCTGCCCAGGCTCGTCAAGGGCACGCTGGACGTGATCCTCACCCTGCCTCTGGTCCTTCCTCCCACGGTGGTAGGCTTTTTCCTTCTCAAGCTCCTGGGGCCCTACGGCCCCGTGGGCAGCCTGGTGATGAAGCTCTGGTCCGCCCGGATCACCATGACCTGGTATGCCTCCATCTTCGCTGTGATCATCGTCACCTTCCCCCTGATGTACCGCACGGTCCGGGGCGCCTTCGAGGCCTTTGACCAGGACCTCATCTATGCCGGGCAGACCCTGGGCCGCTCCAACACCTGGATCTTCTGGCGGGTGCTGCTGCCCGGCTGCAAGCAGGGCCTGATGGCGGGCACCGTGCTGGCCTTCGCCCGGGGCCTGGGAGAGTACGGCGCCACCAGCATGGTCTCGGGCTATACCCCCGGCCGGACGGCCACCATCTCCACCACGGTCTACCAGCTCTGGCGGGAGAATAACGACGCCCTGGCCTACCGCTGGGTGGCGGTGAACGTGGCCATCTCCTTTGCCGTACTGCTGGCCATCAATCTGCTGGAAAAGCGGGAGCGGCAGAGCGCCCCCCGCGCCCCGGAGGAGGTGGAGACATGTCCCTGATGGTAGATATCCACAAGGACCTGGGCCGGTTCCGGCTGGACGTGTCCTTTGAGACCGGCGGCGGCGTCATGGGCCTGCTGGGGGCCTCGGGCTGCGGCAAGTCCATGACCCTCAAGTGCATTGCGGGCATCGTGACCCCCGACCGGGGCCGCATCGTTCTGGACGGGCGCACCCTGTTCGACTCGGAACGGCACATTGACCTGCCCCCCCAGCAGCGGCGGGTGGGCTATCTCTTCCAGCACTATGCCCTCTTCCCCCACATGACGGTGGCGGACAACATCGCCGCCGGCTTCCGCACCCGGGACCGGGCGGAGCGGCAGCGCCGCGGCGGGGAGCTCATCCGCTCCCTCTATCTGGAGGGGCTGGAGGACAAGTATCCCCGCCAGCTCTCCGGCGGCCAACAGCAGCGGGCGGCCCTGGCCCGCATCCTGGCCAGCGACCCGGAGGTCCTGCTGCTGGACGAGCCTTTTTCCGCCCTGGACAGCTACCTGAAGTGGCAGGTGGAGCTGGAGCTGATGGAGCTGCTGGACCGTTTCTCCGGTCCCACCCTCTTCGTCACCCACAGCCGGGACGAGGTCTATCACTTCTGCTCCAGCGTGTGCGTGCTGGAGGGAGGTGTCTCCCAGCCCCGGGAGCCGGTGGACGTGCTCTTCCGGGCCCCCGCCACCCTGTCGGCCTGCCTTCTCTCTGGCTGCAAGAACGTCTCCCGGGCCCGCCCCGCCGGCGGCACTGCTGTGGAGGCCCTGGACTGGGGCGTCACGCTGGACACCGGCAGGCCGGTCCCCGGCGATCTGACCCACATCGGCATCCGGGCCCACTTCCTGCGTCCCGCGGCAGAGGACGGGCCCAACACGATCCGCTGCTCGGTCCTGCGGGTCATCGACAACGTGTTCTCCACGGTGGTCATGCTCTCCACGCCCGGCGGGGACCGGGGCTTCTCCCGCCTCCGGCTGGAGCTGGACAAGGAGGACTGGGCCGCCCTGGGTTCTCCCGCCGCTCTCGCGCTCCGGGTCGAACCGGAGGATATCCTTCTTTTGACCGAGCCCAAATCGTGACATAGTTCCGTATATCCGTATGCACAAAATATCCGCCCGGAGCCGATGGCTCCGGGCGGATATTTTTCATATTTACTTTTCCCCGTCCAGATAGGCCAGCAGATCGGCGGCATTGGTATCGGGCTTCACCTTGGGCATGACCTTCTCGATCACGCCCTTCCCGTCGATGAGGTAGGTGGAGCGCACCACGCCCATGCTCACCTTGCCGTAGAGCTTCTTCTCCTGCCATACGCCATAGGCCTGAATAGCGGTGAGCTCCGGGTCGGAAAGCAGGGTGAAGGGCAGGGCGTGCTTGTCCGCAAACTTCCGGTGAGAGGCGGCGGAGTCCCGGCTGATGCCGATGACCGCCACATCCCGCCGTCTGAACTCCTCATGGGCGGCGGCAAAGGCGCAGGCCTGCCGGGTGCAGCCCGGCGTGTTGTCCCTGGGATAAAAGTACAGCACCACTTTTTTCCCCGCGAAGTCCGACAGGGACACCGGGTTCCCGTCCTGATCCGGCAGGGTGAACTCCGGCGCTTTCATTCCCACTTCCAGCATGTTAAGCTCCTCCTTTGATGAATACCAGATGATCCTGATCCGAATGACCGGGGGAAAAGCGGTAGCCCAGCTCCGCGAAGGCCCGCAGGTCGCCGGGCCGCTCTACCCGCTGCTCCGCCAGCCAGCGCACCATCTGGCCCCGGGCCATCTTGCACATGGTGCCCTTCTCCACGATCTTTCCCTCTCGCAGCTCCCCGAAGGTGCAGGTGATGAAACGGACGGAGTCGGGCAGCCAGGGCTCCACCGCCCGGCTGTACTCCCGGGAGGCCAGGTTGAGCACCGTATCCGTCTCCTCTGCCAGAGCGCCGGCCAGCTGATCGCCCCAGAAGGCGTACAGGTCCCGGCAGCCGTCCACGGCCAGCCTGGCCTGCATCTCCAGCCGGTATGGGGTCACCCCGTCGAAGGGGCCCAGCAGTCCGTAAAACCCCGACAGGATACGCAGGTGCTCCCCAATGTAGGCCAGCGGCTCCCGCTCCAGAACGCCGGGGGCCAGATAGCGGTACTGGATGCCCTCATAGGCCAGGACAGCCGGGGTCAGCCCCCGGCGCAGATCCATGGTCTTCAGGCGCTCCACGTTCTCCGCGGCGATGGCGTCGTTGCACTTCCACAGCTTCTGCAGCTCCCCGGGGGTCATACCCTCCAGGGCGGCCTTGAGCCGCTCCGTCCGGTCCAGGAAGCGGGGCAGCCCCTCCGGGGCCAGGCTGTCGGTATCCACAATCATTTTCTTGGCCGGTGAGATGATGATGCGCATTCCGGTCTCCGCCCCTTTCTCCGCCGCCCTCACAGGCCAACCCGGTACAGGGGGATGACCTGGATGACCGGCTCCTCATAGGGGTGGACCCGCCTGACGGCCTCCACCGTCTCATCCACCCGCCCGGTACGGCAGGTGACCTCCACCTTCAGCTCCGGCTCGGTGCTGATCTCTCCCGCCCGGCCCAGATAGGGATGCGTCCCCTCCAGAGGCCGCCAGCAGCTGGTGACTCTGCTGTAGGACAGGCAGCAGTCATATTTTCCGATATGCCCGGCGTCCACCGCCCGCAGCGCCTCCTGAAGTACCGGAAGATGGCTCTCCGGGATGAAGATTTCCAGCTTGCAGCAGGCAAACTCAGGCATAGGGGCCTCCCATCTCGTCCAGAAGGTCCCGCAGCTCGTCGGCCAGATCCTCCAGCTCCTCGTGCCGGTCGCCCCAGGCCTCGTACGCCTCGCTCTCCATGTCCGCCGGCTCCTCCTCGTCCAGCGCCCGAAGCCGCGCCTCCACCGCGTCCAGATACTCCCGTAGCTCCTCTCCGCTCATCCCTTCCGGGTCAGGATCCCCCGCATACCGGTCAAAAGCAAGGATGTCCGCCATAAGATCGCCTCCCGCAAAAAACAGTTTGTCCTTTACTCCGCCCTGTGGAAGGCGAAAAACCGCTGCCCGAAGTAATTCAGGACGGTGTAGAGCCCCATGCCGCCCAGCTTGGCCAGCCGCTCCTGCCACAGCGCCGGGATACCGGTGCGGCCCAGCAGCCAGCCGGCCACGGGCTGGGCCAGACTGTAGGCCAGAACGTAGCACACCGCCACGTTGAGGGCGAACTTCACCGCTGATCGGCCCATGGTCTCCTGGCTGCGGAAGGTAAAGTACCGGTTGAGGAAAAAGCTCATCACCGCCCCCGCCGCGTAGGCAATGGCGGTGGAGGGCCAGTAGCCCAGTCCCTCCAGCAGGAACATGAGCACCATGGACAGCAGGGTGTTGCCCACCCCCACCAGCAGGAACTTCCACACTGAGGCGTCCAGCAGCTTAGTCTTTTTCATGGCTGTCCAGCACCTCCCGGATCAGGAAGCGGGGCCGCTCCTTGGTCTCCAGATAGATCTTTCCGATATACTCCCCGATGACTCCCAGGGAGAGGAGGATGAGCCCGCCGATGGCCCACACCGAGCAGATCACGCTGGCCCAGCCCAGCACGGTGGCCCCGCCCGCCCAGCGGACCACAGAATAGATCAGCATCAGTATGCTGACCAGAAAGACCAGGAAGCCCAGCAGGGTGATATACCGGATGGGCTTGGTGGACAGGCTGGTGATGCCCTCCATGGCAAAGGCGAGCATCTTCTTCAGGGGGTACTTGCTCTCGCCGGCGAAGCGCTCTCCCCGCTCGTACTCCACCGTCCCGGTGGTGTAGCCGATCATGGGCACGATGCCCCGAAGGAAGAGGTTGACCTCCTTGAACTGGGAGAGCCCCTCCAGCGCCCGGCGGGACATGAGGCGGTAGTCTGCGTGGTTGAACACGGTCTCGGCCCCCAGGAAGTTCATCACGCGGTAAAAGCCCTCGGCGGTGAAGCGCTTGAAGAAGGTGTCCTTCTCCCGGCTGGAGCGCACGCCGTAAACGATGTCGCACCCGGCATAGTATTTTTCCACCATGGCGTCCACCGCGTCCACATCGTCCTGCAGATCGGCGTCCATGGAGATGACCATGTCAGCCCGGTCCCTGGCCGTCATCAGTCCCGCCAGCAGGGCGTTCTGGTGGCCCCGGTTGCGGGTCAGGTTCACGCCGGAAAAGCGGCGGTCCTTTTCATGCAGCTCGGCGATCATGGACCAGGTCCGGTCTTTGGAGCCGTCGTTGACGAAGAGGACCCGGCTCTCATCCGAGATAGTCCCGGCGGCGATCATGCCCTCCAGCTTGTCCTTCAGACGGCGTGAGGTCTCGGGCAGGACCTCCTCCTCGTTATAGCACGGGACCACGATATACAGAATATCTCCCATCACGCACCTCGCATCGTTTCCCCCGCCGCGCCGCTCTCTTTTCTTCCGGGTCCGGAGCCGCGGCCGCCGGGCATTTTGTTTATTTTATCGCTGTTTGGACGAAAAGACAACCCGCTTTGTTCCCTTCCTTTTCCATTTCTTTGTTTGGGCAGCCATTTCTTCTGTTTTTCTTTTTTTAGTATAAATCACGAAAATGTCATTTTGCCCAAATTTCCTCTTGCATATCCCCTTCAAATATGCCATACTCATCAGTAGAAAAACGTTTTTCTCAAGTTCATACGCCTTCGGAGGCATACGCGGCGCTGAGCGCCGCGCGGAAACGCAGCCGTGACACTGGTATGATACGATACCTCTGTCAGCGGCTGATTTTATTTTTTCAGGAGGTCTTTGGTATGGTCACTCACTATCATATGCCGGTAGATGTACGCTTTGGCATCGGCTGTCTCAGGGAACTGGCCGGGTTTCTGTCCCCGGAGGACCGGGTGCTGCTGGTCACCGACCCCGGGCTGGAGGCCGTGGGCCTGGTGGACCGGGTGCGGAACGTGATCTCCCCCACCGGCGCCGACTGCCGCCTCTATGACAAGGTGGAGCCCAACCCCACCGCCGCCCTGGTGGAGTCGGCCATGGAGGAGGTGCGGGACTACTGCCCCACCAAGCTGGTGGCCCTGGGAGGCGGCTCCTCGGTGGACACCGCCAAGGTCCTGGCCGCGCTTGCCACAAACGACGGCCCCCTGGTGGATTATCAGTGGAACGGCAAGCCCTTTGTGAATCCGCCCCTTCCCCTCATCGCCATCCCCACCACCGCCGGCACCGGCAGCGAAGTGACCATGTGCGCCGTCATCGTGGACCGCAACTGCAAGAAGGGCATCAACGGCCCGGCCATGTTCCCCATGGCCGCCCTGGTGGACGCCGAGCTGATGGCCAGCCTGCCTCTCTACCTCACCGCCACCACCGGCATGGACGCCCTCTCCCACGCCATCGAGGCCTATGTGGGCCTGGGGGCCAACCCCATCACCGACGCCTGTGCCCGGGAGGCCATCCGCCTCATCGGCGGCGCCCTGTGGCGCGCCTGCGCCAACGGCGGCGACCTGAAGGCCCGGCAGGACATGGCGCTGGGCAGCGTGCTGGCCGGCGTGGCCATGGATCAGGCCGGCCTGGGTCTGGTCCACGCCCTGTCCAGCCCCCTGTGCTCCTTCTTCCACATGGCCCATGGCGAGGCCAACGCCGTGCTCCTCAAGTACTGCATGGAGTTCAACCTCATGGCCTGCCCGGAGAGATTTGCCGATATCGCCGCCCTGCTGGGGGTGAATACCGCCGGGATGAGCACCTTCCAGGCCGCCCAGGCCTCGGTAAAGGCGGTGGAGACTCTCTTTGACCAGACCGGCGTC
Source organism: Pseudoflavonifractor sp. HCP28S3_F10 (assembly GCF_052065415.1). Classification (NCBI taxonomy): domain Bacteria; kingdom Bacillati; phylum Bacillota; class Clostridia; order Eubacteriales; family Oscillospiraceae; genus Pseudoflavonifractor; species Pseudoflavonifractor sp. HCP28S3_F10. Next base: position 130,476 of record NZ_JBQHUB010000001.1, on the reverse strand, counting down.
CGGGTACCCTTCACCTCCTTCGGCATGAAGGAGAGCGACGCGGAGCTGGTGGCCTCCAACCTGGCTTCCTTCCTTCAGGCCAACAACCCCCGCCGCATCAGCCAGAAGCAGTGTGAGCAGCTCTATCTGCACATCCTGGCCGACCAGAGCCGCTGAATACGGGAGGGATATCATATGACCGAAAATAACGTTTTGGAATACCGCAACCTGATCGGCGGCGTTTGGCAGGGCGCGGAGAACGGGCGGACCATCGACCTCTTCTGCCCCTGCGACGGCTCGCCGGTCTCCCGCGTCCCCGACTCGGGGACCGGGGATGTGGACCGGGCGGTGGCCGCCGCCCGCGACGCCTTTGAGCACGCAGACTGGGCCTTCAACCCCCGGCTGCGCTCCCGCTGCCTGGGCGCCTGGGCCGCCGCCATGCGGGCCAACCACGAGGCGCTGGCCGTCCGCCTGGCGCTGGAGACCGGCAAGCCCATCGGCGAGGCCCGGTTCGAGCTCAACAGTTCCATCGGCTACGTGGAATACTACGCCGCTGCCGCCCGCACCCTCTACGGCACCAGCACCGCCGTGGAGGCGGGTCTCCTCTCGGTCCTGGCCCGGGAGCCCGTGGGCGTGGTGGCCGCCATTACCCCCTGGAACTACCCGGTGACCCTGCTCATGCGGGACATGGCCCCCGCCCTGGCCGCCGGCTGCACCTGCGTCCTCAAGCCCGCCACCCAGACCACCGGCTGCACTCTGGCCGTGCTGGAGCTGCTGGACGGTATCCCCGAGTTCCCCAAGGGCGTGGTCAACGCCGTCTCCGGCCGGGGCAGCGTGGTGGGCGACGCCCTGACCCGCCACCCCGATGTGGATATGATCTCCCTCACCGGCGGTCTGGAGACCGGACGCGAGGTCATGAAAACCGCCGCCGACAGCATGAAAAAGGTCTCTCTGGAGCTGGGCGGCAAGTCCCCCAACGTGATCTTCGCCGACGCCGACCTGGACAAGGCCCTCCCCTTCGCGCTGAAGGCCATCTTCATGAACGCCGGACAGCTGTGCACCGTGGGCTCCCGGCTGGTGCTGGAGGAATCCCTGGTGGATACCTTCCTCCCCCGGCTGAAGGAGGAGGTGGAAAAGCTCCGACCCGGCTACTGCCTGGATGAGAACACCAATCTGGGCCCCGTCATCTCCCGGGAGCAGATGGACAAGATCATGGGCTACATCGAGATCGGCAAGCAGTGCTCCACCCTGGTGACCGGCGGCCGCCGCCTCACCGAAAACGGGCTGGACAAGGGCTTTTACATTGCCCCCACCATCTTCCTGAATCCACCCATGGACTCCCCCATCGTGCAGGAGGAGATCTTCGGGCCCGTGCTGGTGGTGCAGACCTTCCGCACCCGGGAAGAGGCCCTGGCCATCGCCAACGGCACCGCCTACGGTCTGGCCTCCGCCGTCTGGAGCCGGGACATCGACAAGGCCATGTGGGTGGCCCGCCGCCTGCGGGCGGGCTCGGCCTGGGTCAACTGCTACAACAAGCTGCTCCCCGAGTGCGAGACCGGCGGCTACAAGCAGAGCGGCATGGACCGGGCCGGCGGCGCCGAGGGCATGCTCAAATACACCGAGGTCAAGCACCTCTGCGTGGATTTTAAATAATGTCTGCTGAATAAACCACAAAGCGGTTTATTCGTGCGGCAGGCCCTCCGCTTGCCGGGGATGTTCCCCAGGTCGCGGAGGGCCTGTTCAACATATTCCATCGGAAAAGCACAACACAGACAGTCCCAGCAAAAGATACAGAGGAGGCATAAAAATGACCACGAAAACCCTGGAGACCACCTTGGAGCGGGATGGATTTATCGGGCGGTTTTACTATGCCGCGCAGCCGTCGGACACGACCATGCTGGTCCTGATCGGCAGCCACGGAGGGATCGCGCTGGCGGAGGAGATCGGCGAGAAGCTTCTCCCCGCCGGATGCAATGTCATGGCGGTGGGATACTGGAAGCTCCCCGGCCTGAGCGATACGCTGACGAACATTGAGCTTACGTATTTTGACCGGGTCTTTGACTGGCTTCGGGCGCGCCTGCCGGCGGAGACCCGGAAGCTCGGGCTCTACGGCTGGTCCATGGGCGGCCAGCTTGCGCTGCTTCTGGCGTCGCGGGACCCGTCCATCAGCCTGACGGTGGCCGCCGCCCCCAGCTTTTGCCTGTACAACGGTCTGGACGGGAACCACGGGCCCCTGGACGAGGCGACATGGGTGGATCACGGGATCCCGCTTCCCTATTTTTCCACCTATGGATATAACCGCGGAGAGACCTACCGCAGGTTGGTGGAAAAGGATGGGGAAGAAATGATCGTTCACCGGTATCTGGCGGCCCTGGAGCATCCGGTCCCGGAGGAGGCGGTGATCCCCGTGGAGCGGATTCAGGGCGCGGTACTGCTGCTGTCCTCCCAGAGCGATGAGATCTGGCCCGCCACCGACGCCTGCGAGCGGATCATGAAGCGGCTGGATGCACATCACTTTCCCTATCCCCACAAGCATTTTACCGGAGATCGGTGCAGCCATTTCGTGGTTCCGCTGACGCCGGCCGACAGCCGTTCCACGCTTGAAAAAGAGCATCCGGAGGAATGTGAACAGTTCCGTCAGGCGGCGCTCCAGGAAACGCTGGCATGGATGCGCGCCTGGCGGGAAGGCCGGAACTGATCCGGGTCGGCTGACACTCCCGGTCCCGACACCGGCACACAGCCGCCCGGCGGGGCGCGCCTGCGGGCGCGCCCCGCTTTTGTCTACCGCTCCTCCAGCAGCTCCCGCAGCCGGCCCACCGCCCGGCGCTCGATGCGGGAGATCTGCACCTGGGAGACTCCCAGAGCCTGGGCAGTCCGGTCCTGAGTAAAGCCCCGGAAATAGCGCAGCAGCACCACCTGCCGCTCCCGGTCGGGCAGGGCGGCGATGGCCCCCCGCAGGGTCTCCCGCTCCACCACATCCTCCTCAAATCCCCCGCCGCCCAGCAGGGTCTCCAGAGTCAGTCCGTCCCCCGTCTCCATCTGGAGGGAGGTCACGGGCTGATTGGCCTCCTCGGCGGCGGCAATGTCCTCCGGGGACAATCCGGTCTCAAAGGACAGCTCGGACAGGGTGGGCTCCCGCCCCAGCTCGGCGGACAGCCGCTCCCGGGCTGCCCGGACAGTCCCGCCCCGCTCCTTCAGCCCCCGGCTCACCTTGACGGCCCCGTCGTCCCGCAGGAAGCGGCGGATCTCCCCGGCGATCTTGGGCACGGCATAGGTGGAGAACTGGCACCCGAAGGCCGGGTCAAATCCCCGCACCGCCTTGAGAAAGCCCAGGCAGCCCAGCTGATACAGGTCCTCCGGGTCCACCCCCCGGCCGTAATACCGGCGGACGATGCCCCAGATCAGGCCGGCATTGTCCTCCAGGATGCGCTCACAGGCTTCGTTGTTCCCTCTGCGGGCCTCCTCCAGCAGGGCGGGGGTATCCGCGATGCTCATACCGCCCCGCCCAGCCGGCGGGAGATATGTTTGACCATGGTCACGGTGGTCCCCTTCCCCGGCGCGGAGCGTACCTTTACTCCGTCCATGAAGCTCTCCATGATGGTAAAGCCCATGCCGGAGCGCTCCTCGTTTCCGGTGGTATACAGCGGCTCCCTGGCCCGGGACACGTCCTCGATGCCCACGCCGGCATCCTTCACCGTGATCTCCACCGTGTGATCGGGGTAGATGCGCAGGCGCATGGTGATCTTCCCCAGCGCCTGGGGATAGGCATGGACGATGCAGTTGGTCACCGCCTCGCTGACGGCGGTCTTGATGTCGTTGACCTCGTCCAGCGTGGGGTCCAGCTGGGCCGCGAAGCAGGCCGCCGCCGTCCGGGCAAAGCCCTCGTTGGCCGACCGGCTGAGAAAGGTCATGGTTGCCTCGTTCACCGGAATCTGTTTCATATGTATCCCTCCCGGGGCGGGCAGACCCGCCCCCCTGTCGTCATTCGAATCGCATCAGCCGTTCCAGCCCGGCGGCTCTGAGCACCTTCCCGGCCTGGGGTGGTACGTGGATCACCCGGAGAGCCGCGCCCAGCTCCCCCGCCTGGCGGTAGGCCCGCAGCAGTACCGCGATGCCCGAGCTGTCCATAAACGTCACCCCGCCCAGATCCAGCGTCAGCTCCCGGGGCAGCGCAGTCTCCACCGCCTGCTCCAGCTCCCTTATGATCTCCTTGGCCCGGTGGTGGTCCACCTCGCCGCGGATCTCCGCGGTGAGTGTGCGGCCCTCTCCCGTACAGGTCACCGGCATAGCCTGTCCCTCCCAACTGTGTTTTTCGGGGTATCCCAAAATCTGGTTTTTCCTGATTATACCCTTTTCCCCCTCCGCAATTCGTCGAACACACGGACCCACTCCATTTTTCACTCTGTCCGGGCACAAAAAACGCCATGCACGGCATAGTAAACCGCGCATGGCGCTTTTTTCTGTGCTAGTTTGCTTCCCGGTACTCCAACAGGTCGCCCACACCGCACTGCAGCACAAAACACATCCGGGCCAGGATATCCGCGTCGATCTTCTCCACCTGGTTCTTATACCACTTGTCCACCACCTCGTAGCGTGTGTTCAGCAGCCGCGCCATCCGGTTGCGGGAGATGCCCCGCCGGTCCATGACCTCCCGGAGACGCAGTTCCACCTTCCCGTAGTCCTGGATGAGATAGACCCCCTGCTCCTTCATCGTATCACCTCAGGACAATACTACATTCAACGTTACATATGTATAATACCCATATAAATAGTTACTATACATATAGTAACTATTGTGATATAATAAACTGGTACCTATACTCATCATCAGGCCGCGGCTTCCATGGGAGGTGAATGGATGCGTCCTGAACTCCTCAATACCGTGCTAATCCTGGCTCTGACTGCCGCCGTCATCCTCTCCGGTATCCTCCTCCGCGCGGTCCGGAGATTGCGGGTCCTGGCCGATACCGACCCGCTCACCGGCCTGGCCAACCGGCGGGCCTTTCAGGAACGGCTGAGCGCGCTGGAGTACTCCGGGCAGACCGTCACCATCGCCTCACTGGATCTCAACGACCTCAAGGAGGTCAACGACGCCCGGGGGCATCCCGCCGGCGATGCCCTGCTCCGCCGGACAGCCGATATCCTCCGCGCCGCCTGTGTCCCGCAGTATCGGGTCTACCGGGTGGGCGGGGACGAGTTCGTGCTGCTGGGATGGCAGCAGACACCGGAGCAGGCCGACCGGTTCCTCTCCCGTCTGCGGGAACGGCTATACAGCGAGGGAGTGGATGCGGCCCTTGGCTGGTCCACCGCCCCTGCCGCGGGTCCGCTCTCGTCCCTTTTGACCGAGAGCGACCGGAACATGTATCTGGACAAGCGGCGGCGCAAATGCTGAATCCCGCCCGTCCGCATCCGGGCAAAAAAGAGGGAGGCTCCCATGTGGGGAGCCTCCCTCTTTTTGTATTTTGCGATGGGCTTACATACCGGCCAGCTGGCCCTCCAGCTTTTCGATGAGGGCGGCCAGCTTCACTGCCCGCTCCCGCTCGGCCTCCACCACATTGGCGGGAGCCTTGTTCACAAAGCCGGGGTTGCCCAGCTTGTTGTTCAGGCCGTCCAGAGCCTTGCGGTTCTTGTCCAGCTCCTTCTGGATACGGGCCTTCTCCTTCTCCAGGTCCACCAGTTCGGCCAGGGGCATGGATACCCGGGCGGCGTGGGTGATGACGGTGACGCTGCCCTTGGCGTTCTCCCCGGCGTCGGAGTCCATGTCGGCCACGCCCACCACCGTCACGTCGCTGGCGTAGGCCAGGCGCTTGAGGAAGGGGATGCCGGCGGTGAACACCTCCCGCTCCAGGGTGGAGACGGTGAGATGGGCCTTCTTGCTGGGGGGCACGTTCATCTCGGCCCTGCGGGTGCGCACGGCGCGGATGGCGTCCATGATGAGCTCCATGGCCTTCTCCTCCTCGGGGAAGTCCAGGGTCACATGGTGCTCGGGCCACTGCTGGAGCATCAGGTAGTCGCCCTTGTGGGGCAGGGCCTGCCAGATCTCCTCGGTGATGAAGGGCATGAAGGGGTGGAGGAGCTTCAGCGTCTCGGTAAGGACATAGCAGAGCACCTTCTGGGCGTTGACCTTGGCCTCCTCGTCGTCGCCCTGGAGGCGGGCCTTGGTCAGCTCGATATACCAGTCGCAGTAGTCGTCCCAGATGAAGTCGTACACCTTCTGGGCGGCCACGCCCAGCTCATAGTGCTCCATGTTCTCGGTGACGGCGGGGATGACGCTGTTGAGCTTGGAGAGGATCCACTTGTCCTCCAGCTCCAGGTGCTCGGGCAGCTCGCATTCCTCAATGGTCAGGTTCATCATCAGGAAGCGGCTGGCGTTCCAGATCTTGTTGGCGAAGTTGCGCATGGCCTCGCACCGCTCGGTGTAGAAGCGCATGTCGTTTCCGGGGGAGTTGCCGGTGACCAGGTTGAAGCGCAGAGCGTCGGCGCCGTACTGGTTGGCCATCTCCAGGGGGTCGATGCCGTTGCCCAGGGACTTGGACATCTTGCGCCCCTTGTCGTCCCGGACCAGGCCGTGGATAAACACGGTGTGGAAGGGGGGCTTGCCGGTGTGCTCGCAGGCGGAGAAGATCATCCGGGCCACCCAGAAGAAGATGATGTCGTAGCCGGTGACCAGTACGTCGGTGGGATAGAAATACTTGAAGTCCTCGCTGTTCTCGTCGGGCCAGCCCAGGGTGGAGAAAGGCCACAGGGCGGAGGAGAACCAGGTGTCCAGCACGTCCTCCTCCTGCTTGATGTTGTGGGAGTGGCAGTGCTCGCACTCGGTGGGGTCCTCCTCGGACACGGTGATGTGCCCGCAGTCGGCGCAGGTCCAGGCGGGGATCTGGTGGCCCCACCAGAGCTGGCGGGAGATGCACCAGTCATGGACGTTCTCCATCCAGTTCACATAGGTCTTGGAGAAGCGGTCGGGGACGAATTTGACCTCGCCCTCCTTCACCACACGCAGGGCCTCCCTGGCCAGGGGCTCCATCTTCACGAACCACTGGGCGGAGATCAGGGGCTCCACGTCGTTATGGCAGCGGTAGCAGGTGCCCACGTTGTGGGAGTAGGGCTCGATCTTCTCCATCAGGCCCAGGGCCTCCAGGTCGGCCACCACGGCCTTGCGGCACTCGTAGCGGTCCATGCCCTCGTACTTGCCGCCGTTGGCGTTGACCCTGCCGTTGTCGTCCAGCACCCGGATGGTCTCCAGGTTGTGGCGCAGGCCCACCTCGAAGTCGTTGGGGTCGTGGGCGGGAGTCATCTTCACGCAGCCGGTGCCGAAATCCATCTCCACGTAGTCGTCGGCCACGATGGGGATCTCACGGTTCATCAGGGGCAGGATACAGGTCTTGCCCACCAGGTGCTTGTAGCGCTCGTCATTGGGGTTGACGGCCACGCCGGTGTCGCCCATCATGGTCTCGGGCCGGGTGGTGGCCACCACCAGATAGCCCGAGCCGTCGCTGAGGGGATAGCGCATGTGCCACAGGTGGCCGGGCTTGTCCTGATACTCCACCTCGGCGTCGGAGAGGGCGGTGACACAGTGGGGGCACCAGTTGATGATGCGGGAACCCTTGTAGATCAGGCCCTTCTTATAGAGGGAGACGAACACATGGCGCACGGCCTTGGAGAGGCCCTCGTCCATAGTGAAGCGGGCCCGGCTCCAGTCGCAGGAGGCGCCCAGCTTCTTCTGCTGCTCCACGATGCGGCCCCCATACTTGGCCTTCCAGTCCCACACCCGCTCCAGGAACTTGTCCCGGCCCAGGTCGTAGCGGCTCAGGCCCTCGGTCTTGCGCAGTTCCTCCTCCACCTTGATCTGGGTGGCGATGCCGGCGTGATCGGTGCCGGGGACCCACAGGGCGGCGTAGCCCTGCATCCGCTTGAAGCGGATGAGGATGTCCTGCAGGGTGGAGTCCATGGCGTGGCCCATGTGGAGCTGGCCGGTGACGTTGGGAGGGGGCATGACGATGGTGAAGGGCTTTTTGTCCGGGTCACGGTGGCCCTCGAAGCAGCCGTTCTTCTCCCACATCTCGTAGATACGGCCCTCCACCTCCTGGGGCTCGTAGACCTTGGGTAATTCTTTTTTCATTCTGTTACACTCCTATTCAATCAGCGGAGCACCCGAACGGGCTTTCCGCATTTTTCTTCCAGAAAGGCGTCCACTCCGGCGGGATCGCCAACCGTCATTCTTTCATCAGGCAGGATATAGGCGTGGCGCTTGTCCACAAAGAGAAAGAGCCGGCCCCGATAGCGGATCACCGAGAGAAAGGCGCTGTAGGGGTGAGAGGCCGTACCAAGCGAGGTCTGCTCGGTGAACTCCGTATCGCTCAGGACCACTGTGCCCTCCCCGGCGGTTTTGACCATCAGCCGGCGGCTCTGCAGGGCGTTGATGCGGTGGTAGAATATCCCTCCTGACGAAAAACGCCCCGAGCCTTTTGGCTCGGGGCGAACAGACTGTCCGTGGTACCACCCGAATTCGGACGCGCTGCGTCCACACTCGCTGCCCGTAACGGGGGCCTCCGGCGGCGCTTACTTCATCCTTCCGCGCCGCGGCTCCGGGACGACCTTCCCCGCTCCCCTCGAAAGCCTTGCACCGGCCGGCTCCTCTCTGCACCAGGGATACGGGTACTCCTTCCCATCCTCGCTTTTCCGCATAACATGGTTTAGTATATGCAATTGGTCCGAAAATGTCAAGCCGGGTGTGAAAATTGTCTCTTTTTTCGCTCCCCTGCTCCTCTCTTGCAGCGGAGGGCCTGGTATTATATAATGAGAATGTGACCATTTCACATGAAGTGCGCAATAACAGGAGGTCTGGCAAATGAAGAAGCATACTGTGTTGGCCATGTCCCTGCTCTGTCTTCTCACACTGGCGGGATGCGGCGCTCCTCCCGTTTCTCCCACGCCTTCCCCTTCCCCCGTTTCCTCTGCTTCTCCCGCGCCCTCTGCTTCTCCCGCGCCCTCTGCTTCTCCCACCACTGGCGCGAGCAAGCGCGGCTCCATTCCCTTCCACGGTGATGAGCTCTATGCCCTGGTCTACCTGGGGTACCAGGAAATGGAAGACCCTTCCTTTTATGTGGAACAGTATCTGGATGAGGAATCCCTGCCCATCCACTATCTTTCAAAGGGAGATTACTACCTGATCATACCGAGATACCCGGATACGGCCGTCCGCCTGTACCGGAACGACATCGAAACGATGGATATGTCCCTGCTCTATGAGGACCCGGCGGGCCGTCCCTTTATCATCCAGTGCAATGTGAGCGACATTTTCCCGGATGCCACCATCTCTCTGACCCATGAAACGGAGACGGTGGAATTTTCGCCGTTCATCTCTCTGGAAAACGGGAGCGTCGTGCCGGGAGACCGGGGACTTGATCTTACCAAATAGTCCCCCGGGGAATACAGGGCTTCAACAGAAACGCTCCGCAGGCATCTGCCTGCGGAGCGTTTGTTTGCGGCCTGCGGGCCGTCTGCTGTTGGTGCAGCGGGAAGCCGGAAAGGAATACGAGGATCAGGAGAGGAGGATCCGGTCATCCTCCAGCTTTTTGCCGGCGCCGGCCTTGAACTTCTCCAGCAGGTCGTCCACGGTGAGGTCCCGGCGCTCCTCCCCCTTCAGGTCCAGCACGATGCTGCCCGAATCCATCATCAGGGTGCGGTTGCCCAGGTCCAGGGCCTGCTGCATGCTGTGGGTGATCATCATGGTAGTGATACGGTCTTTCTCCACGATCTCCCGGGTGATGGCCAGCACCTTTTCGGCGGTGGCCGGGTCCAGGGCGGCGGTGTGCTCATCCAGCATCAGCAGCTTGGGCGGATTCATAGTGGCCATCAGCAGGGTAAGGGCCTGGCGCTGCCCGCCGGAGAGCAGGCCCACCGGCTGGCGCATCCGGTCCTCCAGCCCCATGTCCAGCAGGGCCAGCCGGTCACGGAAGCGCTCCTTGTCCTTCCGGGTGGTGTGGGAGAACCAGCCGCCGCTGCCTGCGGCCAGGGCCAGGTTCTCCTCGATGGTCATGCCGGGGGCGCTGCCCCGCATGGGGTCCTGGAACAGCCGGCCGATCTGCCGGGCCCGCCGGAACTCAGGCTGGAAGGTGATATCCTCCCCGTCCAGCAAAATGGAGCCCGCGTCGGTGAGGAAGCTGCCCGCGACGGCGTTGAAGAGGGTGGATTTGCCCGCGCCGTTGGAGCCGATGATGGTGACGAAATCCCCCTTTTCCAGGTGGAGGGACAGGTCGGTGATGGCCTTTTTCTCGTTGACAGTGCCGGGGTTGAAGGTCTTGGAGATATGAGAGATGGTCAGCATGGCTCAGCGTCCTCCTTTCTGGGCCCGGCTGTAGGCCAGGCGGCGGCGGATCATGGGCCACTGCCGCTTCAGGTACGGCCCGGAGATGGCCAGGATCACGATGACCGAGGACACCAGCTTGAGCATGAAGGCCGGCATATGGAAGCGCAGGGCCACCGTGTACACCAGCCGGAACACGAAGGAGCCCAGCACCACGCCCACGGCCCGGGTCAGGATGCTCCCCCGGCCCAGGATGGTGCGGCCGATGAGCAGGGAGGCCAGGGCGATGGTGACCATGCCGGTGCCGATGTTGATCTCCGCCGACTTCTGGGACTGGGCCAGCAGGCAGCCGGACAGTCCGGTGAAGGCGTTGGCCACGCACAGGCCCACCGTGGTGGTGAACACCGTATTGATGGAGGAGGCCCGCACCATGTCCGGGTTATTGCCCGTGGCCCGGATAGAGAGGCCCAGCCGGGTATTGAGGAAGGCGGTGAGCACCGCCACCACGGCGGCCACGGCGATCAGGGCCACCACCAGCTTATACTGCCCGGCCAGGGGAGTGCCCTCCAGCAGGTCCTTCATCAGGGAAAAGACCGTATCGGTCTTGTTCATATTGAGCAGGGACGAGCCCCCCATCACCGCGATGTTGATGGAGTAGAGGGCGGTGTTGACGATGATGCCCGAGAGCAGGCTGTCCACGCCCATCCGGGTCTGGAGCAGAGCGGTGACGAAGCCGGAGCACACCCCGGCCAGCATGGCGGCAGGCAGGGCCAGGAGGGGATGCCCCACGATGGCCACCACCGCGCCCACCGTGGCGCCCAGGGTGAAGCACCCGTCGGTGGACAGGTCGCAGACGTTGAGCATGGAATAGCTCAGGAACAGCGCCAGCACGGTGAGGGAGCAGATCAGTCCCAGCTCCAGCGCAGTCTGTCCCAGGGACAGGACAGTGGTAATATCCATATCAGGTCCTCCTCGCAGGTTTGGGGACAGAGGGCCTGCGCCCTCTGTCCCCGTAATTCCGGATGATCTCTGTTCTGCCGGGAACGGCCGTTAGCCGTTTGGCAGGTCGCCGAAGCTCTCGGCGGTGGTGATGCTCTGCACCTTGGTGCACAGGGGAGCGAAGGCCGCCTCGATCTCGTCGTAGTTCAGGCCCAGCGCCTGGCAGGTCTCGGTGTTGACGGTGGCGGTGCCGTTGTCGAAGGTCATCACCGCGGTGGAGGCGGGATCATTCCCGTCCAGCAGGATGCCGGCCACCATGTTGGCGGTCTCCACGCCCAGGTTGGCGTAGTCCACGCCGTAGCCCAGGAAGGCTCCGTTGAGGGCGAAGGAGTCGGCGCCGGTGTAGTGGGGGATGCCCGCGTCGATAAAGGTCTCATAGATGGAGAGTTCGGCGGTCATGATGGTGTTGTCGGTGGGAGTGAATACCGCGTCCACCCCGTCGGCCACCAGGGCCTGGGCGGCCAGCATGACCTCGTCGGTGGTGGTGCCGGTGCGCTCCACATAGTCGATGTGGTTGGCCTCCAGATATTCCCTGGCGTGGGCGATGGGGGTGGTGGAGGAGTCCTGGCCCTGGTCATAGAGCAGGCCGATCTTGGCGGTGTCGGGATTGGCGGCCAGGATCAGGTTCATGATGGAGTTGGTGTCCAGGTAGTCGGAGGTGCCGGTCAGGTTGGCGCCGGGGGCCTCCAGAGATTCCACCAGGCCCGCGCCCACCGGGTCGGACACAGCGGAGAACACCACGGGGATCTGATTGTCCTCAGTGGCGGTCTGCATGGCCACGGCCACGGGGGTGGCCACGCCCACCATCAGGTCCACATCGTCAGCGATGAAGTTGGCGATGATCTGATTGAGCACGTTGGTGTCGGCGTTGCAGTTGTCGTAGGACACCTCAAAGGTAACGCCCTTCTCCGCTCCGATGGCGTCCAGTTGGGCGCGGATGTTCTCCACGATCTGGTTGAGGGAGGCGTCGTCCACATAGTTGCAGATGCCCACTTTGTATACGCTTCCCTCCGCCGGGGCGCCGGAACCGGCGGGGGCCGGGGTGCCGGAGCTTCCACTGCCGCCGGAGCAGGCGGTCAGGGACAGGGTCAGGACGGCGGCGGCGGTCAGGGACAGGACGGACTTGAGATTCAGCTTTTTCATGATGTTTTCCTCCAAAAAATAAAATGTGTTCGGGTGGGAGATGGAGGGGCCGGTGCCGACGGCCTTGTTTTTCAGCAACAAAAAAACGCTCTCGTCCCACACATGGGACAAAAGCGTTCAGCTTCTGCGATACCACCCAAATTGACGCCTCGCGGCGTCCGCTCGCTTCGCGTACCATCATACGCGCCCGATGGATAACGGGTGGGGACCCGTCGGCATCTACTTGGTTTCCCGTTCAAGCCGCCCTCTGAAGCCCATTCACAGACCGCCTCAGGCCCCGATCCCACCGCCCGGAGCTCTCTTTGCATCAGCCGCATCTGCTACTTCTCTTCATCACTGGTTTAAAGTGTTTGGTTGTTGTAATGCAGTATACGCTGAAAAGGGCCGTTTGTCAACCCCCCGTTTTTCTCAATTTTCAGACAGAGCGGGCGGGGCGGCATCTGCCGCCCCGCCGTGTTTCTGTATCCATGTTACCCCAGCTTCTCCCACATGCGCACCGCCATCAGCAGCGCGGACTCCCGGGTCAGGGCGCTCCGGGGCAGGAAGCGTCCTGCGTTGTCCCCCTGGACCAGCCCCCGCCCGGCCAGAAAGGCCACCGCCTCCAGCGCCCAGGGCGAGATCTCCCCCTTGTCGGGGAAGGAGGGGCTGCCGCCCTCCACTGTGCCGCCCAGGGCCCGGTAGGTCTGGGCCAGCATGACGGCGGCCTGCTCACGGGTCAGCGGTCCCTCCGGGTCGAACCGTCCGCCGCCCACGCCGCTGACGATGCCCAGGGACCAGGCCCGGAGCACCGCCGGGTCGCCGGTGTCGGAAAAGGGATTCTCTGCGGTCCCGGTCTCCACGCCGCCCATGGCGTCATAGAGGGCCACCGCCGTGGCCGCAAACTCCGCCCGGGTCATCCCGGCGGTAAAGTCGGTGCCGGTCAGGCGCGGCGGGATGATGCCGCCCTCCGCCGCCCGGACCAGCTCCTCCCTGGCCCACGGGCTGCATTTGCTCCAGGGCGCCCGGAGGACCGTGAGCGTGCCGGTCAGGTCCTTCTGCCGGCTGTCAGTATAGACCACCCGCACACTCTGGGTGCCGGCGGCTGTCTCGTCGTAGTCATAGCACATCCCGGGGCTCAGGGGCAAAATGCAGTCCCCGTGGACCGCGCAATGCAGGGTCACCGTCACATCCAGGCCGGCCAGGGTCCCGCCGGCCTCCAGCACCATGGAGGCAGGCTCCACCGACAGGCTGGAATAGGTACAGTCCTTGTCCAGGAACATCTGCTCCCAAACGGTGCCGTAGCCCTGGTGATCCTCGGTTCCATAGCCTACGCCCACATGGCGGTAATCACTGCCGAGAATGTTGGCCCGGTGGCCGGGGCTGTTCATCCATGCCACCATCACGCTTTCGGGCGAGGTGTAGCCGGCGGCGATGTTCTCGCCGAAATGGTAGTAGTACAGCCCCAGCGGGGGCAGCACCGAGTCGCACCGCTCCCCATTGGGCCGGGTGTGGTCCCCCCGGTACTCCACCGCCAGATCGTCGGTGCGGATATGGGCCGCCTTTTGCAGGGTGGAAAAGGCGGTAAGGGGCACCAGCCCCTGGCCCATCCGCTCCTTGTTGATGAGGGCCAGCACCTGCCACTCAAAGTCGCTGATCCCCTCGGACTGCCGGTCGGCCGCCCCGGCAGGGACGGCCAGACAGCCCACCGTCAGACAGACCGCCGTGCCCAGGGCCAGCAGACGCCGCGCTTTCTCTCTCATACCCATCTTCCTCTCTTTCGGACAGACCTGTCACAGCTCCGAAGACAGGGCCGTCTTCTCCTTTTTCCGGCGCAGAAACTGAAATTTGGTCTCGGAGCACACCACCGCCACGAAGATCAGGGCAAAGCCCGCCAGCAGCCGCCCGGTGACCGGGTCGCCGTAGAAGATCACCGAGCAGAGCACACCGAACACCGACTCCAGGGACAAGATCACCGACGCCGAGGCCGGATCGGACCACACCTGGCCCACGTTCTGGAACAGCAGGGCCACCGTGGTGGCCATCACCGTCAGATAGGCCAGCTGGACAATCACGTCGGGCCGGAACACCGACAGCGGCGGAAACTGCTGGAACAGCAGCCCGCAGATCCAGGCGTACACCGCCGCCCAGGCGAACTGGAACACGGTGAGCAGGTAGATGTCCTTGCCGGGGGAGACTTTGGCCACCGCCACGATGTGGGCCGCGTAGAAGAAGGCACACACCAGGGTCAGGGCGTCTCCCCAGGTCACGGTCAGCGCGTCGGTAAGGGAGACCAGCCCCACACCGCTGACGCACAGCACCGCCGCCAGGATGTTGTACCGGTCCGGCCTCCGGTGCATCACCGCCCAGTAGAGGAAGGGGACCAGCACGCAGTACACCGCTGTGAGGAAGGCGTTCTTGGAGGGCGTGGTCCCCATCAGGCCGAAGGTCTGGATGGAATAGGCCAGGAAGAGGAACCCGCCGATGACGGCCCCCCGCCATAAGTAGTCCCGGGTCAGCTCCCTCCATTTCTTCCAGCACACCAGCGACAGCAGCAGCGCGCCGCCGGTGAAACGGATGGCCAGCAGGTAAAAGGTGGGGATCACGTCCACAGCGCCCTTCATGATGAAGAAGGACGAGCCCCAGATGAACGCGGCGGCAAAGAGCATGGGCTTTGCCAGCCGCCGCATAACGGTCTCGTTCATGGATTGTTTTCACTCCTATGGCATGGTATCATATAAACAACATCACTCTGTTTGAAACAAGAGGAGAATCTATGCTTTTATTTGATCTGGACGGCACGCTCATCGACTCCAACGGCGTTTGGGTGAAGGTGGACGACCAATTTCTCTCCCGGCGGGGGCTGACGGCCACCCCCGAGTACTGCCACATGGTGGGCCACTCCATCTTTCCGGTGGCGGCCCAATTCACAAAGGACTACTACCATCTGCCGGAGCGCCCGGAGGACATCATGGCCGAGTGGATGAATCTGGCTGGGGACGCTTACGCCAACCACGTCCCCCTCAAGCCCGGCGCGGCGGAATTTCTCGCCCGCTGCGCCGCCGCCGGGGAGCGCATGGTCCTGGTGACGGCCTGCGTACCCCAGCTCTGCCGGGCGGCCCTCGCCCGCCACGGCCTGTCCAACGCCTTCTCCCCCATCATCTTCGCCCAGGAGCTGGGGATAGAGAAGCGGGACCCCCGGTTCTTTCAAACCGTGCTGGAGCGGCTGGGGGCAGCACCGGAGGACTGCACCCTCTTTGAGGACTCCCCCGGCGCCTGCAAGACTGCCCGGGAGGCCGGTATCCGGGTGGTGGGGGTGTACGACGCCTTTTACGATGCCTGGCAGGACGACCTGAAAGCCAACTGCCACCGGTATATCCGCGGCTTTGATGAGCTGCTGGACTGATCTTCCCCGCGGGGCGCTTGCGCGCCCCGCTTTTTTATTGTCTTTTAGCCCTTGGTCATGTGCTGCGCCGCCGCCTTGAGCATCAGCTTTTTGGTGCCGCTCTTCTCAAAGGCGATCTCCACCAGGGCGTCGCCCCCCATGGGGGTAAGGCCGGTGATGAGCCCCTTGCCGAAGGCCTTATGTACCACCGTGTCCCCCTTCTGGAAGGCGGGCAGGGCGGCCTTGGCCGGTGCGGCGGAAGCGGCCGGGCCGCGGACTGTTCCCGTGGCCGGCGGGGAGGTCCGGCCGGAACCGGACACGCCGGAGAAGCCGCTCCCCACCGAGTAGCCCCGGTCATACACCGGGCGCTGCCGCACCCGCCGCTGGGGCGGCTGCCAGCCGCCCTTCTCCGGCTCGGAGCGGTAATTCCGCCCGCCCTTCTCCACATACTCCTCCGGGATCTCCCCCAGGAAGCGGGAGGGGCGGTTGGCGCTGGTACGGCCGAAGAGCATCCGCTGGGCGGCGCAGGTCATATAGAGCTTTTCCTTGGCCCGGGTCATGGCCACGTAGCACAGGCGGCGCTCCTCCTCCATCTCCTCGGGTTCGCCGATGGCCCGGATGCCGGGGAAGATGCCCTCCTCAACGCCTACCACAAAGACCACCGGGAACTCCAGGCCCTTGGCCGAGTGCATGGTCATCATCACCACGCAGTCCTCGCTGGGGTCGTGGCTGTCCAGGTCGGTATAGAGGGCGATCTCGTCCAGGAAGCCGGCCAAGCTGGGCTGGTCCAGGCAGTTTTCCAGATAGCTCTGGATGGAGGAGGAAAGCTCGTTCACGTTCTCCAGCCGGGTCCGGTCCTCCACGGTGTTCTTCTGCTCCAGCATGACGGCATAGCCGGTGCGCGCCACCAGCTCCTCATAAAAGGCGGGCAGCTCCATCTCCCCGGAGAGCCTGCGCAGCTCCTCCATCATGTCGGTGAATTGGTCCAGCCGGGGGGCGGCCTTCTGCAGCTCCGGGAATTCCCGTGCCTGGCGCACCACCTGCCACAGGGAGCTGCCGGTCTGGGCGGCGATGGCCTGGGCCCGCTCGATGGTGGTGGCCCCGATGCCCCGGGGGGGATTGTTGATGATGCGGGACAGGCGCAGGTCGTCGTTGGGGTTGTTGACCACGCAGAGGTAGGCCAGCATGTCCTTGACCTCGGCCCGGTCGAAGAAGCGGATGCCGCCGATGATGCGGTATGGGATGCCGTTGCGCTTGAAGGCGGCCTCCATCTGGTTGGACTGGGCGTTCATTCGGTAGAGGACGGCGTGGTCCCGCCAGCTCTTCCCGGCGGAGAAGTCCGTAAGGATCTGGGCCGCCACATACTGGGCCTCGTCGTGCTCGTTCATGGCGGTGTAGCACTTCACCCGCTCGCCCCGCTCATGCTCGGTCCACAGTTCCTTGCCCTTGCGGCCCTGGTTGTTGCGGATGACGGCGTTGGAGGCCTCCAGAATGTTCTGGGTGGAGCGGTAGTTCTGCTCCAGCCGGATGACCCGGGCCCCTTTGTACTGCTGCTCGAAGGAGAGGATGTTCTCGATGGTGGCCCCCCGGAAGCGGTAGATGGACTGGTCGTCGTCGCCCACCACACAGATATTCTCGTGTCCTCCCGCCAGCAGCGAGGCCAGCAGATACTGGAGGTTATTGGTATCCTGGTACTCGTCGATAAGTACATACCGGAATTTTTTCTGGTAATATTCCCGTACGTCATCAAAATTCTGGAGCAGCCGGACGGTATGGAGGATGATATCGTCAAAGTCAAGGGCGTTGGCCTCCCGCAGGCGGCGCTCATACTCCCCATAGATTCTGGCGATCTTGATGAGCCGGTAGTCCCCCGCCTTCTCGCACTCCTTCTGATAGTCGGCGGCCAGCTTCACCGCGTCCTTGGCCCGGGAGATATAGCCCAGCACTGACTTGGGCGGGAAGGTCTTGTCGTCCAGATTGAAGTCCTTCAGGATGTCCTTGATCACCCGCTCGGAGTCGGCGGAATCGTAGATGGTGAAGGAGCTGTTGTAGCCCAGCTTCTCGATGTCCCGCCGCAGGATGCGCACGCAGGCCGAGTGGAAGGTGCTGGCCCACACGTCGCCTGCCGACGGGCCCAGCATCTTCTCCAGCCGCTCCTTCAGCTCCCCCGCCGCCTTGTTGGTAAAGGTGATGGCGATGATGGACCAGGGCACCGCCGGATCCATCCGGCACAGCCGCTCCTGCTCCCCCTTCCGGGCGGGATCGGGGTTTTGTATGTAGTCCTCCAGAAACGCCAGGTCGGCGGCGGTGACCCACCGGGGGGCCTCCTCACAGTCGGAGCCCCGGCCGTATTTCATCAGGTTGGCAATGCGGTGGATGAGTACCGTGGTCTTGCCGCTCCCCGCCCCTGCCAGCAGGAGCAGGGGCCCCTCGGTGGCCAGGACGGCCCTGCGCTGCTCCGGGTTGAGCGTGGGATAGTCCAGCGCGATGGCCGCCCGTCTGGCCTTGCAGAAGCGCAGCTCCTGTTCGTGATCCAGCATGCTATCAGATCCCTTTCCATTCACAGTGAGCTTTATTGTATCACAGATGGCGCTTCCCCGCAAATTTCATTTACGCGAACTCCGTCCTCGCTGTAAGCTGTTCTCCTCTTCCCGCTTTAGAAAATAGTCATTTATAGCACTGACTATCTGTTTACTATTTGCTATAATTAGAGTGTCCTTTCCCGTACGCTTACTGGAGGTTGTTTTATGAACTACGAACGTACCATTCTGGAGCTTATGGACCGGGTCCTGTGCCTGGAGGACCGGATTCACTCCCTGGAGCAGCAGCTCGCCGCCACCCCCGCTCCCGCGGAGCGGGCCGCTTTCTCTGCCGAGCCCCCCGGCTTTCTGGAATATCTGATGTCCGTAAAGCACATGCAGCAGGCCAGCGCCCGGGCCCGGGTCTCCAACTGTGCCAGAGTAGCCCAATACGAAGGCGATCTGGCCCGGCACTACGCCGCCGACCACGGTCGGGAGCTGCTCCGCCGCCTGAGCTATTCCCGGGAGGATCAGGCCGCCGGCGCCCCGCCCCGCCATAGCATCCCCATGAGCGGCAATATCTACACCGGTACAAGCACCCTGCGGATGGCTGTCGGGCATTACATGGACTATATGGACTATTTGCACACTCAATTTTCCTGAAACACACCATCCATATCCGCACAAAGCGGCGGCGTCCGAAGCTCTTTCGGATACCGCCGTTTTTTTGCCTGTTTGGTCTGGAACGGCCGCAAATCGCGCCCGCGCCTCCGGGGCCGTCCTCAGCGGCCCTCCACCCAGCCCCGGAAGTCCTCCAGCAGCTCCATGGCCTTGAATTTCACCACGTAGCCCTCGCTCTCGCCGGTGATGAGGGCCACCTCCCCGCTGTCCAGTCCGCCCTCCAGGGCGGTCTCGGCCGCCGTCTCGGTGACCGAGCCCAGGCAGAGGGGCGGGAACACCACGCACCACCAGTTCTGTCCCCCGCCCTCGCCGATGACCACCCGCAGGGCGGTGTATTCCCCTGCCGGCAGGGCAAAATCGGTATAGGTCTTGGTGGGGAACCAGACATTGTGCTCCAGGGAGGCGGTCACCGGGTAGGAATATCCCTCCTGTCCCACCACTTGGGCCCCCGCGGCGGCCAGGGCGGGCAGGGCCTCCACAATGGCCGCTTCCGCCTCCTCCAGGCTCCCGCCCGGCGCGATCAGGCCGTCGGCGGCGGAGAGCACCGCGTCCCGCACCTGCAGCTTCAGGGCCTGGTCCTCCCCGCTGTCCGAATTGGCCAGCACATGGAGCCGCACCACCTTGTCCGCCAGGGCGGCCCGCTCCGCATCCAGCCGGACGCCCCACAGCGCGGCGGCCGCCACCCCCGCCAGAAGAGCGGCCTCCCACCGGCGCAGCCGGTCCCGCTTCTCCATCCCTTTTTCCTTCATCCGCTATCACCATCCGTTTATGTAATGCCTTATTATGCCGCGGACAGCGAAACCTTATACCAGCAGGAGAAAAGAATCCCTGAAACATATGACGCGGCCCCGGCGGACAATACCGCCGGGGCCGCGTGTTTATCCATCTCGTTTGAGCGCTCACACCGTTACCGTGAGGAAGGTCTCCTGATAGGTGCCCCGCAGATACGCGCAGGCCTGCCAGGCGTTGACCAGGCTGTCGAACAGGCCGAACACCGTAGGGCCCGTGCCGCTCATACAGGCTCCAAGGGCGCCGAACTGGATGAGGACATTTTTGATCTCGGCCACCGTATTGGCCTGGTTCCGGGGCAGCACGTCCTCGAACACATTGTACATCCGCCGGGCCACGCCCAGGATATCGCCGCTGTGCAGGGAGCGGAGCATACCCCTGGTATCCGGGTGACAGCCCACCTTTACGCCGTCAATGCGGCTGAAGAGCTCGGGGGTGGACACCGAGAAGTGGGGCTTGCACAGCACCGCGTAGCACCAGGGCAGGGCAGGCAGCGGCGTCAGCACTTCCCCCCGGCCCTCGGCCAGAGCGGTGCCGCCCATCACGCAGTAGGGCACGTCGGAGCCCACCTGCTGGCCGATCTGAGCCAGCTTTTCCCGGGACCAGCCCAGCCCCAGCATCTCGTTGAGGGCCAGCAGCACTGCGGCGGCGTCCGAGCTGCCTCCGCCCAGGCCTGCACACACCGGGATGGCTTTGTCCAGCCCGATCTCCAGCCCGTTCCAGTCCACGCCCGCCTCCTCACACAGACGCATGGCGGCGGCGGCGGCCAGGTTGTTCCGGCCGGTGGGCAGAAAGTCCAGATTGGAGCGCACGCGGATCCCCCGCTCGCTCCCCCGGGCGATACTCACACGATCGCACAGCGCCACCGACTGCATCACCATACAAAGGTCGTGATAGCCGTCCTTCCGTTTGCCCAGCACATCCAGTGTCAGGTTCAGCTTGGCCCATGCCCGCTTTTCGATACGCTCCACCACGCTTCCCCCTCTCTGTCAGTTCATCGGATCCTCCGGGCCTCCAGATAAAATCGCTTATCCTGGGCCCGGCCCATGGAAAAGGTTTTGCGGGGCAGCGCACCCTCCCGCAGGATGCAGTCAAAAAGGGCATTTTTGTCCAGCGCCGGCATCAAAAAGGCCAGCGCTCCCGGCCGGCTGCCCAGCCGCCGGGCCATATCCGCCCCGTGGATATAGTCCACCCGTCCGCCCCGGCCCCTGACGTACTCGTCCAGGAAAGCCTGCAGCGTACCGGCCTCCAGCGCGGCGGAGGGATGGGGCACGGTGACCATCCCCGTGCCGCCGGCGTGGACATAGGAGAGCACATGGCCCTCTCCACGGCCATAATAGGCATCCGGAAAGGCGGCCACCAGAGCGTCCAGCACGGTCCTGGGCTCCACACCGAAGAGCACCCGGTGGATCGGTTCAAATTCCAGGCTGCCGTCGTGGAGGTTGGTCAGCTCCGCCAGGGCGTACCGGGCGGGCAGCGCCGCCCATCCCTCCGGGGCGGTATGGCGTTTCTGCCGCTCGTAGCACTCCTTTGCGGTAGCCAGGGAATGGCTGCCGTCCCCCACCGCGAAGAAAATGCCGGGATCATCGGTGTGGTATCGCTTCCGAAAGGCCTCCGGGTCGGTCAGTTCTTCCAAAATCCGCGCCGTCTCCTCCAGATGGGCCGCCCCCAGCCGCCAGCCGGCGACACGGCCGCCCCCCTCCATCAGCCCGAAGTCATAGAGAGGCTCCATCTCCTCCCGGTGGGCGGTGAGATAGCCCATCAGGCGGTCCTCCCGGTCGTCGGTCAGGAGCAGGGCGTGGGGCAGCTCCAGCGGGGCGTTCTTCCGCACCGCCACCCGGGGCGGGATGCGGGAGAGAACGGTACCCTCAGTGGCCCGCACCGGGGCGCCCGAGCCCGGCTCGTAGTCGTACTGCTCCAGGTCCACCTTGCCCACCAGTCCCCGGCGGACCTTTCCGCCGTCCAGGGTGCGCTCCACATAGATCATGGCGTTGGGCAGCACCGTGAACCGCTCTTCCCGGAGGTAGCGGCTCATGGTGTTGTTGACCTCCACGATGTCGGTCTCCACATTGGGGCCGTCCAGGCAGCTCTCCGGCAGGATGAGCCGCAGGGCGGACGGTGCGTTCCCCACATATTCCTCCACCCGCTGCCAGTACTCAGGCTGAGAGGTGTACTGGTCGCAGGCCACCACCGACCATTTCCGCCAGTCACAGTCCCTGGGCAGCAGGATATCGGCCGGGGAAAAGACCGGCTCCCGGCAAGGAGCAGACATCACACATGCCTCCGTTTCTTCCATGGTGCGCACGGCCGGGCCGGTCAGTTCCCGTCCCGGGCCTGCTTCCGCTTGAGATTGGTCAGGAAATTATCCATCCGGGTCAGGGCCTCGGCAATGTCCTTGAGCCCGGTGGCATAGCAGCAGCGGACAAAGCCCTCTCCGCCGGGGCCGAAGGCGCTGCCGGGGATGACGGCCACCTTCTCCTCCATGAGGAATCGCTCACAGAACTCCTCGGAGGTCAGGCCGGTGGGCCGGATGTCGGGAAATACGTAAAAAGCGCCCCTGGGCTCAAAACAGGGCAGGCCGATGCGCCGCAGGCCCTCCACCAGATAGCGGCGCCGGCCGTCGTACTCCTCCCGCATCTTCTCGATATCGTGGTCGCCGTTGCGCATGGCCTCGATGGCGGCGTACTGGCTGACGGTGGGGGAGGACATGATGCCGAACTGGTGCAGCTTGAGCATCTGCCGGATCACCGGCTCGGGAGCGCACACATACCCCATGCGCCAGCCCGTCATGGCGTGGCTCTTGGAGAAGCCGTTGACCACGATGGTGCGGTCATAGAGCTCAGGCAGGTTGGCGGGGGAGACGTGGTGCTGGCCATAGGTCAGCTCGGCGTAGATCTCGTCGGAGATGATCATGATGTCGGTCCCCTCCAGCACCTGGGCCAGGGCCTCCAGGTCGGAGCGCTCCATAATACCGCCGGTGGGGTTGCAGGGATAGGGCAGCACCAGGGTCTTGGTCCTGGGCGTGATGGCGGCGCGCAGCTCCTCCGGCATCAGGCGGAACTCGTTCTCCGCCTTGGTCTCCACATAGACGGGCACGCCGCCGGCCATGCTGGTCAGGGGGCCGTAGCACACGAAGGAGGGTACGGGCACGATGACCTCGTCCCCGGGGTTCACCAGGCAGCGCAGGGCCAGGTCGATGGCTTCGCTGCCGCCCACGGTGACCACGATCTCGTTGGCAAAGTTATAGTGGAGCCCGAAGCGCCGGTTCAGATAGGACGCGATCTCCCGCCGCAGCTCGGCCATGCCGGCGTTGGAGGTGTATTTGGTATACCCCTTCTCCAGGGAGTAGATGCCCGCGTCCCGGATGTGCCAGGGAGTGACGAAGTCAGGCTCGCCGATGCCCAGGGAGATGGCGTCCTTCATCTCCTCCAGGATATCAAAAAACTTGCGGATACCCGAGGGCTTTACCGCCTGGATCCGCTGATTGAGGATCTGATCATAGTTCATACGAAGATAAACTCCCTTTCACCCGGCGCCTGCTTTTCAAAGATCAGGTGCTTCTCTTTATATTTTTTCAGGATGAAGTGGGTGGCCGTGCCGGTCACGCCCTCCAGGGGGGCCAGGCGCTGGCTGACGAACTGGGCCACTTCCTTCAGCGTGCGGCCCGAGATGATGACCGTCAGGTCGAAGGCGCCCGACATGAGGTAGACGCTCTCCACCTCGTCGTACTGGTAGATCCGCTCGGCGATGCGGTCGAAGCCTTCGCCCCGCTGCGGCGTGATACTGACCTCGATCAGCGCGGTGACCGCCTCACGGTCGGTGCTGTCCCAGTCAATAATGGCCTTGTAGCCCAGTACGATCTTCTCTTCCTCATATCTCTTGATCTCCGCGTTCACTTCTTCCACCGTCATACCCGACATGGAAGCCAGCTGGTCGCGGGTAAGCGTGCAGTCCTCTTCCAAAAGCTGCAGCAGCTTCTTCATACCAATTCCCTCCTGACCTTATTCCGTTTTTCTAAAGATAATCGAGAATCACCAGTTTAGGTTTCGTACATTATACTACTGCGGGCCGGGCAAACACAACTATTTCCTCACTCACGCCAAAACTCTGCCATCCTGCACAATATAGCCCAAATCCTTTCCGCTCCGTTTCGTAATTTTCGTTCATATTCCCATGGAAATTCCAACTTCCAAGTGCTATGATAATGAAGCCCTAAAATCTACAATATGTAATCATTTTCTCGACCCCAGTTTACATTCTGCAAATTTCGTTTGAAAACTCCCGTCTGGAAGGAAGGATCCCTATGGAATATGTCGATCTGATCAACCGGATATTGTCCGCCGAGCACAGCGCCAGCGCCATCGCCCAGGAGGTCAAGGACCGCCAGGCCGGTCTGGACCGGGACCTGGCGCGGGAGTCGGAGGAACTGCGCCAGCGGTACATGGAACGGGCCCGCCGGCGGGTGGCCATCGTGGAGGAGACCGAGGAAAAGGCCGCCCAGGCCAGCATGGCTGCCATGGATAAACGCTTTGCCACTGCCATGGACAACGTGAACCGCGCCTACGAGAACCACCGGGACCAGTGGGTGGATATCCTGCTCTCCCGGGTGACCGGCGAACTGTCATGATCGGCGCCCTGATGGATTACGGGGCTCTCACCGCCAAGGTCCGCGCCCTGTACGGCAAACGGCTGCGGCTGGCCGACTATGAGCGTATGGCCGCCGCCCGCTCGGAGGAGGAGCTCTCGGAGCTGCTGCGGCTCCATCCCGCCTGGTCGGCCTCGGCCGGCGCCCTCTCCGGCGGCGTGTACATTGGCCGCCTGGAGCTGGAGCAGGCCCTGTGGCGGCAGTTCCGGCTGGACTATGAGAAGCTCTCCCATTTTATCCCCCGGCAGGACCGGGCGCTGATGGCCTTCCCCACCCTGCTTCAGGAGCAGCGGGTCCTGCTCTCCGTCCTGCGCCGTCTGCGTTCGGGCCGTTTTTCTCCCCTGCCCCCGGCCATCCTCCACAGTTCGCTGGATATGAACCGGCTGGCCGCCTGTACCGACTTTGACGGGCTGTGCGCCGCCGCCCAGGGCACCATCTACGCCCCGGCCCTCCGGCGGCTCCGCCCCGGCCCGGCCGAAGGCCTGCCCGACTATACCGCCGCCGAGACCCTGCTGCGCTCGGTCTATTTTTCCCATATGTATCAAGTGATCCACCGGGAATACGCCGGCGAGACCCGTTCGGTGCTGCTGCGGTCCTACGGCGAGGAGATCGACCGGCTCAATCTGCTGCACATTCTGCGCCTCAAGACCTATTTCCCCGGCCAGCAGGACTTCCTGCCGGTGCTTTTCCCCTTCAACTACCGGCTGCGGCCCGAGCTGATCCGCTCCCTGTGCCGGGCCCCGGACGCTGCCGGTGTTCGGGAGCTGTTGCGTACCACCCCCTACGCTCCCCTGCTGGCGGCGGAGAGCCTCTCTGAGCTGGAGGACCTGTGCCGCCGGGAGTTCTGCCTGTTCAACCGCCGCCAGCTCACCTCCGGACCGGCGTCTATCTGCACCGCCGTGGCCTATCTGAACCTGAAGGAGATGGAGCTCCACGCCCTGATCGGGCTGATCGAGTCGGTAAAATACGGTGTGCCCTGCGATCTTACTCTGCCCCGCCTCCTCGGCGGCTGACCATTCCCCACCATATTACGAAGGGAGATGACCCCATGTCCGTCGTTCCCATGAAGCTGCTCACCGTGGCCGGCCCGCTGGCGCGGTTCGACGACGTGATGGCCTCCTGCGTCATCGACCAGGAGTTTCATCCCGAAAACGCGCTTCAGCTCATGAAAAAAGTCTCCGGCCTCCGACCCCTTTCCTTTACCAACCCTTATACTCCCCTTCTCCGCCGGGCGGAGGAGGTCATGACCAGTCTGGGACTGGAGCCCGCCTATGCCTCCTTCGGGGAAGCTCTGGATCTGGACGCCCTGCCCGCCTATTTTGACTCTCTGGAGCAGCAGCGCCGGGCGCTGGAGGAGGAGCAGGCCCGGCAGGAACAGTTTCTGGACGAGGACGAGAGCCTGTCCCAGGAGCTGGATAACCTGAAGGGGCTCTCCACCTCTCTGGATGAACTGTGGGGACTGAATTATGCCCGCTTCCGGTACGGCTATCTGCCCCGGGAGACCTATGACAGCTTTCAGACCGCCCTGAATGACCAGGAGGACCTCTTCTTCATCCCCACCAAGGTGGGGACCAGGCGGGTCTACGGGATCTACTTCACCTCCAAGAGCGCTCACAGGCAGGTGGATACCTTGCTCAATTCCCTCCATTTTGTCCGTATCCGGCTGGACCATTCCCTCCACGGCACCCCGTCGGAGGCGATCGAATCCCTGGCGGCCCTGACCGGCAAGGCCAGGGAGAAGCTGGACGCCGTCCATGCCGAAATGGAAGCCCTCTCCGCCCGGGAGAAGGATCATCTGCTGTCGGTGTACTCCTGGCTGCATTACCACAGCGAGGTATGCGACCTGCGGCGGTATGCCGCCCGCTCCCACGACACCTTTTACTTTCTGGGCTGGGTGCCCCAGGACGCTCTGCCCGCCCTGACGGAAAAACTTGCCGCCTGGCCCGACTGCTCCTGCGTGGTGGACGACGCCGGCGAGATCGAGTCGGTCAAGCCCCCTACCAAACTGAAAAACAGCTTTCTGGGCCGGGTGTTCCGCCCCTTCCTTGAGATGTACGGCCTGCCGGCCTATAACGAGCTGGACCCCTCGGTCTTTATGGCCATCACTTACTGCCTGTTCTTCGGCATCATGTTCGGCGACCTGGGCCAGGGCCTGGGGCTGGCCCTGATCGGCTTTGTGCTGGCCCGGTGGAAAAAGATGTGGCTGGGCAATATCATCACCTGCTGCGGCCTGTCAGGCGCCCTGTTCGGCTGCGTGTACGGCAGCGTGTTCGGCTTTGAGGACATCCTGCCCGGCTTCAAGATCATGGAGGAGAGCAGCATTCTTCCCGGCTCCAGCAACGTGCTGGTACTCCTGCTGCTGTCGGTGGCCCTGGGCGTGTTCATGCTGCTCACGGTGATGGTGCTCAATATCATCAACGGCATCCGCCAGCACAACTTTGAAAAGATCCTCTTCGGTCCCAACGGAGCGGCGGGCATTCTGTTCTACGCCGGCATCATCATCGCCGCTCTGGCTTCTCTGGTCTTTCACGTCGATCTCTTCGTTCCCGCCTATGTGCTGCCGGTGCTGGTGCTGCCGGTGGTGTGCATACTCCTGCGGGAGCCCCTCTCCCTGCTGGCTGCCGGAGATCCCGCCTGGCGGGAGGTCCCCCTGGGGCAGGTGCTGGGCACCGGCTTCTTCGAGCTCTTTGAGACCATGCTCTCCTACCTCACCAACACCCTCTCCTTCATGCGGGTGGGCGCCTACGCCATCACCCATGTGGGCCTGATGCTGGTGGTGCGGATGCTGGCCGGCTCGGGGCTCAACCCGGTGGTCATCGTCCTGGGCAACCTGTTTGTCATGGGCTTCGAGGGCCTGCTGGTGGGCATCCAGGTCCTCCGTCTGGAATTCTATGAGCTCTTTGGCCGCTTCTACGACGACGGCGGCGTCCCCTTCCGGCCCAAAAAGATCGACTACACCGCCCGCAGCAGCGGCTGATCCCGGCCGCCGCTATTTCAATTCAATGGAGGTCTGTTCACATGAAATATCTCATTGTCTTTTTCGCCAGCCTGGCCATGTTCTCTCCCCTGTTCCTCACCGGCATCCGGAAGTATACCGGCAAGCGGGCCAGGCGCGCCCTGGGCGCCAACATCGCGTCCTTTTTCGCCTGCCTGATCCTGGCCACCGTGCTGGGCATGGGCGGCAGCGCCGCTGCCGCCGGTGAGACCGCCCAGGCCGCCGCCGGCATTGCCGACGGCCTGAAGTATGTGGGCGCCGCCCTGGCCGTGGGCCTCTCCGGCATCGGCGGCGGCATCGCCGTGGCCGCCTCGGCCTCCGCCGCTCTGGGCGCCATCTCCGAGAATGAGAAGGCCTTCGGCAAGGCCCTGATCTTCGTGGGTCTGGCCGAGGGCGTGGCCCTGTACGGCCTGATCGTGGCGCTGCTGCTCCTCTTCTCGTAACGGGGCCGCACCATGAAGTATTTCGTCATCACCGACAGCACGGATACCCAGGTGGGACTGCGTCTGGCGGGCATCGAAGGCGTGGTGGTCCGGGAGGCGGACGAGGCCGCCGAGGCCATTGACGACGCCGCCGCCGACCCGGAGATCGGCGTGCTCCTGATTTCGGAGCATCTGGCCCGGCTCTGCGAGGACAAGATCGCCCCCATGAAGCTCAGCGCCCACCGCCCCCTGGTGGTGGAGATCCCCGACCGGCACAGCGCCGGCCGCTCCGGCGACTCCATTACCCGCTACATCCGGGAGGCCATCGGCGTCAAGCTGTGAGCGTCCCGCCCTTCTTCCTGTCTATCGATTGATCCATGGAGGATGAACTATGCCTGAACTTTCCAAAAAACTGGACCGTTTTACCTCGGCGCTGCTCTCCGAGGCCAGCGCCGAGGCCGAGCGCGTCTCGAAGGAACTGAAGGAGCGGCACGACGCCGCCCTCTCCTCCGCGGAGGACCAGGTCCTGCTGGAGGCCTATGACTATATCCACCGGGAGGTCTCCCGCATCCGCTCGGAGCAGGGCCGTCTGGTCTCCCGGCACATGCTGGAGCGCAAGCAGGCCCTCTTCCGCCGCCGGGAGGAGATCGCTTCCGAGGTCTTTGCCCTGGTCCGCGCCCGTACCGCCGCCTTCACCCGCACCGAGGCCTATCCCCGCCGCCTCTCCCAGCTGCTGCGGGAGGCGCTGATCCCCCTGTCCGGCGCGGAGGACACGGTGGTTTACCTGCGGGAGGAGGACCTGCCCCTGGCCGACGCTCTCATCGCCCTGGCAGGCCGGCCGCTGACCATCCAGGCCGGCCCCATCCGGATGGGCGGACTCATCGCCCAGTCCCAGTCCCTGGGTCTGCGGATAGATTCCTCCTTTGACGCCAATATGGAGGAACTGCGGGGCCATTTTGCCAGTCTGGTGGGCCTGTCGCTGGTGGACGCCGCGGACGGCGGCACTTTGGAAGGAGGGACCCGGGATCATGAGTGAAAACCGCTGTGAGATCTACGGCATCAACGGCCCTGTGGTCACCGTCAAAGGCGGCCGGGGCCTGGCCATGATGGACATGGTCAATGTAGGCGAAGAGGGCCTGGTAGGCGAGGTGGTGGGCGTCAACGGCGACATCACCACCGTGCAGGTCTATGAGGACACCGCCGGGCTCATGCCCGGCCAGCCGGTCACCGGCCAGGGAGCTCCCATGTCCATTACCCTGGGGCCCGGCCTGCTGTGCAATATCTTCGACGGCATTGCCCGTCCCCTGCGTCTCATCGAGGAAAAGAGCGGCCCCTTCATCGGCCGGGGCCTGAACATCCCCACTCTGGATGAGAGCCGCAAATGGGATACCACCGTCACCGTAAAGGCGGGAGATACCCTGTCCCCCGGCGCGCTGTACGCCCAGTGCCAGGAAACTCCCCTCATCCTCCACCGCTGCCTGGTGCCCGCCGGGCTGTCGGGCACTGTGACAAGGGTGGTCCCCAGCGGGTCCTATACCGTTGCCGACACCCTGGTGGAGCTCACCGACGCCGCCGGACAGGTCCACGCCCTGAAGCTGGCCCAGTCCTGGCCCATCCGCACCCCCCGGCCCATGGCCCGGCGGCTGCCCATCCACCGGCCCCTCATCACCGGCCAGCGGATCATCGACACCCTCTTCCCCATCGGCAAGGGGGGCGCCGCCGCCATCCCCGGCCCCTTCGGCGCGGGCAAGACCATGACCCAGCACCAGCTGGCCAAGTGGTCGGACGCCGACATCATCGTCTATCTGGGCTGCGGCGAGCGGGGCAACGAGATGACCCAGGCGTTGGAGGAATTCTCCGAACTGCTGGACCCCAAGAGCCAGCAGCCCCTGATGAACCGTACCATCCTCATCGCCAACACCTCCAACATGCCGGTGGCCGCCCGTGAGGCGTCGGTCTACACCGGCATGACCATCGCCGAGTACTACCGGGACATGGGCTACCACGTGGCCCTGATGGCTGACTCCACCTCCCGCTGGGCCGAGGCCCTGCGGGAGATCTCCGGCCGCCTGGAGGAAATGCCCGCCGAGGAGGGCTTCCCCGCCTATCTGGCCTCCCGTCTGGCCGAGTTCTACGAGCGTGCGGGCTATATCGAGACTCTGGAGGGCAGGGAGGGCAGCGTCACCGTCATCGGCGCCGTCTCTCCCCAGGGCGGCGACTTCTCCGAGCCGGTGACCCAGAATACCAAGCGGTATGTCCGCACCTTCTGGGGCCTGGACCGCTCCCTTGCCTACGCCCGGCACTTCCCCTCCATCAACTGGCTCACGTCCTACTCCGAGTATCTGGACGACCTGAAGCCCTGGTACGACCAGAACGTGGCCCCCGGCTTCATGGCCGACCGGCAGCGGATCTTCTCCCTGCTGCAGGAGGAGGACCAGCTTATGGAGATCGTCAAGCTCATCGGCTCCGACGTGCTGCCCGAGGACCAGAAGCTGACGCTGGACATCGCCCGCCTCATCCGGGTTGGCTTCCTGCAGCAGAACGCCTACCACACCGTGGACACCTATGTCCCCCTGGAAAAGCAGTTCCGCATGATGGAGGTCATCCTCCGGCTCTACGACGGGGCCCGCAGGCTGCTGGAGCGCTCCATCCCCCTGTCCCAGGTCCGCGCCACCGGCATCTTCGACGCTCTGGTCAAGATGAAGTATGAGATCCCCAATGACCAGATGGAGAAATTCGCGGACTACGAGCGGCGGATCGACCAGGCCCTCCAGAGCGTGGATGAGGCCAACCGCTGACCGCTCCAGCCCCGCGTTTCCCATCTCTGCAAGGAGTTGATCTGTCATGAGACTAGAATATATCGGCCTGTCCGAGCTGTCCGGCTCTCTTATCACGCTGGAGGGCGTATCCGGCGTCTCCTACGACGAGACAGCGGAGATCACCCTGGAGAACGGCGCCGTCCGTAACGGCCGGGTCATCCTCATCGACGGCGACCGGGTGGTGCTCCAGGTCTTTGAGGGCACCCGGGGCGTCTCGCTGGACAACGCCCGCACCCACTTCACCGGCGAGCCGGTGAAGCTGGCCCTGTCCAAGGAGATGCTGGGCCGGGTGTTCGACGGCGCCGGCCGTCCCATCGACGGCCTGGGAGAGCTCTACCCCGAGGAGCGCCGGGATATCAACGGCTCCGCCATCAACCCGGTGTCCCGCCAGTATCCCCGCAGCTATATCGAGACCGGCATCTCAGCCATCGACTGCAGCATGACCCTGATCCGGGGGCAGAAGCTGCCCATCTTCTCCGGCTCGGGCATGAAGCACAACGAACTGGCCGCCCAGATCGTCCGTCAGGCCAAGGTGGGCGAGGGGGACGGCGAATTCGCCATCGTCTTTGCCGCCATGGGCGTGAAGAATGACACCGCCGACTTTTTCCGCCGCAGCTTTGAGGAGGCCGGCGCGCTGCAGCGGGTGGTTATGTTCATGAACCTGGCCTCCGACCCCATCATCGAGCGCATCCTCACTCCCCGCTGCGCCCTCACCGCCGCGGAGTACCTGGCCTTTGACAAGGGCTATCACGTGCTGGTCATCCTCACCGACATGACCTCCTACTGCGAGGCCGTCCGGGAGTTCTCCTCCTCCAAGGGCGAGATCCCCTCCCGCAAGGGCTTCCCCGCCTACCTGTACTCCGACCTGGCCTCCCTGTACGAGCGGGCCGGCATGATCCGGGGGCGGCCCGGCTCGGTGACCCAGGTGCCCATCCTCACCATGCCCAACGACGATATCACCCATCCCATCCCCGACCTGACCGGCTATATCACCGAGGGCCAGATCGTACTGGACCGGGACATGGACCAGAAGGGAGTCTATCCCCCCATCGCCATCCTGCCCTCCCTCTCCCGCCTGATGAAGGACGGCATCGGCGAGGGATTCACCCGGGCCGACCATCCCGCCCTGTCCAACCAGCTCTTTGCCTCCTACTCCAAGGTGCAGGACGCCCGGAGCCTGGCCGGCGTCATCGGCGAGGATGAGCTCTCCGACGTGGATAAGCAGTATCTGGAATTCGGCCGGGCCTTTGAGCGGCTCTTCATCCGCCAGGACGTGATGCACGGCCGCACCATGAATGAGACGCTGGACCTGGGGTGGAAGCTGCTCACCCTGCTGCCCCGCAGCGAACTGGACCGGGTGGACGACGCCACGCTGGACGCCCACTATGTGGAAGGCGCCTACCACAGCATCCTGTCCGACCTGGCCGGGCAGCCCTGAAAGGAGGCGCGTTTCCATGGCCGCCATCCTGCCCACCAAGGGTAACCTTATGGCCGCCAGGCGCTCCCGTGCCCTGGCCGCCACCGGCTACGAGCTGATGGACCGCAAGCGCAACATTCTCATCCGGGAGATGATGGCCCTGATGGACACGGCAAAAGACGTCCAGGCCCAGATCGACGCCGTCTTTGCCGAGGCCTACGCCGCACTGCAGACCGCCAACCTGAAGCTGGGCATCTGCGACCAGATCGCCGAAGCTGTGGATGTGGACCGGACGCTGGAGATCCAGTACCGCTCCCTCATGGGCGTGGAGTTGCCCCATATCCCGGACCGCAGTCCCCCGCCCCGGCCGGAATACGGCTTTGCCTCCACCAGCTCCGCCCTGGACGACGCCTATATCAAGTTCCACCGGGTGAAAGAACTGGTGCGGCAGCTGGCCGAGGTGGAGACCTCCATCTACCGGCTGGCCGTGTCCATCCGCAAGACCCAGAAGCGGGCCAACGCCCTGCAGAACATTGTCATCCCCAATTTTGACCACACCATCCGCTTCATCACCGACGCGCTGGAGGAGAAGGAGCGGGAGGAGTTTGTCCGCCTCAAGGTCATCAAGCGTAAGACCGGCGGATAGATTTTCCACATATCCCGCAAAAAATGTGAGCCCCGGAGGCAGACGCCTCCGGGGCTTTTTCAAGCACTTCAATCAATAGGTATGGTCGCAGATCTCCCGGATCTTGGCCTGCAGGGCCTTCAGGTCCGCGAAGGTCTCGGGCCGGCGGCGGGGATCCCGCAGCAGGGCTGCCGGGTGGAAAAGGGCGGTCATCTGCACGCCTGCCTTCTCGAACCAGACGCCGTGCTCCCGGGTGATCTTGAAGTCCTCCTTGATCAGCTTCATGGCCGCGATGCGGCCCAGACAGACGATGATCTTGGGCCGGATCAGCGCCACCTGGTTGCGCAGGTAGCCGATACACGCCTCCTGCTCTGCCGCCAGCGGGTCCCGGTTCCCGGGAGGCCGGCACTTCACCATATTGCCGATAAACACCCTGGATCGGTCCAGGTCGATCATGGCCAGCATCTCGTCCAGGAATTTACCGCCCCGTCCCACAAAGGGGCGGCCGGTCAAATCCTCCTGCTCTCCCGGTCCCTCGCCGATGAACATGACCTCGGCGTCCCGGGCCCCCTCGCCGAAGACCACGTTGGTCCGCGTCTCGCACAGGGGACATTTCCGGCAGGACATACACTCCTGATAAAGTCCATCCCAATCCTTCATAGCACGCCTCCTCTCTGTATGACATCTGTGCAATATCATACCACAGCCGCTTCCGTTTGGCCAGAGTTCTGTAGACACAGAATGCCCCGCGCCGGAACCGGCACGGGGCATTCTGCAAGAAGAAAGAGGAAAGAGGATATCGAGAAAATGCAAGTTCAGGCATTTTCACTTAAAGGAAGGGAAGCAATTCCCCGCCTTTCGGTGCGATTATATGATAGTTTCCCCCTATCGTCAAGCAAAATCCCGGTTCGATCCGTAGAAAAAATGTTTTCCCATTATCTAGAAATTTTTTACTTTTTTCTTCTGTCCGCGTACTAGCTGTTTTTTATCACGCTTTAGCGTGTTCTAGTAACAGATCCGTCTTTTTCTGTCTGCGCACTCCCCCGTTTTTCCGTACCGCCCCGCTCTTTTATCCCGCTCCGATTCATTAAGTTTTCTCTTATCGTTCTTTTTGACACTTCTATGCATGTACTAGCGCACCGTCACCTTTCTTAAGGATTCATGCGGAATTTATATCAGATGCATGTCTTTAAAAATTCACCTTAAATCGTCATTCAAAAAATAGCGGCGGCGCATATGCGCCGCCGCCTTTGTTCAGGAAAAGCGTTCCTTTTACAGCCCTTTATTTGTGGGTCAGAGGCTGATCCTGGCCCTTGGAAATGCGCACCACTACGCCGGACAGGGCGATCAGTGCGATCAGGTTGGGCAGGGCCATCAGGCCGTTGAACAGGTCGGACAGGTTCCACACCAGGCCCACTTTCAGCGCGGAGCCGATGACGATGCACACCACCACGATGGCGGCGTAGATCTTGACGGCCTTGTTGCCGAAGAGGTACTTGACGTTCTGCTCACCGAAGAAGTACCAACCCACGATGGTGGAGAAGGCAAAGAACAGCAGGCAGATGGCTACGAACATGCTGCCGAAATTGCCGAACACGGTGCTGAAGGCCGCCTGAGCCAGAGAGGCCGCTTCGGGGCTGGCCTCAATATCGTTCATATTCACCACGCCGCTGGTCAGAACCACCAGGGCGGTAATGGTCAGAACGATGAAGGTGTCGATGAACACGCAGACGATGGCGATATGACCCTGATCCTCAGGCTTCGCCACCTTGGCCATGGCGTGGGCATGGGGGGTGGAGCCCATACCAGCCTCATTGGAGAACAGGCCGCGGGCCACACCGAAACGGACCGCCTGCTTCACGGTGATACCGATGGCGCCGCCCAGAACGGCGTTGGGGGTAAAGGCGCCCACAAAGATCTGACGGAACGCCTCGGGGATGTGGCTGCCGTTGGCGATGATCACGATCAGGCCGCCGAGGAGGTACAAAATGGCCATGATGGGGACCACTTTCTCGGTGACGGAGGCAATGCGCTTCACGCCGCCCAGGAAGATGAACGCGGCCACCGCCGCCAGGATCACGCCCATCACGATCTTGGGCACGTGGAAGGCGGTCTCGAAGGAGCTGCTGATGGAGTTGGCCTGGGTCATGTTGCCCATGAAGCCCAGGGCCAGGATGATTGCCACCGAGAAGAAGCCGGCCATGAACTTGCCGAAGCCTCCCTTGAAGGCGGCGCGGATGTAATAGACAGGACCGCCGATGATAGCGCCGCTGTCGTCTCTGGTCTTATATTTCTGGGCCAGGACCGCCTCGGCATAGATGGTGGACATACCGAAGAACGCGGCGATCCACATCCAGAAGATGGCGCCGGGGCCGCCGGACAGGATGGCGGTGGAGCAGCCCACGATATTGCCGGTGCCCACCTGGGCGGCGATGGACGTGGCCGCCGCCTGGAACGAGCTCATGCCGTCCTTGTCTGCCTTTTTGCCGGACAGACTGAAGTTGCCGAACATCTGCTTCCAGCCGGCGCCGAATTTCCGGATCTGGATGAAGCCGAGCCGAATGGTGAAGAGAATACCGGTAGCAACCAGCACATAGAGCAGTACGCTGTTCCACACAAAGTCGCTGGCTTTACCTACAAGGATTGTCAGTTGTTCCATACATTTACCTCCCTTTAACTTCCTCAGAGGGACTCCTCTCAAATGCCGTGCCCGGCGGCACACTTCGCCGGGCTGCCGCCTCAAGAAATGCTCCGCTGCACACCCCCCAATCAAAATAAAAAGCCCGACCGTATTCCGGCCTGGCCCTGTAAATCGCAGCCGGCGGGTTCTCCCCCATATCGGCTGCGCTCCACTCTGTCCTTTTGCCTGAGAGATCGGCGCCTTGCCGGCACCTTACACCTTCGGCCCCCGTCATTGGGATTCTCCAGAGCCCATTCACCGCCGCAATATGTCCTTATACCGTGGACACTTAAACGCATCTATTCTGCTACAGACCAGATGCGGCACATCCTTGTGGCGGGTCCTGTCTATATTCCCTTTTTGCATTATCATCATAACGCATATCAGCCCATTCGTCAAGGAAAATAATTTTGTATTTTCCCCCACAATTTTTGTTCTATACTTGTGGCGCCCCGCATATTTTCCATTTTATAAAAATCCTCATATGTCTTTCATCGGAAGACATATGAGGAGCCAACATCTATCTTTTTCCATATTATTTCGCGTGTAAGATTCATATTCTGTTTTCTTTTTCTTCACAAATTTCGCCGGAATTTTAGAGGAAACTGTGGTATTTTGATTTGTAATCCTTTTTTGCAGGGCGGTGGATGCAAAGGCTGTTTTCCACCGCTCCAAATATCTCCCGGAGGAAACGACGTCATGGATCTTCTCGTTACGGTCAACCGCAGTTATCTCCACCCTCTGGCCGTCATGCTCAAAAGCGTGGCACAGCAGCATCCGGGCCGGTATATCCGGGTCTTTGTGCTCCACCGCTCCCTCGTTCCGGAGGACCTGGACCGGGTAGCCCGGGCGGTGGACGCCCCCGATCTGGAGCTGGTAGGCATCCGGGCGGACGACCGTCTCTTCGCCGGTGCCCCCACCACCGGGCGCTATCCCTGCGAGATATACGACCGCATTTTCGCCGCCCGGTATCTCCCCAAAGACCTGGACCGGGTGCTCTATCTGGACCCGGACCTGGTGGCCATCCGCCCGCTGGACGAGCTGTGGGCCACCCCCATGGGGGATTGCTTCTTCGCCGCGGCCAGCCATGTGAACCGCTCCCTGGAAAAATTCAACGCCCTGCGGCTCCAGTCCCGGACGCCGGGGCCCTATATCAACTCCGGGGTGCTGCTGATGAATTTGGAGCGGCTGCGCCGGGAGCAGGAGCTCCAGCCGGTGCTGGACTATGTGGAGGAGCACCGCTCCGCCCTGCTCCTGCCCGACCAGGACATCATCAGCGCCCTTTACGGCGACCGCATCCATCTGCTGGACCCCATGCGATATAATATGACCGAACGGCTGCTCACATTCTCCCGTTTGACGCCGGGCTCACAAATAGACCTGGACTGGGTGTGCAGCCACACAGCCATCGTCCACTACTGCGGCCGCAACAAGCCCTGGAAACCGGGTTACACCGGCCAGCTGGGGGAGTTTTATGAGGCCTACGACGGTCTGATCCACGCCGAGGCCCTGGAAGAGGAAGCGCCCGGCCCCCAATAGGCGTTATGCTCAGCACGCAAAATCAAAAAACACGCCGCTCAGGTCCCCGTGCTCCAGGGCCGCCGTCAGCCGGGGAAGCAGAGCCCGGGCCTCCGCCGTCAGATAGCGCCGCTGGGGCAGCTGCTCCAGCGCCAGGGCGTCCGCCAGACGGCAGGCCCCCCGCTCCAGCGTTTCCAGCCGCTCCGCCCGCTTCAGGGGCAGCAGCAGCCGGGCCAGCTCCGTCCGGATCTTCTCGTCCACCCACAGGGCAAAGGGGTCCCGCCCGGCCAGCACCAGCCCCAGGGCGTTGACGGCCACCGGCTCCCACAGGTTTACCAGCAGCCCGGTATAGTCGCCGCAGCAGCGTGTCAGCAGGGCGGCGGTCCGTCCCCAGTCGAAGCGGCGCAGCAGGTCCTGCTCCATCCACAGCCGCCGCAGATACTCGTTGACGTAGAGCACCCCCAATCTGTGCTCCGGCACCGGCAGGGAGAGCTGATAGTCGATGTCGCAGGGGATCTGATGGGCCAGCAGCTCCCGGTCGTACCGCCGCCAGAAGGTCCCGATGCTCCCCACCGTATCCTCCAGGGAGCGGCTGCGCAGCCGGGGCATGTTCTCCCGCACCGCCCGGTACAGCGCCCTGCCTCTCTCCATCTCCTCCGCCAGCGCCGCCTGTCCCAGGCGGAAGGCTTCCTCCACGCCCAGCCGCTCCAGCCGTGCCCAGTCCCCGCTCCCGGCGTTTGGATCCAGCCCCAGGGTAAAGCAGATGGACTCCATCAGCTCCCGGGCCGCCCCCTCGGACACCGAGCTGCTCCGCCCCCGGGTATAGCGGGCCGCCTGCCGGGCCAGCAGGGTCCACAGCTCCCGCCGCAGCCCCTCCGGCATGGCTCCGGCCCGGCGCTCCAATTCAGTTCTCATCTTCATCCTCCCAACTTTCCCCGCTGCTCAGCCGCCGGCACAGCTCCTCCAGCGCCGTCCCGCCCAGATAGTCCAGGGAACCCCCGGCCTCCCCGTCATAGAGCCGCCGCATGGCGGCGATGAGCTCATCGTCGGACAGGGCATCCATGCACTGGTTCTTGTACTCGTAAAACAGGTCCTGCAGCCCGGCCAGGGTCTCGGCCCAGCACGCCGGGTCCAGATAAGGGGAATCCCGGAAGGCGGTCATCAGCTTCTCCAGCACTCCCGGGCCGAACTCCACCCGCCGGGTGTCCCGCAGTGCCTGGTCCCGGCGCTCCAGCAGCCCGGCCGCCTCTTCCGCCGTCAGGGGCAGTGTAACGCTCCCCCGCTCCAGCAGCCGCGCCATCGCCTGTTCCCGCCCGTTTTCCAGCGGGCGCAATGCCAAAAGCTCGTCCATCATCATCACCTCACACTGGTTTTATACTGATTTCAAATAAAATGCTTTATTTGAAATCCCGCGTGCTTCGCACGCTGGTGACGCACGTGTCGTGTGGCGGCGTCTCATAAAAACCTGACGCGCTTCGCGCTATAAAAGGCTGTACAGCCTTTTATCAGGTTTTAGTATTACACCGGCGGCGTTTTCAGTGCAAGACTTGACTTTTTCGTCATTTTGTGGTAATATAAGGGCAGAAACCGGGAGCCGGTCCGCATTTTTTACGGACCGGCTCCCGGTCTTTTCGTCTGTTCAGTTGGCGGGGGCCTTCGGCCGGGGCAGATCCACAACAGTGGCCTCATGACCCACGGCGGGGAGGAATTTCTCCCGGAAATCGGCCAGAGCGACCTTGATGGTAGAGGTGGAGAAGCAGGGGTGGCCGCTGATAAAGGCCCCGGAGAGGAGTTCCCGGTCCATCAGCAGGCGGACCTTCCCCTCCCGGTCGTTCATCAGCTCGAAACCGCTGGCCGAACCGGGGGCAGCCCCCAGCAGGGCCTCCATGTGCGCCGGCGTGGCGAAGGACAGCCGGGCGCAGCCCAGCTGGGCGGTCAGGTCCTTGGTCTTGAAGGGCTTGTCTCCCGGCATCATCAGCAGGTAGAAGTCGGTCTGCTGCCGGTTGGTCAGCAGCAGGTTCTTGCACACCGGCACGCCCAGCACCTGTTCTACCGCCAGGCAGTCCTCCATGGTGTCGGCATGGTCGTGATCGCAGCGGGTGTAGGGGATGCCCAGCTCATCCAGCAGGGCATACACCGCCATCTCCCGGGGGTGGCGCTCCTCCGCCGGGGCGGAGGAATAGAGTTCCGGCTTGACGTACACGCTTACACCTCCGCCAGGGCCCTGTCCAGATCCTCCAGGATGTCGTTGATATCCTCGATGCCCACGGAGAAGCGCACCAGGTCGGGGGACACACCGGCGGCCTTCAGCTC
The DNA here is from genome assembly GCF_052065415.1 of Pseudoflavonifractor sp. HCP28S3_F10. NCBI lineage: Bacteria > Bacillati > Bacillota > Clostridia > Eubacteriales > Oscillospiraceae > Pseudoflavonifractor > Pseudoflavonifractor sp. HCP28S3_F10. The sequence goes on along the minus strand of NZ_JBQHUB010000001.1, from coordinate 91,265 downwards.
CTCGTCGTTCATCTGCCGGTGTGTGGCGGAGGCGGGATGGAGCACGCAGGTCTTGGCGTCGGCCACGTGGGTGGCAATGGAGGCCAGCTCCAGCCCGGCCATAAAGGTCTCAGCCTTGGCCCGGCCACCCTTCACGCCGAAGGAGACCACGCCGCAGGTGCCGTTTGGCATATACTTCTGCGCCATCTCGTAGTACCGGTCGCCGGGAAGGCCGGGGTACTTGACCCAGGCCACCTTCTCATGGCTCTGGAGGAACTTGGCCACGGCCAGGGCGTTCTCACAGTGCCTGGCCATCCGCAGGGGCAAGGTCTCCAGACCCACGTTGAGGAGATAGGCGTTCATGGGCGCGGGGATGGAGCCGAAATCCCGCATGAGCTGGGCGGTGGCCTTGGTGATATAGGCCCCCTCCAGGCCGAAGCGCTCGGTGTAGGTCACACCGTGATAGCTGTCGTCGGGGGTACACAGGCCGGGGAACTTGTCGGGATACTTGGTCCAGTCGAATTTGCCCGAGTCCACGATGGCGCCGCCCACGGCGTTGGCGTGGCCGTCCATGTACTTGGTGGTGGAGTGGGTCACGATGTCCGCGCCGAACTCAAAGGGGCGGCAGTTGATGGGGGTGGGGAAGGTGTTGTCCACGATGAGGGGCACCCCATGGCGGTGGGCGGCGGAGGCGAATTTCTCGATGTCCAGCACGGCCAGGGCGGGATTGGCGATGGTCTCACCGAACACGGCCTTGGTGTTGGGCCGGAAGGCCGCGTCCAGTTCCTCGGCGGTACAGTCGGGCTCCACGAAGGTGAACTCGATGCCCATGCGCTTCATGGTAACGGCAAAAAGGTTGTAGGTACCGCCGTAGATGGCGGAGGAGGCCACCACATGGTCCCCGCAGGAGCAGATGTTGAACACCGCATAGAAGGAAGCGGCCTGGCCGGAGGAGGTCAGCATGGCGGCGCTGCCGCCCTCCAGCGCGCAGATCTTGGCCGCCACCCGGTCGTTGGTGGGGTTCTGGAGCCGGGTGTAGAAATAGCCCTCGGCCTCCAGGTCGAAGAGCTTGCCCATAGCCTCGCTGGTGGCGTAGCGGAAGGTGGTGGACTGGATGATGGGGATGTTGCGGGGCTCGCCGTTCTCCGGGCGGTAGCCCGCGTGGAGGCACTTGGTGCCGGGACGCTGCTGGCTCATCAGGGTCTTCCTTTCTGTTGTTGGAGTGGGGCGCGGGCCCCGGAATCTGTCTGTGTGATTGGGTTATATGGTACGCTAAAGAACTAAATTTGTCAACCTGGCGGCGGCCCTAGTGTTCCAGCGTCAGGTCGGGGACCAGGGGACCGGAGAGCTCGCCGGGCAGGCGGATAGGCTCTCCCCCGGCCCGCAGCTGCACCGACTCCACAGCCTCCACATTGCCGGCCACCGTGTTGACGATGGAGTAGACCAGCAGGCGCAGCTCTCCGCTATCCCGGGGCAGGGCGTCCAGGAAGGCCTGGGAAAGATCCACATGGCACACGCCCTCCTCGGTGGCCACGCCCAGCACCTCGGTTCCTGCGGGAAGCACCGGGCGCAGGCTCTCATACCGGGGCCCCTCCAGCAGCGCGGAGAGGACCGCCATGCTCAAACTGTCCTCCTCGGTGAGGAGCAGCCGGCGGTACTCCACGCCCAGGCCCTCCCCCTCCCGCTGGGGGAACCACAGGGTGGCCGTAAAAGCCACCGGCTCCTCCTCCGCGCCCGAGAGGATCACCCGCTCGGCCCGCAGCTCCTCGCTGTGGAGGAAGGGGCTCTCCGCTCCCTCCACCGTAAGGTAGACCGACTCCACCCCCTCCACCTGGCACAGCGTCAGTGCCAGGCAGTAGTTGGCCAGGGTCTGGTCCACACCGGACAGGCCCTCGTACTGCTCGGACAGGTCCAGGTGGAGCCGGGTATCCTCCTGTTCCCAGCCCAGCAGGCGCACGCCGGCGGGAAAAGGGGAGGTGAGCCCCGGCTGGGTGGGGCCGGCCAGCAGCGCGGAGAGCAGAGCCTGGATCACATCGTCCTCCCCCTCCTCCGGCAGCCAGGTCTCTCCCGCGATGGCCGCGCCGCTCCCGTCGGCAGCCTCCAGAAAATAGAGCTGATAAGAGCCCTCCGGCCGGGCATTCTCGCCGACTGAGCGCAGCACACACCCGGCCAGCAGCAGCGGGAGGATCCCCATCAGAAACAGTCTCCGCCTTTTCATGGCTTTTCCTCCTTCTGCTCCGGCTGCCAGCGGGGAAAGACCACCTCAAAGCAGGTCCCCTCCGGCATACGGCGGCGGACCTCCACCGTGCCGCCGTGCTGGCGCACCATATCCCGCACGATGGACAGGCCCAGGCCGGTGCCGCCCGCCTCCCGGGAACGGGCCTTGTCCACCCGGTAGAACCGGTCGAAGATCTTGGGCATATCCTCCTCCGGGATGCCCACGCCGGTGTCCTCCACCCGGAGGACCACCAGATCCCCGTCCCCCCGGTTCCGGCCCCGGCGCAGGAAGAGGCTCACCATCACCGTACCCCCGGGCACATTGTATTTGATGGCATTCTCCACCAGGTTAAAGGTCACCTGGTACAGGTCATCCTCGTTTGCCAGCACAGTGCAGTACCCGGCCAGGTCCATACGGAAGTTTACCTGCCGGGTCCCGGCCAGGGGGGTGAGCATATGCTCCACCCGCAGCACCACCTGCTTCAGGTCCACCGGTTCCCGCACCACAGGGGGCATGGTGTCCATCCGGGTGAGGGTGAGAAGCTTCTCGGTGATGCGGGTGAGCCGCTCGGCCTCCTCTCCGATGTCAGCCACGAATTCCCGGGCGGTGCTGCCGTCCATGTGCTCGGCCTGGAGGATGGAGTCGGTGAGCAGGCGGATGGAGGCCAGGGGGGTCTTGAGCTCGTGGGACGCGTCGGACACAAAGCGCCGGCGTACCTCTTCGGTGGTCTGGAGCCGGCCGGTGAGGGCGTTGAACTCGTCGGCCAGCTGGGTGAGCTCGTCCCCGCCCGACATGGACACACGGTGGCTGTATTCGCCCTCCCGCACCGTGCGGATGCCCCGCAGCAGCACGGCGATGCGCCGTGTCACCGCCGTGGAGAAGAGCAGGCTGAACAGCAGCGTCACGACGCAGATGACGATGGAGATGTTGCGCAGGTTTTTCTGAAAATCCACCAGCATCCCGGCCTGCTCTTCGTCATACTCATAGAGATAGACCGCGCCCTGGGTCATGCCCCGGTAGCGGATGGGCGCCGCCGCCCGGCTGCGGAAGGCGTCCTCCCGGTACTCGCAGCGGAACACATCCTCTCCCCGCAGGGCGCTGACCACCTCCCACAGAAGGCCGTACTTGTCCTTGGCGTTGTCCACCTCGCTGGTATCAAAGAGGACCAGCCCCGCCGGGTCGGTGACCATCACCCGGTCCACGCCGGCGGCCATCACCCGGCGGGTGGCGTCGATGACGCCCAGCTGGGTCAGGTTGGCCTCCACTCCCTCGGCAGTAAGGCCCTCACTTCCCGCCAGGGTGGAGGTGATGAGGTCGGCCTGCCGCCACAGGGAGTCCTGCTTGGAGCGGAAGACCAGGTCCTGGGAGATCAGAATGGGGTAGGTGTTGAGGAACAGGATCAGCGCGATGATGATGGCCCCGTAGCTCAGGATGAATTTGCTCTGGAGGGAGCGCCACACCGGCACGCTTCTCCCCTGCCTGTCCCATGCCATGCGCCCTCACCTCCCGCCATCTCAGCTGTTTTTCAGATAGTAACCCACGCCCCACTTGGTCAGGATGTAGACCGGGTGGGCCGGGTCCAGCTCCAGCTTCTCCCGCAGGCGGCGGACATGGACGTCCACCGTGCGGTAGTCGCCGGCATACTCATAGCCCCAGACCACGTTGAGCAGATTCTCCCGGCTGTACACCCGGCCGGGGTTGCGCATCAGCAGCTCCATCAGGTCGAATTCCTTGGCGGTGAGCTCCACCGGCTGCCCGTCCTTGCTGGCCGAGCGCTCGTCCGGGTCCAGGGTGATATGTCCCACGGTGAGCCGTCCGCCCTTTTCCTTCTGGGCCGCCATGCCCGCCCGGCGGAGGAGGGCCCGCACCCTGGCCTTCAGCTCCAGGATATTGAAGGGCTTGGTAATATAATCGTCAGCCCCGCACTCAAAGCCCACGATCTTATCCGCGTCCTCGCTGCGGGCGGTGAGCATGATGACCGGCACATTGGAAAACTCCCGGATGCGCATACAGGCCTGGAGCCCGTCGATCTTGGGCATCATCAGGTCCAGGATGATGAGGTCAAAGGCCCCGCTCCGGGCCAGCTCCACGGCGGCCTCGCCGTCATAGGCGGTCTCCACCTGGTAGCCCTCGCTCTCCAGATTGAATTTGATGCCCTTCACCAGCACCTTCTCGTCGTCCACCACCAGGATCTTCATGGGGGCCCCGCTCCTTCCACCGTAATATATTCCAGGATCCGCTCCAGTGTCCCCTCGCCAATGCCGCTGACCCGGGTCAGGTCCTCGGGAATGCGGAAGGGACCGTTTTCCGCCCGGTCGGCCACGATATCGGCCGCGCGCTTCTCGCCGATGCCGGGCAGGCGCTGAAGCTCGTCCGCCCCGGCGGTGTTGATATTGATCTTCTCCCCCGGTTTCAAGGCGCCGGGCTCCTCCGTGGCGGTCACCGGCGGCAGGTCCGCCGCCTGCTCCTCCGCCGTCAGGGTCTGTTCGGTCTCGATGCGGACAGGAGCCGCATTCCCTCCGCCCCGGGCCAGCCAGCCCGCGGAAAAGGCCAGGAACACGGCGGTGAGCCCCAAAGCCGCCCACTCCGCTGCGGAAATCTTCATGTCTCTTTCCTTCCCTTCCCGTTGCGTCCGTCCGGTTTGTTTGCTATAATGGAAGTTACATAATTCGACGCGGCGTCCGCGCCGTATATAGAATAATTATATCACACATACGGGGAGTTTCCTATGAAAAAAAATCGTCTTCTTTCCGCCCTGCTGCTTTCGGTCCTGCTGACGTCCCTGCTGGCCCTGCCCGCCTCCGCCGTGGGGGACGGCGGCGCTCCCGCCGCTTCCGGCAGCGCCATCCTCAGCTCCATGAATATTCAGGCCAAGGCCGCCATTCTGGTGGACGACGACTACCAGGAGATCCTCTACGAGCAGAACGCCCACGAGAAGAACTATCCCGCCTCCATCACCAAGGTGATGACCACCATGCTGGTCATCGAATCGGTGGACCGGGGAGAGCACAGCCTGGACGAGGTGGTCACCGTAGGGGACCAGGTGGAGCTGGGCATCGGCTCCGGCGGCTCCGGCGTGGGGCTCAAGGCCGGCGAGCAGCTTCGTCTGGAGGACCTGCTCTACTGCGCCCTTACCGCCTCAGCCAACGAGGCCTGCAACGCCCTGGCCCAGTTCATCTCGGGGGACGTGGCCTCCTTTGTGGACCTGATGAACCAGCGCGCCGCCGAGTTGGGCATGAAGAACACCCATTTCGCCAACACCCACGGCTATCATGACGACGACCACTACACCACCGCCTATGACATCTATCTCATGTGCCACGAGGCCATGAAGCACCCCACCTTCCGCACTATTGTCTCCTCCAAGTCCCACACGGTGCCTACCACCAACCTCCACGCCGAGCGCAATCTCCACGAGACCAACGCCCTGGTGTCCACCTGGCGGATCACCGGCTACTGGTATGAGTATGCCACCGGCATCAAGACCGGCTCCACCCCCGAGGCAGGCTACTGTCTGGCCTCCTCCGCCACCAAAAACGGGAAGAACCTCATCGCCGTGGTGCTGGGGGCCGAAAATCCCAAAAATGCCGACGGCTCCACCAACCGCCTCCAGTTCTCTGAGAGCAGCCGCCTGCTTAAGTGGGGCTTCGACAATTTCTCCCGCCAGACCATCCTGGACCAGAGCGCCATGGATTTCCCCGAGGTAGGCGTCACCCTCTCCTCCGGGACAAACTATGTCACCGTCCAGCCCAGCGGCAGCCTGGAGGCCACCCTTCCCAACGATATTGACCCGGGCGCCTTCCAGCGCCAGGTGGACCTGCCCGAGAGCATCGAGGCCCCGGTCCAGGCGGGAGATAAACTGGGCACCGTTACCCTGACCTACGCCGGCCAGGAGTACGGCACCCTGGACCTGGTGGCCACCAGCAGCGTGGAGCGCTCCGAGCTGCTCTACCGCCTGGACCGCATCCAGAAGTTCTTCGATCAGCTCTGGGTCAAGCTGGTTCTGGCCGCCGTGCTGGTGCTTATCGTGGTCCTCATCCTCTTCGCGCTCTTCTCCGGCCGGCGCCGCCGCCGCTATTCCGGCTCCCGCGGCCGCCGCTATTCCGGACGCCGCCGCTGAGCCCCCCTTCCGATACATAAAACTCCCGCGGCCTTATGGCCGCGGGAGTTTTATTCTTACCCCTGTTTTTCCTGCTCCAGCATCTGGCGCAGGGCACGGGCCAGCTGGTCCGGGCAGGAAGTGGGCTTTCCGCAGCAGCGGATGCCGGAGAGCTGTCCGATCACATCCTCCGCCCTTCTGCCCTCCACCAGGCGGGAGACAGCCTGCAGGTTGCCGTCGCAGCCGCCCAGCACCTGGACCGACCGGATCACGCCGTCCTCCACGTCCACGATCATCCGCCGGGAGCAGACGCCCTGGGGCCGATAGTCAATCACCATATCCGTTTTCCTCCAACCGGTATTCTGGCCGGTATCATATCACGGGCGGCAGAAAAAGGCAATGGGCACATCTCCGAAATCCCGCCGGCCCACGCCCCGCCGCTTACAGCAATACCATGGAGAAAAGAACGGTCAGGATACCGCACACGCCGATGGCCAGGCCGCTCATGGCCCCCTCGGTCTCGCCCAGCTGCAGGGCCCGGGAGGTGCCGATGGCGTGGGAACAGGCGCCGATGGACAGCCCCGCCGCCACCGGGTCCTTCACCCGGAAGAGCCGGATGAGAAGCGGGGCCAGGATACTGCCCAGAATGCCGGTGAAGATCACGGCCACCACCGTGATGGCCTGGATGCCGCCGTGGCTTCCCGAGATGCTCACGGCGATGGGGGTGGTCACCGATTTGGGGATCAGAGAGTCCGTCACCGCCTCGTCCAGCCGGAACAGGCGGCACAGAACGTATACGCTGCCCATGGAGGTCAGGGAGCCCACAGTGCAGCCCACCAGGATGGGCAGCCAGTTCTTTTTCAGCAGCTCCACCCGGGTGTAGATGGACACCGCCAGGCAGGCCGTGGCAGGGGCCAGGAACAGGTTGATGAGGGAGCCGCCCTGATTATAGTCCTCATAGGGGATGCGGAACACCAGCAGCACGCCGATGACCAGCACGATGGCGATGATCAGGGGATTGCAGGCCACCAGCCCGGTCTTTTTCTGGATACGGGTCCCCAGCCAGAAGGCGATGATGCTCAGGGAAATGCCGAAAAAAGGCGAGGCGAACAGCTCGCTCATTTCCGTCCCCTCCTCTCCATCAGATGCAGGGTCAGCCGGATGCTCCAGGCCGTTGCCCCAAAGGTAAGTACGGTGGTCACCAGGCAGATGATCACCAGCTGTACCGCACTGCTGCGCAGCACGTCGGCATAGTTGATGATGCTCACCCCGGCCGGCACAAAGAAAAAGGCCATGTTGGAGAGCAGGAAGTCGGACTTCTCCCGGATGTGCTCCATGCGCAGCGCGCCGGTACACAGCAGCAGGAAGAGGAGCACCATCCCGATGACGCTGGCCGGAAAGGCAAAGGGCAGCAGGGCCTCGATCACCTGACTGATCCAGCAGACGGAGAAGATGATGGCGATCTGGTACATGATTTTCACAGAGCTTGCGCCTCCCGTCGAAATTTGGCATTGCCCTGATTGTAAATCAGACCGGGACCGATGTCAAATTTTCCGCGGGAGCTCCCCGGCTCACACAGAAAAAGGCCGGGATCTCTCCCGGCCTTTTTCCCGCCTCACCGCTCCTTCCGCTGGAGCTGGAGGCGGTCGGCGATCATGGCGATGAACTCGCTGTTGGTGGGCTTGCCCTTGGCATTGGAGACGGTGTAGCCGAAGTATTTCTGCAGCGTCTCCAGATCGCCCCGGTCCCAGGCCACCTCAATGGCGTGGCGGATGGCGCGCTCCACCCGGCTGGCCGTGGTGCCGAAGCGCTTGGCCACCTCCGGGTACAGTATCTTGGTCACGGCGTTGATGACGTCCATGTCCTCCACCGCGATCATGATGGCCTCCCGCAGATACTGATAGCCCTTGATGTGGGCGGGCACGCCGATCTCATGGATGATGGCGGTGATCACGCTCTCCAGGCTCTGTCCGCCCCGCTCCATGAGATCATTGTCCTCTCCGCCCAGCATGTACAGCGCCGCCATCTGGCGCAGCCGCTCCAGCACTGTGGTCATCTTGCAGGGCTTCATCAGGTAGTAGTCGGCCCCTTCGGCGGCGGCCAGCTCGGCCATGTTGCTGCGCACGAACCCGGATACGATGAGCACTCTGGGTCTGCGTTCCACCCTCTGCAGCTCCCGCAGAACTTCCAGCCCGTCCATGCTGGAGAGCACCATATCCATGACCACCAGATCGGGCTCCAGCTCCCGCACCATGCGGACCGCCTCCTGTCCGTCCCCGGTGGCGCCGGCTACTTCCATATCCGTTTCGCCCGCGATGGCATCCGCCAGCATTCTGCGGTAACCCTCGCTGGTATCCGCGATCAAAATCCGTTTTTTATTCTCCATGTCGACTCCTTCTTCCAGCAATGTCCGTGCATGATTTCTGCCTGGCCAGGGCATCTTATACTGGTTTTCGATAAAACGATTCAATCGTTTTATCGGGCCGCAGGATGCGGCCCAGCGGCGAAGCCGCTGAAAACGTCATCAATGCTTTTCTTTTGCCGCCTTTGGCGGCACGGCGTTTCATGCCGTGATAAAAACAGTTTCAACTGTTTTTATCAAAGAAAAGTATTACCGGTTGCTTAACAATTTACCATAATCAGACAGCAAACGCAAGCTATTTATGGAATTTTATGGTAAAATAGTTTTCGACATGATTCGTCCTTCTTTTCGACATCTGCAGCGCAGGCCCAACAGCCGCCCGTCAGCCGGTCGCGGCGCCAGCTCCCCCGCGGGCCGTTTAACGGTTTATTTTATTGTATCAAATCGGGCATGATCTGTATAGCGGAAAGCTTATATTTTCACACATATTTTTTGATAACAGATATCTTTCCTCCACGATGGCGCAATACTTTCCACATTAGCGCAGCAAAAGCGGCAGGAGCTGCCTGCCCCTGCCGCTTTGCTTTAGGACGCTGCATCCAGCATGGTCCCGATGGCGATACCGTATCCCGTGGTAGGGTCGTTCACCAGCACGTGGGTCACGGCGCCCACCAGCCGTCCGTTCTGGAGGATGGGACTGCCGCTCATGCCCTGCACGATGCCTCCGGTAGCCTCCAGCAGGCGGCGGTCGGTGACCTTCAGGGTCATATCCCGGTTTTCTCCGCCGCCGTCGGGATAGACACGGGTGATCTCCACCTCATATTCCTCCACCCGGTCTCCGGCAATATTGGAGAGGATAACGGCTTTGCCTGTTTTGATCTGGCTCCGCTCTGCCACCTCCACTGCCGCCGCGCCGCCGGTGAGCTTTTCGTCCGTCAGTGTCCCAAAAACGCCGCTGGCCGTATTGGCATAGAGCTCGCCCAGGTCCTGCTCCACCCGGAACACGCCGTGGAGCTCGCCGGGCGCCCCCACCACGCCCCGCTTGACATCGCTGACTTCAGCATACATGATGGAGCCTGACTGAAGCGGCATCAGACGGGCGGTATCCACGTCGCTGACCCCGTGCCCCAGAGCGCCGAACACATGAGTGGCCGGATCATAGAAAGTCACTGTACCGATGCCCGCCATGGAGTCCCGGATCCAGGCCCCCAGCTTGTAGCAGCCGTCAGCGCTGCATTTGACAGCCTGTGCCGTCATCTGCACCTCCCGGTCACCCCGCATGGCCCGGATGCTCATCCGCTCCCCGCTCAGATCCTGCAGGATGGACTGCACCTCTTCAATGGAGTCCACTTCCTCGCTGTTGATGTGGGTGATGATGTCGCCCTCCCGCAGGCCGCACTGCCTGGCCGGGTTTTCACTTCCGCCGCCGGTATCCACGTCGGCCAGCCCCACCACCATCACACCGTCGGAAAACAATTTGATGCCCACGGCTCTCCCCATGGGGATCACCTTCCGCGTCCCGCCGGACGCCTTTTCGCTCTCCGCTTCCCGGGCCGTCCCCGCTTTTGATGCCGCCTGCGCCGGCAGCGCCATGGTCAGCACTGCCAGCGCCAAAGCCAGCAAAAACAGCCGCGGGAGGGCCTGGAACCATGGTCTTTGCTTTTGCTCCTCCTGCATATGATCACCTTTCCCTCCAAAAGTCATCTGCCTCTGGCGTCCTGTCCGGACGCCGTTTTTAATATGGCCCGTTCCGGCAAAGCAACTCTTTTACGGCGCTGCCAATGAAACACACCTTTGGATTGGAAAGTCTGCCCAGCGCCCCGGCACCGCGGCTTTTCTTTTTTATGTCAGGGACTTTCAGGCAAACTGCCAGAAAAACGCGGCCTGTCGAAACCGTTTTTTGCAGGCATGTGTTTACACTCCATTCTTCCCATTTTTCCGTCCTTTTTCATAACATAATATTGGCTCTTCCGGCCATACTGTCTCCCGCGACCAATCTCCTGCATTGTGGCGTTCTCCACCGTCCATTTTGCAAGACAGCATTTCATTTCATTCATTTTTATTGCTTTATCGAAAAAAAGTGTTGACACATTCCAGTGGTATGTGGTTATAATAAGGCCATATCATTTCAAGCAATTGTGAGAAAACTGCCTCTTGTCCCTTTTTCAATTCTAAACCATTAAGTGCAATATTTTAAGTTTAACTTGCAAATTGCTTGGAACACAACTGCGTGCCGGCCCCTGCTCCACTCCCGCCGGACGCCATATTGACACTTGGAGGTATCCGCAATGGAATATGTAGATCAGGTCCTGGCCGCCGTAAAGGCGAAGAACGCAAACGAGCCCGAGTTTCTCCAGACCGCCACCGAGGTCCTGGGGTCCCTGCGCCCCGTGCTGGCCCGTCATCCCGAATATCAGAAGGCCCGTATCCTGGAGCGGCTGGTGGAGCCCGAGCGTATCATTACCTTCCGGGTGCCCTGGATCGACGATAAGGGCGACTATCAGATCAACCGCGGCTACCGCGTCCAGTTCAGCAGCTCCATTGGCCCCTACAAGGGCGGCCTGCGCTTCCACCCCAGCGTCAACCAGAGCATCATGAAATTCCTGGCCTTTGAGCAGATCTTCAAAAACTCCCTTACCGGCCTGCCCATCGGCGCCGGAAAAGGCGGCAGCGACTTTGATCCCAAGGGCAAGAGCGACAATGAGGTCATGCGCTTCTGTCAGAGCTTTATGACCGAGCTCTACCGCCACATCGGCGCCAATACCGACGTGCCCGCCGGCGACATCGGCGTGGGCGGCCGGGAAGTGGGCTACCTGTACGGCCAGTACAAGCGCATCACCAGCGAGTATGCCGGCGTGCTTACGGGCAAGGGTCTGAACTTCGGCGGCTCCCTGACCCGTACCGAGGCCACCGGCTACGGCGTCATCTACCTGGCCAACGAGGTCCTCCGCCACCATGGCAAGGATATGGCCGGCAAGCGTCTGGTTGTCTCCGGCTCGGGCAACGTGGCCATCTACGCCGCCCTGAAGGCCCGCCAGATGGGCGCCGTTGTGGTGGCCATGTGCGACTCTGACGGCTATATCTACGACAGCCAAGGTGTAGACATCTCTATCGTCCGGGAGATCAAGGAGGTCCGCCGGGGCCGTATCCGCGAGTATGTGGAGGCCCGGCCCGGCGCCGAGTACCACGAGGGCTTCCGCGGCATCTGGACCATTCCCTGCGATATTGCCCTGCCCTGCGCCACCCAGAACGAGATCGACCTGGACTCGGCCAATGCGCTGATCGCCAACGGCTGCTGGATGGTATGCGAAGGCGCCAACATGCCCTCCACCCTGGAGGCCATGCGTGCCTTTACCCAGGCCGGTGTGCTCTTCCTGCCCAGCAAGGCGGCCAATGCCGGCGGTGTGGCGGTCTCCGCTCTGGAGATGAGCCAGAACAGTCTGCGTATGTCCTGGACCTTTGAGAAGGTGGACACCCGCCTGCATGAGATCATGGTGCATATCTACCAGAGCATGTCCGAGGCGGCCGCCGAGTACGGCAGCAACCCCGAAGATTATGTCACCGGCGCCAATATTGCCGCTTTTGTCAAGGTGGCCGACGCCATGATGGCCCAGGGCTGGGTATAAATCTTTTCCCACATACAGTCAAAAACGCTCCGGGTTCCCTGCCGTGCAGGGCTCCCGGAGCGTTTTTGCATCTTTATTGTTCCGGCAGTTCAGTCCAGTACCTTCCCATCCGTGCCGCTGAGGATATACGCGCCGGTATCGGTCTCGATATACCACACCGGCGTCAGGCTGAAGGGGCGGACCGACGCGGCCTGGTAGCCGGCCTCGATATGGGTGATCTTGCTGAACATGCGTCCGCTCTCATTCCGCTGGCTCAGAAAGCGGATGAGCAGGGTGGGCACGGCGATCATCTTCTCCTGGGAAGCTGCCGCCTCCGTTCCGCACAGCCGCTGGCCCTCCATTCGCCGCAGCTCCCCGTCCCGGTAGGTGAGATGCGACTCACAGTTGAACACCGGGATGCCGCCCCAGATCTGGCGGAAGGTGAGACGCAGCTCACCGTCATCCTCCTCCCGCGCCACCAGCTCGCTCTCGCAGCCCAGTTGCTCCAGCACTCCGGCGCCGTAGGCTTCGGCATCCCGGTCTCCCAGGGCCATGGTCCCGGATCGGAACTCTACCGTGAAGCGGCCGCTGCTGAACGCGTCCATCCGGCCCTTTTCACCGGTGTAAGTCACGCGGATACCGCCGCTCTCGTCCTCCCGCCGGCAGGGCCCCAGCAGGGCCTCCACCTGCTCCGGCTCGAACTGCATGCCCTCCCGCTCCAGCTGCAGGGCGGGCAATGCCGCGTCCTCCGGCAGCACGTCAGCCTTCAGGCTCACGCCGTTGGCCGCCATGGTGGTGAGCACTTCGGTCCTGGCCTTCTCCTGATACCGGCGGTACTCGTACTCCCGCCCCGCCGCCAGGAACAGCAGTATGCCGTTGAGGGCCAGCAGGATGAGGATGATGATGTTTTTTACTTTGGACCACTCCATCTTCTCCTACCTCCAGGTCACCCATCCGGCCCGGGCGGCGGTGCCGTCGTCCTCATAGCAGAGCATCAGTTCCCGCTCGCTGCCCGGCTCCAGCGCCTCCAATGCGGCGGCGGCCTGGAGCTCCCGCAGCACCGGCGTGGTCTCTCCGGTTTCCTCATAGCACCGCAGCGTCAGCCGGAAGGCACTGATCCGCCCTCCTTCCACGGTGAATTCGGCAGCCGGGCGGCCGTCGCCCAGGGCCACCAGCGCCCCATCCAGGCTGTACCGGAAAACTACCCTCCAGCTCTCCTCGCCTGTCCGCTCCAGCTCCGACAGATAGAGCCGGGCCGGATTTGTCTGTTTGCCGCACCATGCCGACAGGCCGTCTGCGGCCAGCTTCCGGGTGGTCTCCACCACCGACGCTATATCGTCCCCCACCGGGTAGCGGGGCTCGCCGCCGTCCTCGTCCGCCTCATAGGTCACGCTGCCGCCGGAGGTAACGCGCAGGGTGTCTCCCTCCCGGACCACCCACCCGCCGGCTGCCGGATAATCGGCGGCATAGAAGGAAAATACCCGCTCCAGGCTGGTCCGGGCGCTGCTCTCGTTCAGATCCAGCGGCGCTGCCACCCGATACACGCCGGGCTCGGGGGCGGTCCGGAGCACCAGCGTCTCTGGGGCCAGGTTCCCATAGTGCTCCGGGTCCAGCTCAAAGGCGAAGCGGGCGCCGTTGTCTCCATACCCCTCCAGCGCGGGCAGGAGGTAGTCCTCGCAGGATACTGACGTGGCGCAGGCATAATACAGGCCGTCACTCTCATTCTTATAGTAGAGCATGGCGGAACCGGCGCCCTCCGGCGCCGCCACCACCAGCCGGCGGGCGCTCCCTGCAGCCAGGTCCGTGCTCTCCTGCTGCCCCATCCAGCGGCAGAGCACCGGCAGCGGCACCTCTCCCAGCAGGTCCACGTAAATGCCGGAAGTACGCAGGGCTGCCTCCCACTGGGTCCGGTTGACCGGCTCCGGCGTCCGGGCGCTGGCCAGGGCCTCGCCCAAAAAGCCGCTGAGGGCCGCAGTATCCCGGTCGGTCTGCTCCGCGTCGTACTGCACGCCGTAGCGCAGGACCGTATCCGCCGCCTGGCGTGTCACAGCCAGGCGGACCGGCTGGGCCGCATCCAGCGGGCTGCTCCAGTCGCTGTTCCCCGGCGCCGCAGTGGGTTCGCTCCCAAACAGTATCCCCAGGCCGGACAGCACTCCTGTGTCCCCTGCCGCGGTATACACCTGGTTCCGGACCGCCAGAACGGCCGCCGAGCAGATGAGCGCCGCAATGAGCACATCCTTTGCCAGTTCCAACACCCGCCGGCCCCGGCTCATTTTGGGCAGGGCGATGTCCCGTCTGCGTCTCTTAGACCCGGCCATGGTGCGGTCCCTCCACCAGAAGCTCAATGCGTACTGTCAGGCCCGGACCGGGGCGGTCTACCAGGCGGATGACGCCCTCATGCCGGTCAATGATCTCCTTGGCGATGGAAAGGCCCAGGCCGGTGCCGCCCGACTCCCGGGAGCGGGCTTTGTCCACCCGGTAAAAGCGCTCAAAGATCCGCGGCCGGTCCTCGGCGGGGATGCCGATGCCGTTGTCCGACACCTCCATCCACACGCGCTCCCCCTCCCGGCCGGCCCGGATGAGGATCTTGCCGCCGTCGGGCGTGTACTTGATGGAGTTGGAGACCACGTTCATCATCACCTGCACCACCCGCTCCCGGTCCCCCACGATCTCAGGGAGGCCGGGTTCGGTAAGGATGCGCATATCATGCCCGTGCCGCTGGGCCTCCATCAAGTTGGCGGAATATACGTCCTCCACCGCCCGGCCGAAATCGAAGGGCGCCAGCTTCAGGGCGCTGTACCCCGAGTCAAAGCGGGACAGCGTCAGCAGGTCCTGTACGATATGGGTCATCCGGTCGCTCTCGTTGAGGATGACACCCAGGAAATTCTTTTCCATCTGGGGCGGGAGCTCCCCGGCGCTGTCCGCCAGGGTCTCCGCGTAACTGCGGATATTGGTCAGCGGGGTGCGCAGCTCGTGGGACACATTGGCCACAAACTCCCGGCGCATCTCCTCGGTGCGGTGCTGCTCGGTCACGTCGTGGATGACCACCAGCACGCCGCCGCCCTGGTTCTCCCGGTAGAAGGGGGCCAGCAGCAGCTCCAGGCTGCGGCCGTTCACCTCCCGGGCGCCCTCCAGGGAGGCGGACTGCTCCAGAGCCAGCACGTCCTCCAGCGGGGCGATGTCCCCGAAAAGCTCGTCATAGCCCGGTCCGTTCTCGATGGGGATGGCCCGGCCCAGCATCTCCTCCGCCGCCGGGTTGGAGTGGATGATGCTTCCCTTCTGAGAAAAGGCCACCACGCCGTCAGTCATGTGGAGGAAGAGGGTATTGAGCTTGTTGCGCTCGTTCTCCACCTCGGCCAGCGTCTCCTGCAGCTGCCGTGCCATGGCGTTAAAGGTGCCGGTGAGCACGCCGATCTCGTCCCGGGACGCCACTTCTATCTTGTGGGAAAAATCCCCCTCAGCCACCCGTTCGGCGCCCTCAGTCAGCCGCTCGATGGGGTTGATCATGGTCTTGGACAGCAGGAAGGAGAGCAGGATGGAGATGACCAGGCCGAAAAACAGGGACTTGATGATCAGGTCCATGATGGCCCCGTTGAGACTGGACACGGTCTGCCGGTTGTCGTAGATATAGACGATATACCGCTCTCCGCCCCGAGTAATGGGGACGGCCACATCCATATAAGGCACCGACACGTTGCTCTCCGTGCCCCACTTGCCATTGATGGCCAGGCTCAGGTTATGGGTGCTCTCCAAATTTGGGGTCTGCGTGTCCGATGTCTCCAGACACTGGGCGGTTTCTCCGTCCAGCACATAGTAGTTGCGGCTGCGCCCGTCCACGCCCAGCGCGCCGTTATAGGACTCCAGGATCCGGGCGATGACCCGGGCGCCGTTCTCCTCTTCCGGCCCGGCGGCGGTCAGGTCGGCCAGAAAGGCGCTGTCTCCAAACACGCCGTCCATCCGGTCGTAAAAATCATGGAGATAAAAGCTCCCCACGGAATTGATGAGGAACGCGCCCACCACTGTCATCAGGGATACGATGAGCAGGGTCATGATGAGCACCAGTTTCATATGCAGGCTGCGAAGCACAGGCGCGCCTCCTCTTCTTTTACTTCAGATCTCCGCCCCGCCGGGGCGGGATGAGCAAAACTTATTCTCCGCTGTGGAACAGGTAGCCCAGTCCCCGGCGGGTGATGATGAACTGGGGCGAGGCAGGATCATCCTCCACCTTCTCCCGCAGGCGGCGGACGGCCACGTCCACGGCCCGCACGTCGCCCACATAGCCCTCGTAATTCCACACATGCTCCATCAGGGCCTCCCGGGAGAACACCCGGCCGGGCTGGGAGGCCAGGAACTTCAGCAGCTCATACTCCCGCTGGGTCAGATCCAGGGGCACGCCGTCCTTACAGGCCACCATCTGCTCGGTGTCGATGACGATCCGTCCCTGCCGGATGCGGGAGGCGTCCTCCGCCGCCCCGTCCCGCCGGAGGGAGGCGGAGGTGAGCATCTCGGTGCGGCGGATGTTGGCCTTCACCCGGGCCAGCAGCTCCCGCATGGAAAAGGGCTTGGTGATGTAGTCGTCGGCCCCCAGCTCCAGGCCCAGGACCTTGTCGGTCTCCTCTTCCCGGGCGGTGAGCATGACGATGGGGGTGCTCTGCCCCTCGGCCCGGATGGTCCTGCACACGTCGAAGCCGTTCATCTTGGGCAGCATCAGATCCAGCAGGATCAGGTCGGGGTTCTGCTCCAGCGCCAGCTGGAGCCCCGCCTCGCCGTCATATGCCTCCAGGGTATCATACCCCTCCCGATTCAGGTTGAAGCTCAGGATATCCACGATATTTTTCTCGTCCTCTACGATCAGGACCCGTTTTTTCATGTCTCTTTCTCCTTAACAATGGGTTCCGGTCTCCGGAAGGCGGGACTCACAGGCCCAGCAGGGCCTTCACCTTCAGCACGGTGGCCACCGTCTTTCCGTCGGTGATCTCGCCGGACATGACCTGCCCGGCCAGCTGGGCGAAGGGCACCCGCTGATCCTCCAGGAACTCGTCCTCGTCGGGGTGGCTCTTTCCCTGATGGAGCCCCCGGGCCAGGTACATGTGGAGCACCTCGGTGCAGAAGCCGGGGGATACGTACAGGCAGCCCAGATAGGTCAGCTCATCGGCCTCCACACCCACCTCCTCGCTCAGCTCCCGCAGGGCGGCCTCCCGGTGGTCCTCGCCGTACTCCAGCTTCCCGGCGGGCAGCTCGGTGACCACCTTCTGGAAGGGGTAGCGGAACTGGCGCACCACGCTGACAGTGCCGTCGTCGAACAGGGGCAGGATGGTCACTCCGCCGGGGTGCTCCACCACCTCCCGGGTCACTGCCCGGCCGTTGACGAGCTGGGCCTTATCCAGCCGCACGGTGACGATGCGGCCCTTGAATTTCACTTCGCTGGAGATGGTCTTTTCCAAAAGCTCCATAGTATGACTTCCTTTTTCGCGGGATGCTCCCGGTATTTTTCATATGCGATCCTAGTTTATCACAAACCGTCCCGCCCCGCCACCCCGGAAGCGCAAATTGGGCCCCATGTGCCGGTCCAAGTCCAGGGCCAAACATTACCGCTGTTCTCCCGCGTTTTTTCCCGCTATAATGGCTGTGATCATGTCTGCCAAACGCGCAGTACAGGAGGCGTTCCATGAACATACATCCCATCGGTGCAGCCAGCATCGCTCTTTTTCTCTCGCCCGCCGACCTGGAGGAACACGGGCTTACCCCGGAGACTCTCTCCACCCAGCGTGCTCTGGAACTCACCCGCCGGGCCTGCCGCCAGGCCGGGCTGGCACTGGAGGGGGATGTGGAGATCGAGGCCTATCCCGGCGGCTGCGGCATCCTGGTCTTTGCCCACGCCAGTCCGCCCCGGCGCTGCTGGTTCTCCTTCGATTCCCTTCCCGTCCTTCTCTCCGCTGCCCGGGCCCTGCCCCACCCCCCGGAGGAAGCCGCCCTTTTCTGGTGGGAGGATGCCTGGTGGCTCTCCCTGCCCGGTGAGCAGGTCCACGCCGTCAATCTCCTCTCCGAATTCGGCACACCCTGCCGGGCACGCCCCTTTTTTGACGCCCGGGTGGAGGAGTACGGCATGTCCGTCTTCCCTTCCCGCGCCCTTCATCACCTGCTCGCCTGCTTCCCGGTCTAAGCCCTTGACAGGCGTGCTATAATAGTAACACATCAAAGGCACGCGGCCGGCTGGGAGGTGAAGCCATGGACCGGAAGGGCACCAAGCTGGTGGCCAAAAACAGCAAGGCTTTCCACGACTACTTCATCGAGGACCGGTATGAGGCGGGTATCGCCCTGGCCGGCACCGAGGTCAAATCCATCCGTCAGGGGAACGTGAACCTGAAGGATTCCTTCTGTCTCATCAAAGATGGCCAGATGCAGGTCCTTGGCATGCACATCAGTCCCTATGAGAAGGGCAATATCTTCAACAAGGACCCCCTTCGCCCCCGGCAACTCCTAATGCACAAGCGGGAGATTATGCGCCTGTTCGGCAAGGTCAAGCAGGACGGCTACTCCCTGATCCCCCTGTCGGTCTATTTCAAAGACTCCAGAGTCAAGCTGGAGATCGGCCTGGCCAAGGGCAAAAAGCTATACGACAAGCGGGACTCGGCGGCCGCGCGGGACGCCAAGCGAGAGATTGACCGCACCATGAAGGCCCGCAGGAATTACGGTTAACACGAGAGAAAGGATGTGTTCTCCCATGGCTCACAATCCCATCGTCACCTTTGAGATGGAGAACGGCGGCAAGATGGTCGCCGAGCTCTATCCCGAGATCGCGCCCAACTCGGTGAACAACTTCATCAGTCTGGTCAAGAGCGGTTTTTATAACGGTCTGATCTTCCACCGGGTCATCCCCGGCTTCATGATCCAGGGCGGCTGCCCCCAGGGCACCGGCATGGGCGGCCCCGGCTACACCATCAAGGGCGAGTTTTCCGGCAACGGCTTTAAGCAGAATACCCTCAAGCATGACCGGGGCGTCCTGTCCATGGCCCGGGCCATGCACCCCAACTCCGCCGGCAGCCAGTTCTTCATCATGGTGGAGAAGGCCCCTCACCTGGACGGCCAGTACGCCGCCTTCGGCAAGGTCATTGAGGGCATGGAGGTAGCCGACGCCATCGTCAGCGTCCAGACCGATTACTCCGACCGGCCCAAGCAGGACCAGCGCATGAAGTCCGTCACCGTGGAGACCTTTGGTGTGGACTATCCCGCGCCCGAGAAAGCCTGACCCATGGCGGAGGAATTCGGCGTTGAGATCACGGTGGAATCCATCTTCCAGCCCTGCGGGGCCGGGCATCAGGTGGGCGACCGCTGCCGCATCCGAAACGTGGACGGCGCGCTGAAAATGGAGGACTTTGACGGCTGGTGCCCTGAGCTGGTGCAGGCCGTCCTTCCCGCCTCCTTTGCCATGATCCACGGCGGCTCCATGCCGTGGGAGGACCGGGAGGGCAAGGTGCGCTCCGCCTGCCCCGACGGCGCCTGCCGGGTCATCGCCGCGATCCGGCGCATTCCACAGGAGCACCATTCTTAAAGGAACACCCGTTTCCCCCCGGCCCTCCGGGGGGAGGCGGATCTCCAATCATTTGTCAGCCCCTTAAAAGTCCTGTTCCCCACAGGGGAGCGGACCTTGCAGCGATAAGGGGGCGTACTGGTTTCGACGGGGACGTAGAGGCCGGAATAGCGGGCGGATGCGCCTAACATCCTTAAAATGGGCAACTTATAAATTAAAGAACAACGATAACGTCGTTCTCGCTGCGGCTTAACGCAGCCGTCTGACCGGACAGGACCACGGGTCCGGATCAGGCGTCGTTTAGTGGTGCACGTGCGTACGCAAAGCTTTGAGCGTGCCATGAATCATGAAGCTACCAAACCCTGAAGTGTGACGGCTCACGCCAGGGCACGGGAATGTAAATAACCGTCTGCGCCCGGAGAAGTTCTTGTTGAAGCGTTTTCGGACGGGGGTTCGACTCCCCCCGCCTCCACCAGCTCAAAAATTCCCATCACCGCTCTGTTTCCGGCTTCGCCGAAAACTGTGCCCTGATGGGAATTTCTTCGCTTTCGACTGCGACCCACTCCGTTGGGCTCGCAGCCGAGGGAGACGGCGTCTATCGAAAGTGGACACTGGCTCCACTTGGTCGCAAGCGCCATATGGCTTGCTCTGACTTTTTACAAACGCCAGATCCAAATCGAACCCGCCTGGCCGGGTCTTGATATTGGTTTGGATCCGACTCTGATCGGGCTTGTAATTGGAGAAGAGAACCGCTCCGGGTCTCGCACACCCAGAGCGGTCCAAGCATGTAATAAGAGAGCTCCTATTACAGTGCTATCTTACCATATAAGGTGTAGACTGGCAATTACTAATGAGGAGGAAATGAACATGAAGGAATGGAAACGCGGTTTTGCGGGCGGCGTGGCGGCCACGGTGCTGTGCTCGTCCCTGGTACGTGGTTCGCTGGCTGCCCATTATCAGAAGCAGGCAACGCTGGACTACACAGGCATCAAGATCAATGTCAACGGTCAGATCATTACCCCCAAGGATGCCAGCGGGAACACGGTGGATCCCTTTGCCATCAGCGGCACCACATATCTGCCTGTCCGCGCGGTGGCCAACGCCCTCGGTCTTGAGGTAGGCTGGGACCAGACGACTCAGACCGTCATCCTCACTGAGCACCCGGACGGCACGTCCACCGCATCCGGAACAGTGGTGCTGGACAAAAGCGGGATCAAGGTCACCTATCTGGGGATTCGTAAGCGGGAACTGCCTCTGGAAGGCTACGAGATCCGCCTGAAGATCGAGAACAGTACCGGAAAGGACTATACGGTACAGGCCCGGGATGTGTCTATGAACGGCTGCATGGTAGATTCCATTATTTCGGAAGATGTGGCGGCCGGGAAAAGTGCGACCACCTCCATCACGGTGTATAATGCTGAAGAGCGCGGCGTGACCGCTCCTATCACCACCGCCGAGTTCAAGCTGCATATTTTCGACAGCGATACCTGGGATACCTACTTTGATACCGACGCAATTACCGTAAAATAATGCGTACTGAACAAAGCTGTAAGCCTTGAAAGCCAAGGCTTACAAGGCCAATCAGCTTTGTTCGGGTGCAAGGTTTTCGGGCGAAACCGCCCGAAAACCTTGCACGTTCCGATAAAGCGCTACGGCGCTTCATCGGAAATATGCATTGTAACAATGCCTGAATTCGATTAAAAGGGCTGAGAATGGCCCTTTTAATCGAATTGTGCGGCTGCTGCCGCACGAATAAACCGCAAAGCGGTTTATTCAGCAGACATTAAAATAATCCAGATAAAAGCAACTCCCCCGGCGCAGGAGATGGGTCCTGTGCCGGGGGAGCCTTGTCTCTATTCTTTTTTCTGATTACTTGGCATCATCCACAACGCTGTCGGGCGTCAGGATGATCGGCTCAAGCTTGCCGGGGTTCTTCTTGCGGTAGCTCTCCATCAGGATCAGAACGATGATACCGATGGCCATGTAAGCCACCAGGGACATCCAGCCGGCAAAGTCCAGCGACAGGGAGGAGGCGATCACGACCCAAATGGAAACGATCATGCCCAGGAAGAGGAAGGCATTGCCGCCGGGAGCCTTGTAGGGCCGCTTCCAGTCGGGATGCTTCTTGCGCAGCATGTAGGCGTCAAAGCACACCATAAAGTACACCAGGCCGGCAGCGATGCAGGAGACGGCATAGATGTACTGGACCCAGTTCGTGGCGGAGAAGATGCAGAAGAACACGGAGAAGAGCAGGACCACGATGTTGGAGATGTAGGGCTGGCCGTACTTATTGAGCTTCTTGAATGCGGGAGGCAGCATGTTCAGCTGGGCGGAACCGTAGAGCACGCGGGCGGAAGAGGTCCAGAAGCCCATAAAGGTGGTGAAGCCATGCAGGGAGCCGGCGATCAGGGCGGCCCAGGCAAAGATCATCGGCAGGCCCAGGGAACGGATGAGCTCGGGCTCGGGCATCTGCATCCCGGCCAGCTCATTCCAGGGGGCCATACCGCCGATGGCGATGACAACGACGGCGTACAGGATGGCGGGGATAAACAGCGCGGACAGAATGACCTTCCACATATTCTTGACCGGGAATGTGGTCTCTTCGATCATGGTCGGCGTCATTTCAAATCCGATATACTTGATCGTCAGCACGCCGGAGGCCAGGAACACGCCATAACCGCCCTTGGGGAACCAGCCGCCGTTACCCAGAAGGTTCTCAGTGCTCCAGTGGCCGCTGGTGAAGAACAGCACGATGATGCACAGGGAAATGCCGATCATGGAGTAGAAGAAGATATTGCTGAGTCTGCCGGAAATAGAGATATTGAAATTGGAGATGATATACCAGATCACACACATCGCAATGGCGATCAGCATGGTCTGAGTGGTGGTGAACTCAATAAAGAAGCCAAGGGCCGTAGTCAGGATAAACGCGCAGATAGGGGGCTCGACGATCTGGATCAGGAACATCAGCCACTGCATGCACCAGCCGAACTTATGGTTGGTCGCGTTGGCGGTCCAGACCGCCACAGAGGAGGAGAAGGGCAGCAGCGCCACCATCTCGGCAAACGCAAGGCCCACAGGGACCAGCAGGACCGCCAGGATCAGGAAGATAAACGCTGCGCCGGGGCCGGTCAGGGAATACCAGTACGGGCTCTCCGCAAGCCAGCCTCCGATAACCGAACCGGCCGCGATCGAGATCAGGGTCATCATGCCAAGGCTCTTTTTCAAATGGTTCTTGTTTTCCATCGTTCTCCCTCCCAAATAGTTTCACAAACGTATCAAACTGCGGACAAGGATCACTCGTGTACTCTGGCAAACACCGCGGGTTCCACCGTGGGCTCGATCTGCAGCGTGAAGCCGTCGATCTGGCCGGTAAAGGGATCCACGTAATAGGACATGGGCGCGGTCAGTACCGTGGTATCCTCCTTCAGGCGGTGGGCCTTGAACACGTCATAGTGCCAGTGCTCCATTGGAACGAGCATATCCTTGAAGTGCAGGACCAGCTTCCCGTTCTCCTCCACAACATGGTAGGTGCCGTAGCCGGGATGATGGAACGCGCCGGTGTAATCCTCCAGGGGATGGCTGGGCTTGGTATTGGGGACGGGCGCCGGCTTGCCCTCGAACAGGTCCACGTTCCAGTGATAGTAGAACGCGTCATACTTGCCGTTCCACTGGTGGAGGCGGGCGCCCCAGTCCACAACAGGATCGCCCAGCAGCCGGTCAAACACGGTATAGCAGCTGGTCATCAGGATGGGCATGTTCAGCGGCTTGTGGACGTTCATGGCCAGCATAATCACGATGTTCTCATCCGGCAGGAAGCCCTCCAGCGTGCAGAAGCCCTCGATCTCGCCGGTATGCCAGACGAACTTCCGGCCCCTGTAGTACTGGACGAACCAGGCCATGCCGTAGCTGCCGTCGGTCTCCACCTCGGGGAAGCGCCAGGGGAACATGTGCATGGGGGCCTGGGTGTGGTGCATCTCCCGCATATTCTTCTCGGAGACGAGCCGCTTGCCCTCATATACGCCGTTGTTGAGATGCAGCGTGATCCACTTGAACATATCCTCCACGTTGGAGACCACGCCGCAGGCGCCGCCGGCCACGTCCATCTCCCACGGTCCCACGGGAACGGCGCCCTTTCCGTCCTCCCAGTTCCAATAGCCTTGGGCATGGTTGGGCTGCTCATACATCTGATGGGCGGAGAGGAGGCTGCTGTCCATCCCGAGAGGCTTGAAGATACGGGTCTCGATCAGGTGCTCCCAGGTATCTCCGGTCACTTCTTCGGCGATGGCGCCGATGGCGGAGTAGATGGTGTTGTTATACTGCGTAACCGTGCGGAAGGGCGCGTTGGGCTTCAGGTAGCGCAGGCGCATCAGCAGGTCCCGCTTTGTGATGGACGGATCCGGCCACATCGCCTCGTGGGGCGCCAGGCCTGTGCGGTGGGTGAGCATGTCCCGCAGGGTGCACTCCTTGGTGGCAAAGGGATCATACATCTCAAACTCCGGGATATACTTGCGGATGGGGGTGTCGTAGTCCAGCAGGCCGTCGTCCACCAGCATGGCGATCAGACAGGAGTTGAAGGACTTGGAGCAGGAGGCGATGCCGTAGAGCGTTTTCTCATCTGCGGGGAGCTTTTTCTCCACGTCGCGGTACCCGCAGCCGCCTTTCGTCAGGACCTTTCCGTCCTTCATCACGCCATAGCTGAATCCGGGGATCCCCCAGTATTCCATCTCAGCCGGCAGAAAATCAAACAGATTATCGTAGTCCATATGCTATCCTCCGAAGCACTTTTTCAGTTTGCTGTCCGTCCGGGATCATCCCAGGGCTTCCAGCAATTCATCCGTTGTAATCACATGGCAATAGATATTGTTCAGGATCTCCAGCTCATTCTGCTGGATCTGCTCTGTGGCAGCCCGGCAGGCGTCCTCGATCAGCCAGACCTTGAAGCTCTCGTCGGCAAGGCTGCGCACCGTGCCGGATACGCACTGGTCCGTAAGGACGCCGGTCACCACCACGGTATCGATGCCCATGTTGCTCAGCATCAGGCGCAGGCTGCTCCCCGTGAGGGCGCTGTCGGTGGTCTTTGTAATAACGATCTCATCGTCGATGGGAGCCAGTTCCGGAACGATGTCGCCCAGAGGATCTCCGGGAGGGATGAGCAGTTCGTTGTAGCCGGTGGCCTTCTGGTCCAGGGACCGGTCGCTGCCGGACTTCTTGCGGCAGCGGATCTGCGCGAAGATGACCTCCATGCCGTGGCCGCGGAAATAGTCCAGCATCCGCTTGTTGTTGGGGACCACGACATTGTCGATGGCCTCATAGAACTGCTCCCAGCGGGCGGCGTTGGCTTTTTCCTCCTCAGTGGGGTTCTCCAGTTTAGGCCGGGTGATGAACACGTGCTGCATATCGATGATCAAAAGCGCGGTCTTTGCAGGGTCGATCTCGATCTTTCCGTAGTCATGGTCATTTTCGTAGTAGAAAGATACATGTCTGTCGTTTACCTTCAACTGCCTCACTCTCCCTTCTGAATCTTAAACATCTATTTCTACTGACAGCGGCATATCTGTCAAAGAAATAACGCAGTTATCTGCCGCGGCATATGGGGTGGCCAAAGCGCAGCTGTCCCGACATTTAAAAAAAGCCACAGCAATCCCTTTTGTCAGGACCTGTGGCTTTTTTGCCAACACATTCCGTACCCTATTGTACGAAGTCATTATTCAGTTCATTGGCGAAGTCGAAGGATACCTTTGTTCCGCCGCTGCCCGAACTGATGCGGAGCCGCCCTTTCAGCTTTTCCTTTACCGTGGAGCGGACGATCTTCAATCCCAGACCATCTGCCTCTGTCCACGGAAGCGCGAAACCGCTTCCATCGTCAGAAACCGTCACCGTGTGGAACAAGGTTCCTTTGCAGAGCGACACATCGACCGTGCCCTCGTCCCGATCTTCAAAGGCGTGCTGCAGTGCGTTTGTCAGCAGCTCAGTGATCACCATCGCAACGGAGGTCGCCGTATCGGAATTCAACTCGATCTCATCGCCGCTCACCGACAGGCGGATGGACCGGTCAATGGGGATCAGGGCCTGG
The DNA here is from genome assembly GCF_052065415.1 of Pseudoflavonifractor sp. HCP28S3_F10. Lineage (NCBI taxonomy): Bacteria > Bacillati > Bacillota > Clostridia > Eubacteriales > Oscillospiraceae > Pseudoflavonifractor > Pseudoflavonifractor sp. HCP28S3_F10. The sequence goes on along the minus strand of NZ_JBQHUB010000001.1, from coordinate 65,395 downwards.
AGATTTTTCTCAATCTGTTCTATTAAAATTCTACTATTTATAAGCGTCATTTGCCCTGCATTTTTGGTTAGTATATCATGAATTGAGGCGATTGACAATACCCTCCCCCAATTTTCCCGCAAAATCTTCTTCACATTGGGGTCCTGACTCCGCCGGGCCTGCAGATCCAGGATACTGGCAACCAACTGCAGACTGTTTTTGACCCGGTGATGCACCTCCTGCATATCTATGACAGGCTGTCCGCTGGAAGCAAGCACCACGGGCTTCCCGTTTCCATAGGAATGGGCCAGCTGCTCATACTTTTTCTCCTGCTGCAGGGCTATGCTGACGTCCTTCTCGCGGATGAGGACCGCGATCACCCGGTCCCCGTCCCCGAAGATGGGGGCCACATTCTGCCGGACGGCTCTGTTTTCCTGTGTGATCGCCTTCAGGTCGCAGACCGGCATACTGATGGCCCGGGCATGGAACACAGCCGGCTCCCACCCCACCAGGGCCAGCTTTCCCACCACATCCCGGGCATAGACGCTGCCGCTGATCCGCGGCCCGGCCTGCGCCACCACGACGGCGGCCTTTTCATCCACAAAACAGTCGATAAAAACATCGGCGTCCGTCAAAGCCGCAATCAGCGGCAGCTGCTCCTCCACGGCCTCCAGCTTCCGGATCTCATGTTCCTTCAGGTCTGTCTCAAGCTGACAGATCTCCCTCAGTCTACCCATTGGCCCTCCCCATTTTCCTGCTGATCATCTCTGCAGCTTCCGCAGGCGTACAGCCGTTCTGCTTTGCAAGGGAAGAGATCTGCCGGTAAGCGGCGGCTTCCGAGATGCCCTTTTTGTGCATCAGCTGCTCTTTGACTGTATTCACCACATCTTTTTTCCCGATCTGCTCAATGACCGCCTCCGCAATGACCAGCATGGACAGCCGCTTGTCCATGGACATCTGCTGAAGCTTCCGGTATGCCTCCATCGGGGAAATATGGTATTGCTCCGCCATGAGCATCTGGGCCCGCTGGATGACCTTTTCGTTCTGCAGCCGCTGGAGCGCGTCCTTTGTTTCCCTCTGACTGGCATGGAGCCGGGCACTCTGGGCCATCGCCACTGTGATCGTGGGCAGAAGGAGCCGCGGCTCAATGGGCTTGACCAGATATCCGGTCACGCCGATCTGGCTCGCCTGGTCAATGATGGCCCGATCGTCATACGCGGTCAGCAATACGACGCAGTCCGCCAGACCCTCGGTTATGATCGTCTTTGACGCGGTCAGCCCGTCGAAAACCGGCATCTTTACGTCCATCAGCACCAGGTCCGGATGCTGCGCCCGGCAGAGTTCCACCGCGTCAAACCCGTCGCCCGCCTCGCCCACAACAGCAAAGCCGATGTCCTCAAGCATGGATGCGATGTTTAGCCTGGTGATCGGCTCATCATCCGCCAAAACAACCCGCTTCATAAACAAACCCCTTCTAAAAAACATCACAAGCGTGGTCCGTCATGCTGCTTTCATCCATATTTCCCGCAGCACACTACAGGTATTGTATAACCCGGACCGGGAGCATGTCAAATCCAATGAGATGAATCGCAAAAACAGCGGTAGGCCTGCCGCACATGCGGTAAACCTGCCATGGATCTTCTTTCGGTCAGGCCTCCTCCGAATATTCCGGCGGCTCCTGCAAATATGCCAGCAGCGCATCGACGCCTCTGCCGTCCAGGGCGCAGACTTCAAAGACCGGCGCCGCTCCGGCCAGCTCCAAAAGCTCCCGGGCATCCCGGAGCTCCCGCGCCGTGGCCCGGTCAATCTTTGTGATCACACCAATGACCGGCACGGGAAAGCCCGCGGCCTGCCCCGGGGAATACATGTACCTGCTCTGGGTCGCATCCAGCAGAAACAGCACCAGGTCAACATCCACCGACGTTACCATGAGACTGCTCAGGTAAGAGCGGTGCTCCAGGTATTCGCCAGGGGTATCAATGGTCTGATTAATGACCTCTATGGCCTGGGTCTTTTTATATTTTTGCTCCATACCGTTGAGCCTTTGGCAGAGCGTGGTCTTGCCGCAGGCGATGGAGCCCACCAGCATGATCTTTTTCATGTCCTTGTGATGACCGTGGGCGCGAAGTGCAGCGTGTTTTCCAGCACGTCCAGCACGTCCTTCAGCGCGGCCTCCACGCTGGCCACATCGCCGCCGATGACCAGGGAACCGTTAAACCGGTCCACAAAGACCACCTCCACGTTGGCAGCCTTTGTGGCCACGTCGGCGCCGATGATCGCAGCCTCGCTGGGCGTAATGGTCATGATGCCCAGCGCGCCCTCGTGTTCTCCCACCACACCCAGCTTCTTGTAAAGCGTGCTGTCCGGATTTGCGATCAGATGGGCCAGGGTCACCTGCTTGCCGGGGACGAATTCCTGAATGATTCTCTGCTTGCCCTCCGCTTCGATCATGGTCCCACCTCCCTTACATAAGACTGCTCAGAAGATCGCGGTGGGGGTTGGGGATGACGACGGAGGACACCAGCATCCCCTCCGCCGCCGGCGTATGGATGCCGCAGCTGACCGCCTCCCGCACGGCCGCCACCTCGCCGGTCAGGACCACGAAGGACTTGCCCCCGATCCCGGTCCCCAGACGCACGTCCACCAGGTCCACATCCGCCGCCTTGACGGCGGCGTCGGCGCTGTAGACCGAGGCCGTCACGGAGAAGAACTCCATTACGCCGACGGCGCGGAGCTCCTCCGGCATGTTGGTCATGTTGATGGCGCGGATAACCTGAGGGTGCACCGAGGGGATCACACAGTGGTCCACCACATGGTCCCCGCCGGCGGCGCATCCCGCTTCGATGGAGGCCTGGACCGCGGCCACATCGCCTGTGAACAGCAGGTAATACTTTCCGGGGCAGCCGGCCCTGGAGAAGATCAGCTCCACGGCGGCGGTCTTTAACACGATATCCGCGGCCTCGATCCCCTTCGCAATGCTGTTGAGTTCCAGAAAACCGATCGTTTCCATCCGTCTCACCCTCATTCCTTCACGATGGTTATCGTCTCGCCCACCGCGGTCACACGGCCGGAGATGCTGGCGTGGATCACCGCGCCCAGATCGCCCTGCCGGGGCCGCGCGATCTCATCGCCCTCATTCACCCTGTCGCCCACGGATACCACAGGCACCGCAGGCGCGCCGATGTGCATCCGGACGGGGATGGAGACGCGCTCCGGCTCGCAGCAGATCAGATCTTCCGCTTCATCGTTATAATAGGCGTGGACGCCGGCGCGGAACGCCACCTTTTCGGTGGGCGCCTTCCGCATCTCCCGCTCCGGGCTGGGCGTCCAGCTCTCTCCGGTGCGCTGATACCGGATCCCCCCGGCTGCCAGCTCCCGCTTGATCATGGCGTTGATCTTCCTGGGCATCAGGCCCATGGGACAGGCATACACCTCACAGATGCCGCACTCACAGCACAGCTGCGCGCTGCGGATATCCGGGTCGTCCAGCATATCCCTGCAATCGGCGCCGGAGGCCATCTTCCGCATGATGCGGTGGGGCGAGAGCGGGTGTCCCAGCAGATGCCGGGGGCAGAGCTGCGTGCAGTTGGTGCACTGGATGCAGGCGGAACGCGCCTGATTGAGCATCCGTCTCAGATCCACGGCGGCATCCCTCCCATGGCGGCCGTCCGCCGGGAGCACCAGGATGCCCGAGGTGGTCTTGGTGACCACTGCGGTATCCAGTTCCTCTTTCCGCACCGTCTTTCCCATCATCGGCCCGCCGGAAATCACAATAAAGTCGTCCGTTTTCGTCCCGCCGGCCAGCTCCAGACAGGTCCTGAAGCTGACGCCCACCGGCACGCAGAGGATGGCGGGATGGCGCACCTCGCCCGCCACGGTCAGGTATCTCTTCGTCAGGGGGACGCCGCGCATGGCCTCGTAAACGGCATAGATCGTGGCCACATTGTCCACCACGGCCCCCACCTGTCCCGGCAGTCCCGCCGGGGGGACCACGCGCCCGGTCACCTCGTATACGATGCTCTGCTCATCGCCCGCCGGATAGAAGCTCTCCAGCTCATGGACCCTGACGTCGGCCCCCAGACGGGCAATGGCCTCCTTCAGCGCGGATACCTCCCGGGTATAGTGGCTCTTGAGGGCGATCACGCTGTGCGGGATCCCCAGCTCCTTTGCCACGGCCTGGGTGGCCTGCACAATCTCCGACGCCATATTGCGCATGAGAAAGCGGTCGTTGTGCAGCAGGGGCTCACACTCCGCGCCGTTGACGATCAGATACTCAAATGTGCCCCTGAGCTTCACATGCGTGGGAAATCCGGCTCCGCCGCAGCCTACGACGCCTGCCGCGGCGATCTGGTTCAGCAAATCCATAATACGCGCTCTCCAATACTACTTTCCCGACCGGTCTACCTCCAGGGTATCGATAATGCCCACGATCGCCATGTCGGCCGGGATATCATCTCTTCCAAACGCCTTGCGGGCCGTACTGCCGGAGACCACCAGGACCTGTTCCCCGATCCCCGCGCCCACGGCGTCGGCAGCCACAAAGGTCCCTTCCTTCCCTCCGTAGGCCGGATCCTCCCGGACCACCATCAGCTTCAGGCCCTCCAGGTTCTCCTCTTTCTTGGTGGCCCAGACATGGCCCACTACTCTGCAAATAACCATATTGTCCTCCGTTCACCCGTCTCCGCGAATGACCTCCACCCTCGCTCTGGTAAATACATCCCAGGCGGAGGGGGTCAGGATCGCGTCCCCGGCCACGCGGACCGGCTGCCCGCCAGACGCCGCTGCCATGGCCAGCGCGTCCGATTCGGAAATGAGCCTGCCCACGCTGGGCCGCGCGCTGCCCTTGACCGGCTCAGGCGCCGGCGCCTGATATTTCGGCGGTCTCACCGGAGCCGTCTCAGGGACGGCCAGCCGCTCCTTTGCCAGCAGCTTCACGCCAAAGGCCTGGATGGTCCGGACATGTCCCTCCAGGAGCGCATACAGGCCGGTGCTGCCTTTCCCTGCGCAGGAGCGGTGCGGCAGCGCCGACTCCAGCAGGACCACCTCCACGCCGTGGAGCAGCGCGCTGACCACAGCACAGGAGCCGCTGTCCCCCGGCCTGCCAAGGGCGATATCCGCCAGCTGCACCAGGGTCAGTCCGGAGATGATGACTCTCTGAAAGCGCAGGATATTTTTGCAGCCCTCGTATTCCTCCATGCCGCACAGCACGGCGCCGCGTTTCAGCGCATCCGGGACGTCCTCAAGCTTTCCCACCACCAGGCACCGGTCTTTTCCCGCCGCTTCCTCCGCGGCGTCCTGCCGCGCCTGCAGCGCGGAGAGCACCTGCCGGGTCACGTCTTCCACCAGCCGTTCTATGTTAATCTCACTCAATGTTACACCTGCTCTCTGCCAGAATGCCCGTGATCTCCCCGCCGGCCGCCGCCGCATTGGCCTCGTCAAAGTCGATGTGGACCGCCAGGCGGAAGGTATCTTTCACCCGGACCACCACATCCTCCAGCGTCACCGGGCGGGACGTCTGAAGCCGGACGCTCACGGACTGGCCGTTGCGGACGCCGTAACGCCCGGCATCCGCCGGGGTCATATGGATATGGGCCTTCGCCGCAATGGCGGAGCCCTTTGCCTCCAGGATCCCCGCCGGGCCGACGAGCAGCACATCCCCGGCGCCCGTCAGGTCCCCCGAGAGGTTCACGGGGATCTGAATGCCCAGTGTGCGGGCGTCCGTCAGGGACAGCTCCACCTGCACCCGCTGTCTCACGGGGCCCAGAACCGCCACATTGTCGATGACGCCCCTGGCCGTGACGATCTTCACCCGCTCGCCGGAGAGGAATTCGCCCGGCTGGCTGAGCTCCCGCTTCCGGGTCAGCCTGCAGCCCGTTCCATAGAGCTTCTCCACCGCGTCCTCCGTCAGGTGCACATGGCGGGCGGATATCTCCACCGGAAGGGGATCGGCACAGCCGCCGGGTCCCTTTGCCGCCCCGGACTGCGCCAGGACGGAGGCGACAATATCCCTGATATCCTGTTCACTGTAATAGTTCATCTCTGTTTCCCCCGCTCAAACCGTCCTGCCGCTTCCCGGCAGAAAAGGATGTAGATACCGCTGGAAAGACGGTTGAGCCCTTCCATAATGTCCTCGCGCCCGCACACGCCGTCCCCGTCTGAAAAAGCCCGGGCGGCCGAGAGCTCCGCTTCCCGCACCTGCGTGCGCAGGAGGTTGAGCGTCACGCAGAGCTTTCCCATCCGGTAGTTCGGGACCGGATGGTCGATCCCCACGCTCTCCCGCACGTGGTGAGAGGCATATCGGAGCTGGGCGCTGTCCATCCCCAGGAGCTTTACGGCCTCCAGCGGGGTCTCCTTCACCTCGGCGGCCAGTATGTTCCGCAGCAGGCCCATCACCTCATCCAGGTCATCCGCAAGGGCCGGTTTTCCCTCCTCAAGGGCTGTGATCTGCACCTGCATGACCTGCGCCATCAGAGAATCCAGCCTCCCCCGGAACGCGATGCGGGGATGGGTCTTTGGGACCAGGAGATTGCCCCGCAAATGCGTCATATTCTCGCCCTTGGTATCGGTCTCCCCACCTGTCACGGCGTTCCGGTAGCGGACCTTCCCGCCCCGGCGGGGCATGGGGTCCACCGGCATCCGCTCAAAGGAGGGCTCCTCGTCCCAGCAGAGCTGAATGTTTTTCTCGCGGATAAAATCCCGGGCGGCCGGCGTCAGGATGGTCCCCTGCCGCACATGGTACGTGCCGCCGCTTCCGGGGCGCCACCATGCGCGCAGTTCCACATCGCTCAAAAGCTCCTTCTTCACGTGCGCACCGCCTCTCCCGCTGCCGCGGCCTGATTACTCTGCCGTTCCTTCCAGCGTGGGAAGGATGAACTCCACGTCGCTGTGGGGACGGGGGATCACATGGACGCTGACCAGCTCTCCCACCCGGGAGGCCGCGGCCGCCCCGGCGTCGGTGGCTGCCTTCACGGCGCCCACGTCGCCCCGGACCATCACCGTCACAAGACCGCCGCCCACATGGACCTTGCCGATCAGCCGGACGTTTGCCGCTTTCACCATGGCGTCGGCGGCCTCGATGGAGCCCACCAGTCCCTTTGTTTCCACCATGCCCAGTGCCTGCAGATTCGCCATTATCATATCCTCCTACACATCATTTCATATGGGTCCGTGTCCGTTTGCATGCGATGCATTGGTTTTCGCCGCTCAGCGGCTGCTGTTCTCCAGCGTGGGCAGGATGAACTCCACCTCGTCGTGGGGCCTGGGGATGACGTGCACGCTGACCAGCTCCCCCACCCGGGAGGCCGCGGCCGCGCCGGCGTCGGTGGCGGCCTTCACAGCGCCCACATCGCCCCGGACCATCACCGTCACAAGGCCGCCGCCCACATGGACCTTGCCGATCAGATGCACATTCGCCGCCTTTACCATGGCATCAGCGGCCTCGATGGAGCCTACCAGTCCCTTTGTTTCGATCATGCCAAGCGCCTGTAAAGTTTCCATAATTCGTTCCTCCATTCAGTATTCATTCCGATCTTGTCAGCCGTGCAATCACAGAGCGGGTGATCTCCTCGATCTCCGCCCTGGTGAGGGAGGACGCGCCGCCTGCGGGCCGTTTCTCCTCTTCGCCGCGGTGGGATACCGGGGGTACGGATGCTCCGCGCAGCTCGTCCAGTTCCCGGACGCCATACGCCACCCGCCGTATGTTCAAAAGATTCATGGGCCCCACATTGTCCGAGGTCGCGCTGCCGCCCACGGCGCCGCAGCCCAGCGTCAAGGCCGGCGGAAGGCCGGTGGTGGCCCCCACTCCGCCGAGGGCCCCCGGCGTATTCACCAGCAAACGGGAGACAGGCTTTTTCAGCGCGAATTCCCGGATCACGCTCTTGTCCTGGCTGTGGATGGTCATCGTGTGGCCCTTGCCCTCGTTAAACAGGATCTCCATGCAGCGTTTGCAGGCGCTCTCCCAGTTATCCTCCACATAGTAGGCCAGGATGGGGCAGAGCTTCTCTCGGGAATAGGGATTGTCCTTCCCCACCGTGGTCTGGCGGGAGAGCAGGACCCGCGTGCCTTCCGGAATACGGATGCCGGCCATGTCCGCGATGGTCTGTGCGGTACGGCCCACGATCTTTGGGTTCATCGTTCCGTTGGCCCGCATGATGAACCGGCTCACCTTTTCGCTCTCCTCCGGCGTCATGAAATAGCCGCCCTGCTTTTCGATCTCGGCGGCCACCAGGCTGCTGATGCATTTCTCGGTGACGATGCTCTGCTCCGAGGCGCAGATGGTCCCGTTATCAAAGGTCTTGCTGTCAAAGATCCTGCGCACAGCCGCGGGGATATCGGCCGATTTTTCAATATATGCCGGACCATTGCCCGGTCCCACGCCCAGCGCCGGGTTTCCGGAGCTGTATGCCGCCCGGACCATGGCCTCGCCGCCGGTGGCGAGGATGATGCCGATGTCCGGGTGCCGGAGCAGGGCGTTGGTGCCCTCCATAGACGGCGTGGTGATGCACTGCACCAGCCCGTCCGGCGCGCCCGCCGCCTTGGCGGCCTGCATCACAATCTTATAGGTCTCCAAAATACAATTCTTGGCGTTGGGGTGCGGGCTGATCACAATGGAGTTGCCCGCCTTCAGCGAGATGAGGCATTTGTACATCACGGTGGACGTCGGGTTGGTGGAGGGGATCAGGGCGGCCACCACGCCCATGGGCACGGCCACCTCCATAACGCCGGTCTGTTGGTTTTCGCTGAGAATCCCCACCGTCCGCAGGTCCTTGATGCTCTCATAGGTGATGGTACTGCCCAGCTGGTTTTTCAGTACCTTGTCCTGCCAGACGCCGAAGCCCGTCTCCTCCACCGCCAGCTTCGCCAGGCGCTCCGCCTGAGCGGCGCAGGCCTCAGAGACCGCCTTCACAATCCGGTCTACCTGTTCCTGCGTATAGGACGCGTACTCGCCCTGCGCCTGCCTGGCCTTTGCCACCAGGTTTCGGACTTCCTGTATCGAACGCAAATCTCTGTCAAATTCCAACTATCATCGCTCCTCTCTTTCTATAATCTGTTCCCCCACTGTGAAAAGGCGGTTTTATCCGTATGCCACGGGACTCCCGGCGACTCCGCACACCGCCTGGGCAAAGGCCGCGCAGGCCGCCTTGCAGGCCGCCTGATCGCCGGTGAGAAGGCCGCCTGCAAAGTTGGTCTCCGTCGGCGGGCCATAGAAGAGGCCCAGTCTTACATCCGCCGCCTTCAGCGCCGCGTCCAGTCCCACGATCGCCTCCGCAGGAGGCGCGATCAGATACGCCATGGCCCCGCCCTCCGCCGCACCGGCTTTTTCCGAGAGGTAGGACCCGGTGCGGGAGATACAGTGGGCAAAATACACGATGGAATCGTCGTCATTGGCACTGTAAAAGCAGGCCTCCTCCCGCGCATAGCGGACAGCGGCTTCCAGGCCGCTGCGCACCTCGGCAGGGTCCTCTCCCGCCAGGATGCCGATAAACTCGCCCGCCAGTTTCGTACTGGCGTTGCCGGAGCCCGCATACATGCTGCTGGCGTAGGCCACCCGGACATTGGCCCGCTTGGTCGCCTCGTCCAGCGCCGCGTAGGACACGTCGTCGCAGTCCGTTGTAAGGATGCCGAGGCTGCGAAGTTCCCGGGGCAGCGCCAGCTTTTCCAAAAGGGCGGGATCGGCATTGGGGATCATCTGTACACTGAGAACGGTCGTCCTTATCGCATCGCCGCGCATCTCTCACCTCTCATTTCACCAAATCGACTCCGCTTGCCTTTTGCTCCAGGATCTGGGCGATGACCTCCACGATGTAGGCGCCGGCCTCCACTGCGGAGAGGCCGTCCTTATGGATGTTGGAGACCACCGTGCGCTTTGCCTCGGGCATGCCCACATAGGCGTTGTAGGCAATATAGGCGCTCATGCTCTCCGCCGTGGCCAGGCCCGGCCGCTCCCCGATGAGCACGCACACTACCCTGGCGCCCAGCACCTCGGACACCTGGTCCTCCGCCGCCACCCGGCCAAAGCGCAGATAGAACGGCGTTCCCACCTTCAGGCCCCTGGCCTGAAGTCCGTCCATCAGGATGGGCAGGATCTTTTCCAGGTTGGCTTCAATGGCGGAGGAGCTCAGTCCGTCCGCCGCGAAGATCTGCACGTCTGGATTGGGCACGCAGGCGCTCCGAATGGCCTTTTCCGCCTCCCCACTGAGCGTTCTTCCAAGGTCGGGGCGGGTGACATAGGTATCCTTGCAGTCGCACATGGTCTGCACGGTCATAAGCCCCATGCGCTCCGTAAGCTCAGGGCTCACGTCGGTAAAAACCGAGTCCCGGGCCTTTGCGTGGTCTGCCCGCATAGCCAGCATGGTCTGGGTATTGAGCCGCGGACCGGCGCGGCCCACGCCGATGCGGGCGTTGGTGTACCGCTTCATCCGCAGCAGCGCCTCCATATCCTGCGGGTCCCGCAGCAGCGGCTTTGCCTTGCAGGACGGGGAGGTGATATCCTCCGGCCCCTCCGCCGTCCCGGGCGCCGGGTCCTCTTTTTCCGGCAGGATCACATATCCCCGTTCCTTCAGCTGCCGCATCACCTCTTCCGTGATGCGGCTGACCAGCCGTTTATCTACCAAGCATCCTCACCCCCTGCGTGTAAAGATCGTGGGATCTCCGGCTCTCGGCGTCAGCCTGCCGTTCTCCATGATCCCCATCTTCTCCAGCCAGCCTTCAAACTCCCGGATGGGCCGCAGGCCCAGCACCTCGCGGATGGCTGCGGCGTCATGATAGGCGTTGGTCTGGTAGTTGAGCATGATATCGTCCCCGGCGGGAACGCCGAGAATATAATTGACTCCCGCGCCGGCCAGCAGAAGAGACAGGTTTTCAATGTCGTTCTGATCGGCCATCATATGGTTGGTATAGCAGCAGTCGCAGCCCATGGGGACTCCGGAGAGTTTTCCCATGAAATGATCCTCCAGCCCGGCGCGGATGACCTGACGGCTGTCATAGAGGTACTCCGGTCCAATAAAGCCTACCACTGTATTGACCATGAACGGCTCAAACGCCCGGGCAAAGGCGTAGCAGCGGGCCTCCATGGTGACCTGGTCGGCGCCATAGTGGGCGTCTGAAGAGAGCTCGCTGCCCTGCCCGGTCTCAAAATACATCACATTCGGGCCCTTGGCGGTCCCCCGCTCCTTTAACAGCTGACGGGCTTCCCGAACCGTGTCTGCGCAGAAGCCAAAGGCGCTGTTCCCCTTCTGGCTCCCGGCGATGGACTGAAAGATCATATCGCAGGGGGCGCCCCGTTTTACCGCCTCGATCTGAGTGGTGATATGGCCCAGCACGCAGATCTGGGTGGGGATCTGAAAGCGGTTCTTCACCTCGTCGAACCGCTTGAGCACCTCCATCAGGCTGGACACGGTATCATTGACGGGATTCAGTCCCAGCAGCGCGTCGCCGCTGCCATAGCTGAGTCCCTCGAACAGGGACGCGGTGATCCCCTCAATATGGTCGGTGGGATGGTTGGGCTGCAGTCTGGTGGCAAGGGTGCCCCGGCAGCCGATGGTGGTGTTGCAGGTGGCCGTGATGCGGATCTTGTTGGCGGCATAGACCAGATCCAGGTTGCTCATGAGCTTGCAGACTCCGGCAACCACCTCCGCAGTCAGTCCGCGTCCCAGCCGCTTGAGGTCCTCCTCCCCGGAGGCGTCCCCCAGGATGTACTCCCGCAGCTCTGCCATGGTCCAGTTCTGTATTTTCTCGTATACCGCGCTGTCGATGGAATCCTGGTTGATCCGTGTCACCTCGTCATCCTCATAGGGGACCACCGGATTCTCGCGCAGGTCCCGTACCAGCAGATGGCTGAGCACTTCCTTGGCCGCGATGCGCTCCAGATCCGATCCCGCGGCGATCCCCGCCAGAATGTCCCCGGATTTTTCCTCGTTGGCTTTGGCCAGCACTTCTTTTACGGAATGAAAAGTAAATGTCTTTCCAGCCAGCAGCGTTGAAAAGCCCATCTCTTATCCTCCTCTTCTTTCAGTCATCCAAAAACCAGAGTCTTTACCACGACCGGCACCACCAGCCCGTCCATCAGCGGACGGCCGATATCCACATAATCGTTCGCTTCCACTTTGACGCCGTCTATCGCGGCTGTCTTTCGTCTGCCGCCGGTCTCGGACCTCATGGCCATGCCCAGTGCTTTGGCGATATCTTTCTCCAATATGACGATAATGGGCTCGCCTTCCGGCAGCAGCCGGTCCATCACCTGTACGATCATCCGGGCCAGGGTTTTGATCTCCCCATATGTGGGATCCGCTTTTCCCGGCAGGGCAAGCACGATCCGCCGGCTGTCGCTCTGCCGCAAAAACCACTCCGTCTTCTGCGCGAGCTTTTCGGCGCTGCCGTCCAGACAGTCCTGCTGTTCCTCCATATCCAGCTTCAGCACCGGGACGTTCTTGACCGGGAAAATACCGTCGGAGCAGGTGATGGTACTGCCCGAAAGGCTGGTGGTGTAGGTCCCTGCGCCCACCACCGTGGCGCGGATGGTCTCGCTGGCCGAGATGATCTTTTCTCTCTCCGGCAGGAAACGGGCTCGGATGGAGTTTCCCAGAAACACGCCGATGTCGCCGTACCGCAGCGGGTCCGTTTCGCCCGGGGAGCGCACACAGTCCGCCACACCCCCCGAAAAACAGATCCGCTCGGCCCGCCTGATGATGCGCAGCTCGGAGCTGTTGGGCGTTTCCACCCACCCAAGCAGTGGCTCCGCAGGCGCAAGGCCGATGGCCTGGGCCAGCAGGTCGGCCATCTTGTCTGTGATCCGGCCCAGCTCCGCCGGGGTGATTTTTTGCCCGACCACGGGCCGGACGCCCACCGCCTCCGCCACCGCTCCCGCCGCCGGGCTGACGGAGGTCACGGTATAATCCGCCGCCAGGCGGATCAGGCGGCCGCCGATATCGAAGCAGCCCTTGCCTATGATATCTCCGCTGTCAAAAAGCACGATATTGGTGGTGCCGCCGCCGATATCCAGATTGACCACGGCGCAGTCATGGTCCACGCTGTACTGAAACGCGCCGCTCCCCTTGCCGGCAATGATCGATTCCAGATCCGGTCCCGCCGTGGAGACCACAAACTCGCCGGCAAATCCGCTGAGCTGTTCCGTGATCAGGGCCGCGTTTTCCTTGCGGGCAGATTCTCCCGTAATGATCACCGCGCCGGTGTCGAGCTGCGCAGGGGTAAGCCCCGCCGCCCGGTATTCCCTCTCCACGATCCTCCGGACCCCTTCTCCGTCCAGCAGGGAGGCCGTTTTCAGCGGTGTCGTATGGACCGGGCTTTTATAGACCAGCTCTTTGCCGACAATGGAGATGCGGGGCACCGAAAAGTAGCCGGCAGTATTCTCCATCCTGATACGGCTGAAGATCACCTGGGTGGTCGATGTGCCAATGTCTATTCCAACACTCAAGATCGCCGACGACACTTTTCCATCTCCCTCACCGCACAGTCCCTGATGAAAACCAAAAAAGGCCAAGACAACACATTTGTTGTCCAAGCCTTTTTGCCATAATACAGTACCCTATTGTACTGTAATCAAATATTCTTTTGAAATGACACAGTATGATGATACAGGCAGAATCTTTTCAAATAAGATGTAAAAAGTATAGCATAGATCTCAGGGGTTGACAAGATACAGCTTGCCGCTTTTCAGCGTCAGCCGCCGCGGCCGCATATTCCGCCCGCACCGCGCAGATACTATCCGCGAGGTGATCCCATGAAAAACGAACTGCCCCTCGGCTTGGGCATGGCCCTGGCCCAGAACGAGGCCGCCATGAAACAGTTTGAGTCCATGACAGAGCCGGAAAAGCAGGCCGTCCTGCAGCGGGCCCACGGCGTCCGGTCCAAACAGGAAATGCAGCGTCTGGTCTCTTCTCTCAGCGCGCCCGGCGCGCAGGGATGACTCCCCGGCATGCATACTCTCCTTTGAAAAGGGCCATATTAACCGCGGGATGATCAACATGTCTCAGCCGCAGCCAACCGGTCCGGACCGGCCGAAAATCAAGCGTCGGAATGCCGCGCATCCCCGGGGAGACAGGCCCATCCCGGATGTATATCCGGTCATCGACAACGATCTGGCCCGGGACAATCTGGAAAATGATATCCCGGCGGCAGATCTCCAGGACCTGTAGCCGGGCCCCACCGCCGCCCCGGGCGGAATGCAGCCAAAATGCCCCCGGCACAGACGTGCCGGGGGCAAATGACGGTTTCAGGCCTTACGGGATGCCGGCTTTTATCCTGCGGCGGCACAGCCCGGCGGCCGCTTTTCTCCCCACTCTCTTTACTTCGGCTCCGCACCCGGCCGCAGTTCCGGATAGCGTTCAAGCAGCCAGTTCAGCAGCTGCAGCTCGCTCCGAAAATGGAATATCTCATTTTCCGCCGCCACGCTGCCCTGCCAGGTGGCGCCCTCTGCAGATGTAATCTGAACCGTAAATCGTGCAATCACCTTTTTCTCCATCATATCACCTTCCCTGCTGCCCTTTGGGCATCACACCAGACGCTGATATTCATAAATTCCTAATTCATTATTACATGGTCCACAGGCAAAAAACAGTAGCCCTATAGCTGAAACAGGGCTACTCTTTCCCAAAACAGGGCTACCATCTTCCTCTGCAGCCGTGCAGGAAAAGGTGTGCACTTCATTGGACGCAGAAAAGGAGCCGGCATACAGCCGGCTCCCGGTCTTTTTCTAGTTTGGGACGTCCGTTTCCCGATCCGCCTTCGCAGTAAGTTCACTTCTGCTGGACACCTCAAGTTTTGAAAAAATATTGGCGGTGTGCTTTTTCACCGTATGCTCGGTCACGTTCAGATCCGCCGCGATATCTTTTCGTTTTTTGTTTTCCAAAAGGGCACGGAGTACCTCTGCCTCTCTGGCTGTCAGCATGGAGACTGCCGGCCAGCCGGCCATGATCTGCGCGATGCGCTCATCAGGCAGTGCCGCCGCGCCTTCACGTCCGGAAGCCGCGCCCGCCGCCGGGGATCCTTCCGCGCTCTCTTCTTTGGCGGCCGGGACCGCAACGCCCTTTTTCGACCCTCCGGAAGCGGCCTGTAAGGGATCTGTCTCCGGCAGGCCCGGCCATATGCCATAGTCCTGCATCATGCCGTACAGCATCAGCAGAAGCAGTCCGCTGGCAATGTAGGAAACCGACAGGAATTCAAAATCCGAGTAAATAAGCTGCTCGACAAGCCAGATGGCGACATTCAGGAACACGACCGCCAAAAGCAGCGCGGCATGTTTGCAGGACACCGTCTTTTTCCCGATGATAGAGGTCAGGACCGCACCGATCATGGCTCCGAAATAGGCGAGCAGATATACCAGATATATAACATGCAGTGGTCCGTATTCTTTGTCCAGTCTGGCCATTCCATTCACGAATACCAGTGTGGCCTCCTTATAATAGCAGTCCAGATAGCCCGGACTGGCAGCTACAAGAAAGACCCCAACGCCGATCCAGAACAGTACGCCCAAAAGCCGCTTTCGGTAACGGATGCGGCAGATATCCAGGATGGCCATCAGCATGCCAAGGGGAAGAAAGACCGAGCCAAAATAAGAGATGCGGTTGGCCAGCAGCGCCTCCTCCAGCGTTTTTGAGACCGAGAGCGCAAGATATCCCAGGTTCACGATCACGACGGAACCGTAGGTCATCAGCAGCCAGATACTTTTTTGACGCACAAGGGCGCAGTAACCGACGAACAAAAACAGGGACAGGGCAGTCGTAATCCCATACGCAATGGACATATTCGTTGTTTTCGCAGCCAATGCGGCGTCTCCGCTTTCTGCAGCAAACGCTGTCAGTTCCATAGCAAAAATAAAGAATAGCAACGCCGCTGCGCCCCCCCCACAGCCTCGGCCTGTATTATGATTCCGCAGAGCTTTTGCCTGTTTCATCTTCTTTCCCTCTTTATAGAGAACTTTTCCCTCCGGTTACGGCATGTAAATGGGAATTGTATGAAATTATAGCACCCTTGCAGCGAAAAAGCCACCGCAAATATACCCGGGCGTGCCTTCCAGCACATATATGCCTCACTTCGTTGGGCGTCCTTTCCTCTCCCTTTTGTAAAAACGGCGGTCCCCTTTCCGGCCGCACATGCTTCCCGCCGTCAGATCAGTATAGGCAGATTAAATTTTTTAAACTCAGCAGGTCGTTTTCTATGGACAAACGGTGAAGCACGTTTTATAATAAAGGTACTGATAATCGAACCAACCCGTATAGAATGTCATATAAGGAGGATATTTATTATGGACAGACTCAAAGGTAAGGTCGCCGTTGTCACCGGCTCCACCAGCGGCATCGGCATTGGCATCGCCCGGCTGTACGCCGCCGAGGGCGCCAAGGTGGTCATCTGCGGCCGCCGTGAGGAGAAAGGTCAGGCCGTTGTGGACACCATCCGCAGCGAGGGCGGAGAGGCCTGGTATCATTTCATGGACATCACCTCTCCCGAGAGCATTGAGAAGCTCTTTGCCGATACCGCCGAGAAGTACGGCAAGATCGACGTTCTGGTCAATAACGCCGCCAACGTGGGCCTGAAGGACGGCCGCGTGGACGAGCTGACCCTGGACATGTGGGACGCGGTCTTCCAGAGCGATATGCGCGGCACCTTCTATTCCATCAAGTGCGTGCTCCCCTACCTGCAGAAGAATGAGGCGGGTGGCTCCATCATCAACATCGGCTCCATGGCCTCCTGCGGCGGCGACCTGGGCTCCACCGCCTACGCCTGCGCCAAGGCCGGTGTGGATATGCTGACCAAGTCCACCGCCCTGCAGTACGGCAAGCAGAACATCCGCTGCAACTGCGTGCGTCCCGGCCTGATTGTCACCCCCCAGAACGAGGCCCACGTGCCCCAGGTGCTGAAGGATATCTTCCTGAGCAACATCATGGTCAACCGCTATGGCTGCCCCGAGGATATCGGCCACATGTGCGTCTACCTGGGCTCCGATGAGAGCAGCTACGTTACCGGCCAGGTCATGACCGTGGACGGCGGCCTGAACTCCCACGTCTCCACCGTCGCCCAGTTCAAGCAGCTTCAGTCCCGCACCTGGTAATCTGTGATATCCGCCTGCTTTCCCGGCAGGCTAGAATGCCCCCGCTCCCGGCTTTATGGCCGGCGGCGGGGGCGTTTTTTTGTTTCGGAAGGATTTTCCGGCGATGCCGCAACTTTTTTCCTCCTCCTTCGTCTATACAGAATAAGGCCGGGGGCTGAAGATTAAATTTAAGGTTTTATTAAGAACTTGTCACCATTTTGAAAGTATCTTCACGCTCGCCCCATGCTACAATGTATGTATTGCAGGTATGAAAAAACTGGCACAGGAGGAAACGAATATGACCGAACAACAGACCCCTGTTCTGGACCCGGGCACACAGTCCGCCCCCGCCGCTCCGGCGCCGGCCAAAAAGAAACACAAAAAGAAGAAAGCCGGGAAGATCGTTGCAGCCGGCGCGGTACTGGCCGCGCTGGCCGTGGGCGGCTTTCTGATGTGGAAATTTGTTCTCAGCGATCCCGAGGAAGAACAGGGCGAGGTCCTGACCGATATGGTCTACTACGGCTCCATCTCCAGCATGGTGGAGGGCAGCGGCGTGGCCAAGGCCAAGTCGGCCTCCACCATCACACTGGCCGCCAACGGGACGGTGAACGAGGTCTTTGTCACCGAGGGCCAGCAGGTCCAGGCCGGCGACCCCCTTTACACCATCCGCAGCGAGTCTGCCGAGCAGGCCGTCACCTCCGCCCGGGAGAGCCTGACCTCCCTTAATGAGGATATGCAGAAGCTCCGTGAGGACCTCTCTGAGCTCACGGTGCGCGCCCCCTTTGCCGGCAAGCTGATGGATGCGGGCGAATTCTACCCGGATGACAATATCGCCGCCGGCACCAAGATCGCCACCCTGGTCAACGACCGGAAGCTCAAGCTCTCCCTCTATTTCAGCTATGCCTATGAGAGCAGCATCTCCGTGGGACAGAGCGTCCAGGTCTCGGTCCCCGCGGTGATGGGATCCTTCTCCGGCAAGGTGGAGAAGATCAACAAGGTCAGCTTCATCACCCCCGAGGGCTCCAAGTGCTTCGAGGTGGTCTTCGTCATGGACAACCCCGGCACTCTGACCCAGGATATGGACGCCTCGGTAACCTTCAGCGCTGCCGACGGCACCCCCATCTACCCCTACGCCGATGGGCAGCTCAAATACTATGAGGTCCGTGACATCTCCACCAAGGCCGGCGGCCCCCTGGTCAAAGCCGACCTGCTCAACTACGCCGACGTCTCCTCCGGTCAGGTCCTGATGGTGCTGGGTGACGACGATGTTCAGGAACAGATCAAGGCCAAGAACGAGCAGATCCAGGAGGCCCAGCAGAAGCTGGAGGACGCTCAGAAGGCCCTGTCCGACTTCAACGCCGTGGCTCCCATCAGCGGCACCGTCACCTCCTGCGGCCTGGTGGCCGGGGAGGACGTGGAGAGCGGCAGGGTGGCCGTCTCCATCGCGGACACCACCGTGATGAACGTGACCATCGACGTGGACGAGCGCAACGTGGGCAACATCCAGACCGGCATGACCATCGATCTCACCGACTGGGACGGAAATATGTTCATGGGTATCGTAGACGGCGTCAGCCTGGAGCCCAAGACCGACTCCGGCGTCACCACCTATCCGGTCTCGGTGCGGGTGGACAATCCTGACGGCGCCATGCGCAACGGCCAGACCGTCAACTACAGCTTCGCCGCCAGCCAGAGCCTGAACTGCCTGGTGGTCCCCGTCATCTGCGTTCACTACGTCAGCGACGTCGACGGCAACAACCTCTCCGTGGTCTACCTGAAGGCCGACAGCGCCCCCGAGAACATGGTGGAGCTTCCTGAAGAGATCGCCAAGGAGATCCCCGAGGGCTTCTACCCCGTGGAGGTGGAGGTGGGCCTGTCCGACACCTCCAATGCCGAGATCCGCTCCGGCCTGAACGAGGGGGACGAGGTATTCACCAACATTATCAAGGAGCAGGCCGACAATTACGGCTGGTAAGGTCCCGATGAGCGCCGGATAGGAGCTGATACATTTGCTCATTGATATCAAGGACGTATATAAGATCTATAACGAGGGCTACGAGAATGAGGTCCGGGCCCTCAACGGCGTTTCCCTTCAGATCGACCGGGGCGAGTTCGTCACCATCGTGGGCCAGTCCGGCTCGGGCAAATCCACACTGATGAACATCCTGGGCTGTCTGGACATCCCCACCTACGGCGACTACCACCTGGACGGCACCGACGTGACCGAGCTCAGCGACCGGAAACTCTCCCACATCCGCAACAAGCAGATCGGGTTTATCTTTCAGGGCTTCAACCTGATCCCCGCCCTCTCGGCCTACGAGAACGTGGAGCTCCCCCTCATCTACCAGGGGGTCCGCGCCGGGGAGCGGGAGGACCGGGTTATGGACGCGCTGGAGCGGGTGGGTCTGGCCGACCGCCGGGGCCACAAGCCCACCGAGATGTCGGGCGGCCAGCAGCAGCGGGTGGCCATCGCCCGGGCCATCGCCACCCATCCCCCCATCATTCTGGCCGACGAGCCCACCGGCGCGCTGGACTCCAAGACCGGCCTGCACGTGCTGGAGATCCTCCGCCGGCTCTACAAGGAGGGCACCACCGTCATCCTCATCACCCATGACAACGGCATCGCCGCCACCGCGCCGCGGATGGTGCGCATCTCGGACGGCGTCATCGTCGCCGATCACCCCCAGGAGGTGGACTGGCTGTGAACTTTATCCAATCGGTCAAGCTGGCCTTCAAATCCATCATCGCCCGGGGCGGCCGGACCTTCCTCACCATGCTGGGCATCATCATCGGCCTGGCCGCCGTCATCACCCAGATCACCTACGCCAAGGGCCAGAGCAGGGAGATCATGGAGTATTACGCCAGCATGGGCACCAACCAGATCAATGTCTACGCCTACAAGTGGGGCGCGGGCAGCGACAGGGTGTTCCAGAGCCTGTACGACTACTGCCTCCAGCTGGGCGACCTGGTGGAGGGCGTCACCCCCAGCGGCACCACCTGGGGCACCATCAAGTACCAGACCAAGAATTCCGACTCCATGAACTACCAGCCCCAGGTCTACCTGGGCAGCGACCAGTGGTCCCTGTGCAACAACTTCTCCATCGGCTCCGGCCGGGACCTGTCCTACCTGGATGTGAAGAGCTACCGGCAGGTCTGCGTGCTGGGCTCCCGGGCCAAGGAGCTCTTCTTCGACTACTCCGACCCCATCGGCAAGACCCTCACCATTAGCGGCGTTCCCTTTGAGGTAATCGGCGTCTATGCCCAGAAGGATTTTTCCGACCAGGCCGAGGAGGGCTGGTCCATGGACAACGTCATCGTCATTCCCTACACCGCCAACCGTGCCCTGGCCGCGGTGAGCGGTTCCTACACCGACATGAGCGAGTTCGTGGTCAAGGCCAGGAGCCGGGAGGCCGTCACCGAGGCCATCACCCGGCTGGACGGCTTTCTCAAGGGCCTCATCGGCGACCAGCAGAGCGGCAACAGCTTCGGCTCCTACAGTGTGTACAGCGCCGAGCAGGGCCGGGAGCAGATGGAGGAGGCCACCAAAAAGCAGCAGAACATGCTGGGCGGCATCGCCGCCATCTCCCTGCTGGTGGGTGGCATCGGCATCATGAACATCATGCTGGTCACCGTCACCGAGCGCACCCGGGAGATCGGCATCCGCAAGGCCATCGGCGCCGAACGGCGCAGCATCATCACCCAGTTTCTCATCGAGGCCTGCATGATCTGCGGCATCGGCGGCATACTGGGCATCCTGGCCAGCTATCCGGCCACCTGGATCTACTGTAAGCAGCAGCTGGGCTATATCGTCAATCCCGACCCGTCCATCATGGTCACCGGCGTGGTGGTCTCGGTGCTGCTCGGCATCATCTTCGGCATGTACCCCGCCATCAAGGCCAGCGGCCTCCAGCCGGTGGACGCCCTTCGGGCGGAATGACGAAAGGAGAGAGTACCCGCATGAAATTCAGACGTATCCTGGCCGGCCTTGTGACGCTGGCCGCTCTGGCCGCCCTCCTGGTCCTGCCCGCCTCGGCGGCCGGGAGCGCCGCCTTCTCCGACATCAGCGACCCCGACGTGGCCGAGGCCGCCCAGGTCCTGCGCCTGCTGGGCGTGGTGGACGGCACCGGCGGCAATTCCTTCAACCCCGGCGGCACCCTGACCCGGGCCCAGTTCTGCAAGATGGCGGTGGACGTGATGGACAAGGGCGCGCTGGAGCCCGCCCAGCGCAGCCGCACCATCTTTTCCGATGTGGGGCCCCGGCACTGGGCCAGGGGCTATGTGAACCTGGCCTCCACCCTCACCACCTCCGGAGAGGCGGCTTCCTCCGGCGGCGAGGGGCAGAAGGCCGACCGGCTCATTCTGGGCGTGGGCAACGGCACCTTCCAGCCCGACCGCCCCATCACCTACGGCGAGGCGGTGGCCATTCTGGTCCGCATCCTGGGCTATAACACCGGCGACATCTCGGGCGGCGCCGCCTGGTATGACGGCTATCTGGCCGCCGCCCGGCAGAACGGCCTCACCGAAGGGCTCTCCCTGGGGGGCGGCGAAACCATCACCCGGGCCCAGGCCGCCATCCTCTTCCGCAACCTGCTCTTTACCGATATGAAGGACAGCGACTCCTGCTATCTGGAGGTCCGTCTGAAGGGCGTCCTCACCGAGGACGTGACCCTGCTGAGTATGGACGCCAACCAGGCCACCGGCTCCAGCACCGTCACCGTGGCCGTGGGCGGCCAGACCCAGTCCCCCAGAACCGACCGGGCCGCGGTGTCCTCCTCCCTGATGGGCGTCCGGGGCCAGATGGTCCAGGATAAGGACGGCCGTTTTCTCACCCTGCGGCCCAACTCCGCCGACTCCGTCCGCCGCGTCACCGTCTCCGGGCCGGTGGACGCCAACTACGTCACCGCCGCCGGCGGGGAGAAGATCACCATCCCCCCCGAGACCCCGGTGTGGAAAAACGGCGAGGCCACCAGCTTTGACAAGGTCTGGTCCTATCTCTATTCCGGCACGTCCATGGTGCTGTGCTACGGCGCCGCCGGCAAGCTGGACTACATCTATCTCTCCCCCGCCTCCAGCTCTGGCGAGGATGTGATGGTGGCCCGCACCGACCCGAAAGGCTCCAATCCCTTCGCCGCCCTGACCGGCGGGGATAAGGACTATCAGATCTATAAAAACGGCGTGCCAGCTTCGGTTTCCGACCTGCGGCAGTACGATACGGCCTTTTACGACAGCGGCGCCAGGATCCTCCACGTCTCCGACCTGCGTCTCACCGGCCTGTATGAGAACGCCTATCCCAATCCCACCGCTCCCTCCCGCATCACCATGCTGGGGCAGGACTTCACCGTGCTCCCCGGTGCAGTCTCCGACCTGGCGGCCTTCCGTCCCGGTGAGGATGTGACCCTTCTTCTCACCAGCGACGGCCGGGTGGCCGGGGCCGTGTCTCCCTCCACAGCCCGTTCCACCACGGTGGGCGTGGTGGAGAGCTGCTCCGCCGGGGAGGCCAGAGTGGTCCCGCTGATGGACCTCTTCAATGCCGGCGGCGAGCACATCGTCTTTCAGGGCGACCCGGATCTGAGCGAGAGCTCCGCCGCCAAGCTGGTGGGCCAGCTGGTCACGGTCTCCTCCCACAAGGCCGGCCATATCACCCTTTCCCGCCTCACCGGCAGCGGCGCGTCCGATACGCTGGACGTGGCTGCCCGGACCCTGGGCGGCGTAAAGCTGGCCGAGAACGTGCGCATGTTTGAGCGGGTGGGCGCCGGTACGCCCCGGGAGATCACCTTCCGCCAGCTCACCCGGGCCGCCGTGCCCGCCTCCCGCATCCAGTATGTGGGCAAGGATTACGCCGGAAAGATCAATCTGCTCCTTTTTGACGACGTGACCGGGGACCAGTACGAGTACGGCTTTGCCAAATATTCCGCTGCCACCCAGGACCCGGACGATCCCTGGAGCTTTACCAACGCCTCCATCTCGGTTGAAAACGGCGGCAGCGGGCTGGGGCCCCTCACCGGCGGCTCCTCCTTCCGCAACGGTGACGCCATCGGTATCGCCAGGTCGCTGGAGACCCGGGACGGCCGGAACAAGCTGGCCGGCTCGGTGGCCCTTGAGTCCCTCTCCGGCATCCGCCGCTCGGCCTATGACCCCGATGCGCGCACCATTACCGGCGGCGGCATGGTCCTTCCCGTGTCCGACCAGGTCTGGTGCTACAACAAGACCACCGGCCACTGGTTCTCCGAAGGGCTGGACGGTCTGGAGGAGGCCCGGGCCTATTCCGACGACCTCACCGTCTATTACGACAAGGCCCCCGAGCAGGGCGGCAAGGTCCGCCTGGTGGTGGTCCGCTGATCCCATTCTCTCATAAAAAACCCCCGGAGCCCATGCAAACGCATGAGTTCCGGGGGTTTTGCCCTGTTCTCAGTCCGCCGCCGGCAGCACCGCCCGCACCAGCAGGCCGCCGCCGGGGGCATTCTCCGCCGTCACCGAACCGCCGTGAGCCCGGATAATGCTTCTGCAGATGGACAGGCCCAGTCCGGATACCTTCCTGCCCCGGTCCGAGGTGTAAAGGGGCTCGAAGATCTGGGTGAGAAGCTCCGGCTCCACCCCCGTTCCGTTGTCCCGGAACTCCAGGACCAGCTCGTCCCGTTCCCGCCGGCACGACAGCGTCAGTTCCAGCGCCCGGACGCCCCCGTGGCGGATGCTGTTGCCGATCAGATTGCCGAAGTACCGCCGCAGGTCGTCCCGGTTGCCCAGAAATGCCGCGCCCGGGCAGGCGCATTCCACGCTCAGCCTGACGTTGGCCTCCTGGAGCTCCGCCTCATATTCCTGCCGCACATCGGCGCACAGTTCCTCCGCCGTGAGGCGCTCCATGGGCCGGTCGTCCCGCAGGCCCACATCGATATATTCATCGAACTCATCCACGATAGACTTCAGGCGCAGAGCCTTTTCATGGATGCTCTGGAGGTACTGCCGCTGTTTCTCCGGCGGGAGCTGGGCTGAGAGCAGCCGCTCGGAAAACCCCAGCACCGAGGTCAGCGGGGTCTTGAGGTCGTGGGAGATGGAAGCGATCAGCCGCCGCTCCGACTGTTCCTTGGCCCGGAGCTCCCCGGTCAGGTCGGCAAAGGCATTCTGCAGCTTTCCCACCTCGTCGGTCCGGGTGCTGCGCTCCGGAAGGTCACCCCGCCGGGCATAGGCCAGCATGGTCCTGCGCAGCGCGATGATGGGCGAGAGGACGATGAGATACAGCAGCACCCCTGCCGCCAGAAACAGGCCCAGGTTGAACAGAGACAGTCCCACAAAGGCCTGATGGCCCAGGGCGTCGCTCAGGTCCTCCCGGTCAATGGCGGTGCTCCACACATATGCCCGCAGCGTGCCCGAGCCGGTGGTCACCGGTATGCCGCAGGAGGCGGTCAGACGGGGGGAGAGCCAGGACTCCGGCATGAACTGAAAAACCGTCCTTCCCTGGTCGTCCTGAAGGATGCAGCCCAGTTCCCGCTCCTCCAGATATCCGGCGAGACCGGATATGTCTCCCCGGCTCCCCTCCAGGAAGGAGGCCAGTTCCCGGGCCTGTTCCTCTGACTGCCGCATTGCTCCGTCATAGGCGTTCCCAGCGTAGTCCTGCATGTCCCGCAAAAACCAGAAGAAGGACAAAAGCCACCCCGTTACCGCCAGGGCGAGCAATATTACGATCATCTTGCGGGACAGGCGCGCCCCCAGCCAGCCGGTGCCGGGAAACCGCCGCTTTTTCCCCTCAGTCATGGCTCGCTCCCCTCCATCTTCTCCTCCTCATAACCGCTGCAGGTGACAAAGCGGTAGCCCGAACCCCACACCGTCTTGATGTAGCTCCAGTCCGGATCCAGCTTGGCCCGCAGGTTCTTGATATGGATGGCCACCGTGCCGATGTCCCCATATCCGGTCTTCCATACATCCCGGAATATCTGCTCCTTGGACAGGGTCCTGCCCGCGTTGTGCATCAGATAGGACAGCAGCTCAAATTCCTTGCTGGACAGGGCCACCGGCAGGCCGTCTCTGGTGACCTCCATCTTCTCCGGGTCCAGGCGGATAGCTCCGATCTCCAGCGCCCGCTCCCGACGCTCCACGCCGGGGGCGGTACGGGCCTGACGGCGCAGATGGGCCTGGATACGGGCCGCCAGCTCCTCCACCACGAAGGGCTTGGTCAGGTAATCATCCGCCCCAAGGCCAAGCCCCCTGACCACGTCACGCACATCGCGCTTGGCGCTGAGGAAAAGGATGGGGCAGTCCACCTGCCCCCGGATCCTCCGGCAGACCTCCAGGCCGCTGATCCCTTTCATCATGATATCCAGCACGATCAGGTCAAACCGCTCCTTTTCCAGAATGCGGATCGCCTCCTCGCCCGACTGGGCCGTGCGCACACCGATGCCCGCGTCGGAGAGCACATCGCAGATCAGCAGGAGGATGGCCGCGTCGTCATCCACGATCAACACCCGCTCGCTCACGCTTGCTCGCTCCTCTCACAGGCCCGTCCACAGGCGGGCCCGGTATTTTGTTGGGTCTTGTTCCAGGGTATTATATCAAAAAGCGCCCCATACGACTATTAAGAATTATAAAAGCGTCCCGCCCTGTCCCATTTATTAAGAATTATGAGGAAACCTTCTCCTTCGTTGACTTTTCGTTTGCGCCAACCTAAAATGCCAAAGCGTAAAGCCAATCAAGTCAACGCATCCAGCGTTTCAGGAAGGTGACAATCGTGCTGGAAAAAATCGCCCACAAGCTGACCCGGAAGCCAAGGCTCGTCGTCATGATCGCGGTGCTTCTGCTCATCCCCAGCATACTGGGTGCCGCTTTTACCCACATCAACTATGATATCCTGTCCTACCTGCCCCAGGATCTGGACTCCGCCAAGGGCGAGGCCCTGCTGGAAGATCCCTTCCACATGGCCGCCACCACCATGCTCATCGTGGAGGGCATGCCGCCGGAATATTCCAACCGGCTTCTGGAGCAGGTCAAGGAGGTCCCCGGCGTCAGCGGGGCCATCTGGATCTCCAACCTGGTCGGCATTCAGATCCCTCAGGAAATGATCCCTGAGGATATCCGGGACATTTTCTTCTCCGGGGACGCCACCATGATGATCGTTCAGTACGAACAGCCCGGCGCATCTGAGGCCACCATGAAGGCCATCGGGCAGGTCCGCTCTCTGTGCAACAAAAACTGTTTTCTGGCCGGCTTCTCCGTTTTCACCAAGGACACCCGGGACCTCATCACCAAAGAGATGCCCATGTATGTGGTGGTGGCTGTCCTCCTAGCCATGGTCGCCATGTGTGCCATGATGGACTCTTGGCTGCTGCCCGTTGCCCTTACGCTGTCCATCGGCCTAGCGGTGATCTACAACTTCGGCACCAACATATTCCTGGGACAGATCTCCTTTATTACACAGGCCATTGCCGCTGTTTTGCAGCTCGGCGTCACCATGGACTACTCCATTTTTCTCTATGACCGCTACATGGAAGAACTCCATCATTACGACGATAAACGGGACGCTATGTCCACTGCCATTGTAGCCGCGTTCAAATCCCTGACTGGCAGCTCCATGACCACCATTGCCGGCTTTCTGGCCCTGTGCTTCATGCGTTTGACACTGGGCCGCGACATTGGCCTTGTCATGGCAAAGGGTGTGGTGCTGGGCGTCGTTACCGTAATCCTGGTCCTCCCCTCCATTCTGCTTCTGATGGATCAGAAGCTCCAAAAGTACCGCCATCCTACCCTCAAACCCAATCTGAGCCGGGTGAACACCTTCATTATCCGGCACCGGAAGGCGTTTGTGGCGCTTTTCCTTCTTCTCTTCTTCCCGGCTGTTTACGCCAATAACCACACCCAGGTCTACTACAAGCTGGACGAATCGCTGCCCCAGGATATGCCCTCCATCGTCTCCACCAACAAGCTCAAGGATGAATTCGGCATGGCCTGTACTCATTTCATCGTCATGAAAGACGGCCTGAGCCACGCCGATATGCTGGAGCTGACGCAGGCCATTGAAGAGGTCCCCGGCATTACCAGCGTGGTATCCTACGATAAGCTGCTTCCCACCGGTATCCCCGATTTCTTTATCCCCGACTCCATCAAGGCTCTCTGCAAGAAGGACGGCTATCAGATGATGATGGTCAACTCCTCCTATGTCACTGCCTCGGATGAGGTGGCGAAGCAGCTGGACACGCTCAACACCCTTCTCAAGTCCTATGACCCGGACGCCTACATCACCGGCGAGGGTGCCATGACCGCCGACCTCATCACTACCGCCGACGTGGATTTCACCGTTACCAGCTATCTGTCCATTCTGGCCATTCTGATCCTGGTGGCCCTCACGTTCCGGTCCATCGGCATCCCCATCCTTCTGGTGGCCACCATCGAGCTGGCCATCTTCATCAATCAGGGCATTCCCTATTTTACAGGTACTTCCATTGCCTTTGTGGCCCCCACCGTCATCGGCTGTGTCCAGCTGGGCGCCACCGTGGACTACGCCATCCTGATGACCACCCGTTTTCAGGAGGAACTGCAGAAGGGCCATGACCGCCTGGAGGCCATCCATATCGCCGCCTGTTCGGCCGACACCTCCATTATCACCAGCGCCCTCGTGTTCTTCTGCTCCACCTTGGGCGTATCTCTGGTCTCTACCATGGACATCGTCGGCGATATCTGCCGCATGCTCTCCCGGGGCGCCATCATTTCCGCTCTGGTAAGCATCTTCATTCTCCCGTCCGTGCTGGCGGTCTTTGAACCCGTCGTCGCCAGGACCACTCTTCACTGGCGGACCCCCAAGCCGCGGCGGTCTTCCCGGCGCGCCTGTCTTCCGGAGCAGAAGACCGCGATCCCTGCCGCCGATACTGTTTCCGATGCTGTTTCCGCCGGGGACAGTCTGTCCGGCAAAACGTCTGACGCCGCCGAAACCCACTGAAAGGAGTTCATTTCCATGAAATTGACCCATAAACGCGCCCTGGCTCTGGCGATGAGCGCCGCTCTGGTCCTGGGGACCCTGACCCCCGCCATGGCCGCCGGGGAGCTCTCCCCGGTCTGTGATGAGTCCTACTATGCCACGCTGGATTATTACGGCGGATTGAAGGACGCCAGTGTGGTCAAGAGCTACCGGACCAACGGCCGCTCTACCCTCACCGACTATGGTTCCTACGACGAGGTGATCAACCTGACCGACGACCGCGCGCCCACAATGGCCGACGGTGCCGTCACCTTCGACCTGGGGGAGGACGCCCCCGACCGCTTCTACTTTGAAGGCAAGACCGAACAGCCCTTCCGCGACCTGCCCTGGACCATCTCCCTCTCCTACAAGCTCAACGGCGCGCCCGCCCTGGCTGAGGATCTTGCAGGCAGCACCGGTCTGGTGGAGATCGACCTGGACGTGCTCCCCAACCCCTCCGCCTCTGAGTATGCCCGGAACAACCTGGTCCTCACCGCCGCCACCGCCTTCAACGCCGATGACATCACCTCGCTGGAGGCACCCGGCGCCCAGGTACAGCTGGTAGGCAACCTGCGCGCAGTGCTCTTTATGGTCATGCCCGGAGAGGAGCAGCATTTTGCCATCCGGGTGGGCAGCGAGGATTTCTCCTTCTCCGGCCTGGTGCTGCTGGCCGTTCCCGCCACCCTGCAGCAGCTGGACCAGATCGCCGATCTGCGGGAGGCCAAGGAAAAGACCGAGGAGTCCTATGACGCCATCAACGACAGTCTGGATGTGATCCTCAACTCTCTGGACGGCATGAGCGGCAGTCTGAACGCCACCGCCAACGGCCTGGACCAGCTCAATCGGGCCAGAGGGACCATCTCGGCCGGAAAGGGCGGCGTCTACAGCAGTGTGGACGCGGCGCTCAGCGCCTCCGGCAGTCTGACCAACTCCATGAAGCCGGTCAACGGCCATCTGGACAGCGCCTCCCAGGCCCTGACCGACGCCACTTCCACCCTTACCGCCCTCACCGACAACGCCATGGCCCTCAAGCCCGAGCTGGAGTGTGCCCGCAGCGCCATCCAGTCCATCCAGTCCGACACGAAGAAGCTCAAAGACCTGGCCGGCAGCCTGGAATCCTACAACAAGTCCGCCTCCCAGATCTCCGGCGACCTTCAGAGCGACTGTGAGGACATGGGCGACGCTCTGGAGGACCTGGAGAGCAGCCTCTCCAAGCTGGAGAGCGCCCTCAGGAGCGCCAGCGGCGTGTCCGAGGTGGACCCCTCCGACCTGACCGACAGCACCAAGGTCAATGTGGGCGGCACCCAGATGACGGTCACGGAGCTTCTCAGCAAGATCAGCGCCGCCAAGAAGCTGGAGGCCGCCTATGAGGCCAAGGTCAAGGAGCTCTCCGCCGCTTCCGGCGCCAGCGAGGATGTCATCCGCGCCCAGCTGCCCTTCCACACCTTCCTGGTGGGCTACTTTACCGGCCAGGGCCTCTCGCCTGAGGCCGCCGACGCCCAGGCCACCGGTATCGAGCAGCTCATCGCTTTTACCCAGACCCAGGACTATCAGGACCTCATGTCCACCCTGGACAGCGTGAATTCCGGCGTGGACGGCGTCAATGACAAGATCGGCGAGATCAACGGCCTCATCACCGGCCTGACCAAGCCCACCGCCCGGGTGGTGGAGGACCTGCAGCGCCTCACCGTCTTTCTGGGCGATGACGGGCTCAGCGGCGACCTGGCGAAGCTGTCCAAACTGGCCTCCGATCTGCTCAAGGACCTGAAGGAGCACGAGGGGGACGCCTCCACCCTGCTGACCCACCTGGATGAGCTGGGCGATCTGGCCGGCCGGGTCACCCGGAACGCCGACACCGCCCTGGATCTGGTCAAGCAGCTGGACGACACCCTGGTCGCCTATGAACCCAAGGCCCAGCAGGCCCTGTCCGACGCTCAGGATCTGGTGACTGCGGCAAGCGACAGTCTGAGCGCCCTGACCGGCGCCGCGCAGCAGACCGAG
Organism: Pseudoflavonifractor sp. HCP28S3_F10; assembly: GCF_052065415.1. Taxonomy (NCBI): domain Bacteria; kingdom Bacillati; phylum Bacillota; class Clostridia; order Eubacteriales; family Oscillospiraceae; genus Pseudoflavonifractor; species Pseudoflavonifractor sp. HCP28S3_F10. Next base: position 35,432 of record NZ_JBQHUB010000001.1, on the reverse strand, counting down.
TCTCTTCTGAAAGCCAGCGGCGGCGATCTGGACGCCGGCACCCGGCAGGCCCTGTCCGGCCTGGCTGAGGCTCTGCGCCGCTCCACCACCGGCCTGAACGAAACCGATACCATCCGCAATGCCAAGGATACCATCACCGGCCTCATCGACGATGAGTGGGAGAGCCACACCGGGGGTGACAACAACCTGCTGCTGATGGACGCCGCCGCCAGGCCCCAGTCCATGACCGACGCCCGCAACCAGGACGTGAACAGCGTGCAGTTCATCCTCCGCACGCAGGAGATCAAGGCCGGTGAGGAACCGGATGAGGAGACCGCCCCCGCCCGGCACTCCGACAACGGTACCCTGTGGACCCGTATCAAGGCCATGTTCCGGGACTTCTGGAACGCCATTACCGGGCTCTTCCATTAAAATGCTTTTTCTCTTTTTGATCCTCTCTTTATTGTCAGGGGGCCGCCCGATATCCGGCGGCCCCCTGACGTCTGTCTTTCCGCACCTGAAAGGCCCCCTTTCAAAATCGTCCCGCTTATGGTAAACTGAGCATACCGATCATTCCCGGGCCTGAGAGGAGAGGACGCCATGTACTGCCCGTTCTGCCATACTGTCCATATGGAAGAGGGGCTCTTCTGCCCCGTGTGCGGTTCCCCCCTCCAGCCGGAGCCCCCCGCGGAACACGCCCCTCCGCCGGAGCGCATCTCCCCGGAGGCAGGCCCGGCGCAGGCCGTCCCGCCCAGCCGTCCCTGTGGGAAGCGGCTGCTTTTTCCCGCCGCTGCCGTGCTCCTCATTGCGGCGGCGGTGCTCCTGCTCCGGCTGTTCCAGGCCGCCCCGGGGCCTGCGCTGGGGCTGCAAAGCCATTCCTCCTGCTGGGTCCGCAATGACGAGGCTACCCTTTTTCTCTTCGATGGAGAGGAGGTTGCCCGGATGCCCGGCGGTCACACCTATATGGTCCAAAACCGCTCGGCTGACGGCTCCGCCGTGCTCTGTCTGGAAGGCACGGACAATTCCTATGACCTGAGCGGCCCCTTTTACCTGCTCACCGCCCGGGGGCTCTTCCCTGTTGCGGAGGAATGCGATGAGATCGGCCTCTCCTTCTGCGGCCGCTGGCTTTTCTATGTGGACGGCCTTGAGCTCCATCTGGTGGACACCGCCACGCTGAGCGACACGCTGGTCACCGCGCGGCTGGCCTCCTCCCATACCGGGTCGGTCTGCTTCTCCCCCGACGGGGAGGACCTCTACTACGCCGCCTACCACTCGGATACTTCCGCCGTCTCCGTCTGCCGGTGGACCCGGGACGGGCGGGAGGAGGCGGTGCTGAAAGGCGCCGTGCCGGTGGCCGCCTCCAACGGCGGAGACTATCTCTATTACACCCCCGCCTACGGCGACGGCTTTTTCGTCTGGGACGGCCACAGCTCCGTCCTGCTTCACGAGGAGGCCCCCCGCTTCTTTTATCTGGACCGGACCGGGAGACAGATGCTCTTTTCCACTGACGACGGGGCCTTCCTCTGCCGGGAGGGGGGCGGATCCGTCCCCCTGTCCCATGGTTCCGCCGCCCTGTCCGGCGCTTCCGCGCTGATGTCGGCGGCCCTGCCCGCCAACGCCGGGCGCTCCCTGACTACCTCCGGCGTCATTCTGGACGCGGCCGACCTGACCGGCCTGGGCTACCTCTCTCTGCTCTCCCTTTCCTCGGCCGGCACCGTTGAGCTCTCCCTGTATTACTTCGGAGCGGACGGCTCCCTGCGCTCCCATAAGACCGGGCAGTATTTCACCCCCGCCGCCTCCGCCGACGGCCGCACCCTTCTGCTCAACGCGGGGCAGGAGCTCTCCCTTTTCGACCTGGACCGCCCCGATGAGGGACCGGAGGTCATCGCCTCCGCCCCCGACGGCGGCCAGCTGGGCGGACTGCTCTGCCCGGACGGCCGCCGGGCGCTGGTCTACAACCCGGAGGGCAAGATCCTCTCCCTCTGGACCCGGGGCGGGGAGCTCACCGAGCTGGCCCGGGACGTGGAGGGCTACGCCCTCTCCGCCGGCGGCGAGGCCCTCTATTACACCGTGGCAGACTCCGGCGGCTCTGCAGACGAGTGGGGCCGCGTCAGCGGTACTCTCTGGTCCTGCGCCGGGAAGGGCAATCCCCGCCCGGTGGAGGGAATGGAGCAGGTGTTCCCGCCCCGGGCTCTGGGCGGCGGCATCCTCTGCCTGGACGAAGAAGGCTCCGCCTGGTTCGCCATACCGGGACAGCCCTTCCGAAAGCTGTGCGGCAGCGTGATCGACTACGGATGATCCCCGAAAGGAGCGGTATATGTACTGTGCATATTGCGGCGCCCCCTGCAGCGGGGATGAGATGTTCTGCCCCGGCTGCGGTTCCCCCCTCCAGACCGAGGGGGGCATGACCGATGTTCCTCCCTCCGTTCCGCCCGCCCCGGAGGAAGGACCTCCCGCCCCGCCGGAGGAGGCCCAGGTCCATACCGCCGCCCTTCCGGTCCTCCGGCTGCCCCGGCTCTCCCGCAGGGCCCGGCGGGCCTGCCTGGCGCTTCTGGTCCTGCTGGCGGCGGTGGGAGCGGCGCTGGCGCTGCGGCCCCGTCCCGCTCCCGACTTTTCCCTCTCCCGGCAGCCCTATGGCCTGGTGGACTCCGGTGATGCCCAGGCGCTTTACCGGGACGGAGAAGAGATCGTCCTGCCCGACGGAGATACGGCCTGGTACCTTCTTCCCTCCTACACCGGAGAGGGCGCGCTCCTGACGGGCGCCTCCCAGCTATACGCCCTCTGGGGTGGAACTTCCCTTCCGCTCCATGTCGAGGAGAGCCGGCTTTTGAATCTGGCCTGTTCCATGGATGGCCGGGTGGTGTGCTATACCACCGACGGGGACGGCCTGCTGTATTTTGACGCTGCCCGGAACCAGACCTTCTTCCTCTGGGAGGACGGCGCCGCTCTCCTCTCCGGCCCCGTCCTCTCCCCCTCCGGCGACACGCTGGCCTTTTCCGCCGCCGGGGAGGATGGGGAGGCCACTCTCTTTCTCTCCCGGGACGGCGGGGAGCCCCGCCCGGTGATGACGGACGCCGTCCCCGCGGCCGTGTCCGACGGCGGCGAATATCTCTACTACAGCCGCTCAGCCTCCGATCCCAACAACGGCCAAATGGATGACCTGTATGTCCGCAACGGGGCAAGCTCCATCCTCCTCGCCTCCCAGTGGAGCGGCGACCTTGTCCTCAACCGGGATGGCAGCGAGGCCATTTACACCACCCCTTCCTGCGGCGTTTTCCTCACCCGGCAGGGGAGCGGCGGCATCCTGCTGGACCGGGATCTCAGTTTTCTCTCCCCCATCCTGCCCCAGGCCAGCACTTTTAGCACTATGATCTTCTCCCAGGCCTGGTATTTTGACGTGACCCATCTCACCGGCCGGTTCTGCGTCGGATACGGCTCGGGAGAGACGCCCTGCTATCTCACGGAGGGCGGCGAGGCACAGTCTCTGGAATTTGACCTGCTGCGGCGCTCTCTGGCCCCTCCCGATGGCCAGACCCTCTATTGTCTGGACTCGACCCATCTCTTCCGGGTCCGGGCCGGTCATTTGGAGGAGCCAGAGCCCCTGCTCCCCGACACGCTGGTGGATGATTTCGCCCTGAGTCCCGATGGGAAGTCGCTCTTTGTCCGGGCCATGAACGGAGAACTTTACCGGCTGATCCCCGGCCGGGAGGCCGAGCTTCTGGACAGCGGGCTCCTCTCCTGGCAGATGTCCCCGGACCGGAAGCAGCTCTGGTACCAGAAGGAGGAGGGCGGCCTTCTGTACGCCTGCACATGGAGCGGCGCGCCCGCCGCTCTGATGGAGGCTGACCGCTATTCCCCCTTCTGCGGCGGCATGGCGGCCTACACCTCCGACGGCCGGGTCTGGTACGCTCCCTCCGGCGGCGCCCTTGCCCCCCTCACCGACCATACCGGCGCGCCCCAGACTTACAGCAGTGCAATATATGAAGATTAGCCCCAAAACCGAAACCGCCTGCGCTCAAAAGAGCGCAGGCGGTTTTTTGATCTCCTACCACTTGTTCTCCACCTTTTCGGCAAAGCCCATGGGCCCGTCAAAATAGATGGTCCTCCCGCCGCCCAGCACGGCGGAGCCCCGGAAGCGGCCGAACACCTGGTGCTGGTCAGACTTGATAATCCCCGCGCTGGTACAGGCCGCCCGGTCCATCACCGGGGTCATCACCGCCTCCAGCCGTCCGTCATCACTGATGAAGGCCCAGTCCGCCCCGGTGAAGCGTTCAAAGCCCCTCTCCCGGGGGATGTGGAAGCGGACCCGGCCCAGCTTGTGGGCCTTTCCGCCGTAAAAGAGCATGTTCTCGGTGGCATGGGAGGTATCCCCAAAGCCGTATCCCAGGTTGAAGCCGAAGGGCACCCCCTCCACCCGGGTGGAGAGGGAGGACCAATACCAGGTGTTGTGGTAGGTCCACACCCCCCGGCCCCAGTCCAGAGTGCCGAAATCCCGGCCGGGCAGGAAGGGATAGGTCCGCTCTCCCAGCTTCACCGTTCCCGACGCCGCCATACAGTTGATTTTCTGGTTGTAGTAGAAGTGGCCCGGCTTGTCAAAGGGGGTGCAGATGACCATGGACTCCTCCGGCTCACCGGTGAGGACCACATGGGCGTCCAGGGTCTGTCCGTCCCGGAAGTTCTCCATGTGGGCCAGCAGCTCCCGGCGGCCTTCTCCCTCATTCCGGAAGAGGATGCTGTACCCCCGGCCGGTGCTGACGGTGTTCCCCCGCTCCGAGGTGGCGGGCAGGCCGGTGCGGCCCATGGGCAGCAGCCGCATGGGGCTGCGGGTGACCTGCCATCCCTCCTCAAAGTCCAGCAGGGAGATGGAGTCCAGCCCCATGTAGCCGTTGTCGGCCACAGTGAGGGCCAGGGCGAAACCCTCCCCCATCACCAGGTAATAGTCCCACTCCTTCCGCCGGTCCGCACGGGCGCGGATCCGGCTCCGGTCATATACCGGCAGCAGCTTCCGGGCAAAGCCCGGCTCCGTCAGGTTTCCCCGCTCGTCCAGCAGGGGGATGGGGGCTGTGATCTCGTGCTGCAGCATGGTCCCGCTCCTCTCTCCGGGCCTACTGCCCGGTCTCCGCCTCCAGGATGGCTCCCGTGGCGGCGTCGATCAGATACTCATATTCCCGGCCCTGCCACTGGAATTCCAGCTCATAGTACCAGGCTCCGTCCTGTTCCTCCAGTCCCAGCGTTCGGTCCTCTGTTTCCTCTTCCGCGCACCCTGCCTGGCGGAAAGCTGCCTGCCAGGCCTGCTGCTTCGTCACCGTCAGAACGGGTGCGGGCTCCCGCTCCTCCCGCCGGAACTTCAGGATGGTCCCATCGGCGGCCACGTCGCATTCAAATTCCGCGTCCCCGCTCCGGAACTCCAGTTCATAGACAGTCCTTCCGTCCTCCTCTTCCCGCTTCAGCTCTGTGAGCTCAACGTTCTCCCGCTTCAATCCGGCCCGGTTCAGGGCGGCCGACAGGGCTCCCTCCTCCCCGACATCCGCCGGAGCGGGGACTGCGGCGGGCCGGGCGGTGGGCTGTACTGTCGGAACAACAGCCGGGACAGAGGGCAGCACGGCTGCCGGCGGCGTCTCGCTCTCCTCTGCCGCCGGGACGGAGGGGAGCGCTGTGCGTTCAGGTACAGGAACGATATGGGCCTGGCCGCCGCTCCCGGCCACCCGGTCTTCCAGCACCTCTCTGGTCATGGCCAGCAGCTCCCGGTTGTACCGCCAGTCGCCGCCGTCCACCGCCACGGGGATGTCCTGTTCCCCGGTCAGGCAGCCCTGTTCCTCCATAGAACGGGCCACCGTCTCCAGCGCATCGTCCAGTCTCTGATACCTCAGGGAGAGCCCGGACAGCACCATCTCCCCCGTCTCGCTGTATCCCGAAGCGGCCAGCACCCGCTGAAAGCGGTTCACCGACAGCTCCAGGTCAGGTCCGCCGCCGATGGAGATGATGGCGGCGGTATGGAAAAATCCGAATCCGCCGATGCACAGCGCCAACAGCACGCAGGCGCACAGGGCCAGGGGCAGACCCTTTCTGCGGCGGGCCATGGGAGGCGGCACGATCCCATCCGGGTTCAGCAGCGGCGCCGCCGGCTCCCGGGAGATGGCCTGGTACACATCGGGCACGCTCCGGTCCACTGCCTGGCGGAGCAGCCGCTCCAACTCCCGCTCACTCCAGTCCTTTCCCATGGTCACACCTCCTCTCCGGCCAGCAGGGCCGCCTTCAGCTTGGCCAGCGCCCGGTGGTATTTGGACAGCACAGTGGAGAGGGGCCGCTCCAGCATGGCGGCGATCTCCCGGTGCTTCAGTCCGGACACCGCGTGGAGCAGCACGATCTGCCGCTCCTCCGGCCCCAGCAGACGCATGGCCTGACGCAGCACCATGGCCTCGTCGCTGCGGTCGGTCTCGGGCAGGGCCAGCTCCCCCTCGGGGCAGTCGCCCATCAGCTCCTCCCGGCCCGCCCGCCGCTGCTGGTCCCGCACCAGGTTCTTCACGATGGTGAACACCCAGGCCATGGGCTTGCCGCAGGGCTGATAGAGGTGGGCGGCCGAACGGATCTTCAGATAGGTCTCCATCATCACATCCTGGGCGTCATGATGGCTGCGGGTCAGAGAGAGGGCGTAGGCGTAGATCGCCCGGTCCGTGGCCTGGTAGAACTCCCCCAGGGCCTCCTGATCCCCCCGGGCGATACCGGCCAGGAGCCGCTCGCAGTCGGTATGGGCCAGACGGCGTCCCGCCTCCCAGGCTCCCTCCATCATCAGAAACACACCCGCACCCCCTTTCCCTGTTCCTAAAAGGGAGGGGGGGGCCGCGGGCCGCCCCCTGTTCCGACGTTACCGCGTTACACGGTCAGTATAGCAGAATCCCCGCCTTTTTTCCACCGGGACCCATGCCCTTCAGTCCCGCTCCGCCTCCAGGATGGCGCCGGAGCACGCGTCCACGGTGTACTCATATTCCTCGCCGCCGCAGCGGAATTCCAGCTCGTACACCACCCGGCCATCGTCTCGATCCAGCTCACACTCGGTAAACTTCACCTGACTCACGGTCAGCCCGGCGTGCTCCGCCGCCAGCTTTTTGGCCTTCTCCACGCCGATCAGGCTCTGGCCGGAAGCGCCGGAGGTCTGCCGGGGCTCCTGCTCCCGCTTCAGGATCTCCCCGGTGAGGGCGTCGATCTCATAGTCATACTCTTTCTCTGCGCTGTAAAACTCGATATCATAGACCGCCCGGTCCCCGTCCCGGTCCAGCTTGCTCTTCTCAAAGGTCACATCGGCCCGTTTGACTCCTGCGTCCTTCAGTGCGGCCGCCTCGGCCTTCTCGCGGCTGATATAGCCGTCATCTTCTGAAACGGCGGGCTTCCGGCTCTCTCCGGTGAGGGACACCGTCTGGCTCTTGCTGTCCCACCGGACCTCCATGCCTACGGCCTCTCCCACCGCCCGCACCGGCAGATAGGTGGTGCCGTTGTAAGTGATGGCGTACAGCTCCTTGCCGTCTCCCTTTTTCAGCTCCTGCACTTCCCCGTTCACCTTCAGGGTGATGTCGGGCCGCAACTCAGCGGTAATCTTCTGGCGGACTGCGGAGGAGGCCGCCGCTGCTCCCACGGTCAGGAGGGCCGCCAGGGCCACGATGCTGACGCTCTTCTTCCAGTTGTACTTCATATGGATACCTTCCTTTCTTGTGATCGGTTTTGGGTCCTTTCACCCATATAACGCGGATACAGGCGGTTTTATTGCAGGGTATCCAAAAAATTTTTTCAATCTGAAAAAGCGGGGCCGCACAGAAGTGCGGCCCCGCCGGAATCGCTCAGCTTAGAAGTATTTCTGCAGGCCCTCGGTGGCCAGGGAGGCGTCGGCGCTGATGGTGACGGTGAACTTGATGCTGTTCTTGTCGGAGAAGGCGTTCAGCCAGTCCAGGAACTCCTCCAGCGCATGATCGGTGGCGTCCACGCCCACGATCTTGGTCAGGCTGTCGATAAAGACGTGGGTGATATCGTAATTGCCGGCGTACATGCCGCTGATAAAGCCCTTCATGAACTCGAAGCTGCCCATATCATAGTGGCTGGCCTCCACCAGGCGGATCTTAGAATGGATGTCATAGGTCAGCTTATTGCCCCGCTCGATGCAGACCACGTTGCCGTTCTCACTGTGCACCGCGGAATTAATGAGGTCGATCATCTGCTTGGTCTTACCAGTGCCCTTGACACCCATGATCACTCTCACCATATGTTATCACTCCTTATTTGTCCACCGGGACCTCCCGGTCTTTGTTTCATGTTACCATGTTTACGTCCGGATTGCAACCAATTTACAGAGTTGTTCATTGAAAATTCAAAGGATCCCGCAACGCCTCATCCATTCAGGCGGGCCTCCAGCGCCGCCTTCTGATCCTCGTAGCCCGGCTTGCCCAGCAGGGCGTACATATTCTTTTTATACGCCTCCACGCCCGGCTGGTCGAAGGGATTGACCTCCAGCAGATAGCCGGACAGACCGCAGGCATACTCAAAGAAGTAGATGAGCTCTCCCACGGTGCGCTCGTCCCGGCGGGCGCACCGGATGATCACGTTGGGCACGCCGCCGTCCACATGGGCCAGCAGGGTACCCCGGAGGGCCTGCTCCGCCACAAAGGAGAGGGGCTTGCCCGACAGGAAGTTGAGCCCGTCCACATTGTCCGGGTCGTTGGGGATGGTGAAGGAACCCCTGGACTCCTCAAAACGGACCACGCTCTCGAACATCAGGCGCTGGCCCTGCTGAATGTACTGGCCCATGGAGTGCAGGTCGGCGGTGAACTCCACACTGGCGGGGAAGAGGCCCTTGTTCTCCTTGCCCTCGCTCTCGCCGTAGAGCTGCTTCCACCACTCGGCGAAGAAGCGGAAGGAGGGCTCGTAGCCCACCAGGATCTCGGTGCTCTTACCGGCGGTATACAGGGCGTGGCGGGCGGCGGCATACTGCCAGGCCGGGTTGTCCTGACCGGGTGCGGCCAGGGCCTCCATGGCCTCGGCGGCGCCGCCCATCAGCTTCTCCAGGTCGATGCCGGCCACGGCGATGGGCAGCAGGCCCACGGCGGTAAGCACCGAGTAGCGGCCGCCCACAGCGTCGGGCACCACGAAGGTCTCATACCCCTCGCTGTCCGCCAGCCCCTTCAGGGCGCCGCGCCTGGCGTCGGTAGTGGCGTAAATGCGCTTTCTGGCCTCCTCCTTGCCGTACTTCTCCTCCAGCAGGCTCTTGAAGATGCGGAAGGCCACCGCCGGCTCGGTCGTCGTACCCGACTTGGAGATCACATTGACCGAGAAATCCCGGTCCTTCACCAGCTCGATGATCTCCAGCAGCGCATCGGTGGAAAGGCCGTTGCCGGCAAAGAAAATGTCCGGCGTGTCCTTCTTTTTCAGATTATAGTTGGGGGACTGCAGCAGCTCCACCACGGCCCGGGCGCCCAGATAGGAGCCGCCGATGCCGATGACCACCAGGGCCTGGGAGTCGGACTGGATCCGTTTCGCCGCCTTCTGAATGCGGCCGAATTCCTCCTTGTCGTAGTCCCGGGGCAGGTGGACCCAGCCGGTGAATTCGCCGCCGGGGCCGTTGCCCTCCTCCAGCATGACGCGGGCCCTGTCCAGAGCCGTCTGGCGGGAGGAGAACCAGTCCCCGGGAACGAAGCTGGTCATATTGGAAAGGTCGAGTTGAATCATTGTATTCCTAGCCTCCTTTTTCAACACAAGCATTCCTGTTTCCAGGAGTACTTGGTTATAGTATACACCTTTTTCCTTCTCTTTCCTAGTATAAATTGGCGATTTACGCAAAAAGTCGCGGACCATCCTCTTCGGGACGGTCCGCGGCTTCCTAATCTTTCCCCAGCAGACGCCGGGCCCGCTCCAGCAGCTTGGTATAGACCCCATCCATCTGCCACTCGTTGGTGTACTCCAGCAGTTTCTCCGCCGGAAGCCAGCCCACCCGGCTGTTCTCCCCCGCACGGACCTCCAGCGGGTCCCGGTCGTCGGCCACCAGCAGGTAGGACACGTTGAGGTGCTGATGGGAGGGCACCCACTTCCCCCGCTTCACATGCCCCCACACGGGCAGGATGTCCACCGCCGCGATCTTTTCCGAAAGAGGGCGGATGTGCTCCACACCGGTCTCCTCCCGTGCCTCCCGCAGGGCCACCGCGAGCAGATCCCCGTCCCCGTCGGCGTGGCCGCCGGTCCAGGCCCACACCCGGTAGATATTGTGGTGGGCCATCAACACCCGGCTGGCGTCGGCGTTGACCACAAAGCCCGAGCTGGTGATATGGGCAATGGCGTTGTCCCGGGTAAGGATATCCTCCGGAAAGCGGCGGATGTACTCCAGTATCATCCGCCGGTCGCCCTCCTCCTGGGGACTCTGGGGTACATAGGCCTCTATCTCGTCCCGAAACATCACGCTCTCCTCCGGTAGGTCACATAGCGGTAGACGATCCCGTCCTGCTCCAGCGGCCCGCTCTCCTCCGTCCGCTCCCAGGCGCCGTCGGCGTCCAGGTCAGGGAACCAGGTGTCCGCGCCCGGGAAGGCCGCGTCGATCCGGGTGGCGTACACCGTATCGCACCAGGGCAGCAGCGCGGCATACACACTGCCGCCGCCGATGACGAAGGAATCCTCCGGAGCGGCGGTCAGCAGGGATCTCAGTTCTCCATAGACCTCCGCCCCCTCCGGCCGGAATTCCGGGTCCCGGGAGAGCACCAGGTTCCGCCGGCCCTTCAAAGGCCGGCCGCCGGGGAAGGTGGCCAGCGTCCTGCGCCCCAGGATCACCGTATGGCCCATGGTCAGGGCCTTGAATCGCTTCAGATCCTCTGAGAGATAGACCAGCTGATCTCCTCCCCGCCCGATGGCCCAGTTCCGGTCCGCCGCCACGATGGCTTTCATACCCGTTCCCTCTTTCTTCTTGTTTTTCTCCGACAGCTCACACCGCCACCGGGATCTTCTCCGCCAGGGGATGGGCCTGGTAGCCCTCCAGCTTCAGACTGTCGGGGGTGAAGTCATAAAAGTCCTCCACCGCCGGGTCTATCCACAGGGCGGGGGCGTCATAGGGCCTGCGGCTTATCAGCTCCTCCACGATGGGCACATGCCGGTCGTAGATGTGTGCGTCGGCGATGACGTGGACCAGCTCCCCCGCCTCCAGCCCGGAGACCTGGGCCAGCATATGGACCAGGGCGGCGTACTGCATCACGTTCCACCCGTTGGCGGTGAGCATGTCCTGGCTGCGCTGGTTCAGAATGGCATTGAGGGTCCTGCCGCTGACATTGAAGGTCACCGACCAGGCGCAGGGGTAAAGGGCCATCTCACTCAGATCGTGGTGATTGTAGAGACTGGTGAGGATCCGGCGGGAGGCCGGATTGTGCTTCAGGTCATAGAGCACCCGGTCCACCTGGTCCATCTCCCCCTCGGGATAATGGTGCTTCACCCCCAACTGGTATCCGTAGGCCTTGCCGATGGAGCCGGTCTCATCCGCCCAGGCGTCCCAGATGCGGCTGGAGAGGTCGTGGATGTTGTTGGACTTTTTCTGCCAGATCCACAGCAGCTCGTCCACGCTGCTCTTGAAGGCCATCCGCCGGATGGTCTGGACCGGAAACTCCTCACGCAGGTCATAGCGGTTCACGATACCGAATTTCTTGATCGTATGGGCGGGGGCACCGTCCTCCCACCGGGGGCGCACCTCCTGGTCCGTATCCCATACGCCGTGGGATAAAATCTCCTTGCAGTTTTCAATAAAGTACCGGTCGGCCAGGCTCATATGACCTCTCCCTTCGGCTCAGTCGCGCAGAGAGCCATTTGTTCATTATTGTATCAGTTGTTCGCTAGGTATACAAGTATAATCTCATTTTAACTGTTTGGTTTCCTGTTTTATACAGAACAGGGGGAGAATTTTCCTCTTTTTCTACAATTCAAATTCGGAGTTTTTTCTGGTACTCTATATATATAACATATAACAGAATGAAAGAACAGCCCAATCTGATTGCAGATCATAAAAAGGGAGAGGAGAACATGATATGAGTGACACCCCCGCCCGAACATGGCCCAGGATCGGCCTGCGCAACCTGAAGACCGCCCTGTCCGCGGCTCTGTGCGCGCTGCTCTATCTCCTGATCGGCCGCAACCCCACCTTTGCCTGTATCGGCGCCATCTTCGGCATGGGCCAGAACATGGATCATTCCAAACTTCATGGCGGCAACCGGCTTTTCGGCACCATCATCGGCGGTTTTGTGGGCATGGCGCTCTTCTGGCTCTATGTCCATATCTTCCCCCAGGGAGACCACCGCTGGGCATTGATCCCCCTGCTCTTTGTGGGAGTGGTGGTCCTCATCCTCCTCAGCCAGGTCTTCTGGGTGGGCGCCGTGCAGCCCGGCGGGGTGGTATTGTGCATCATTCTGTTCAACACCCCGGTGGATACCTATGTGAGCTACTCCCTCAACCGGATGCTGGATACCGGCATCGGCGTGATCATGTCGCTGCTCATCAACTGGCTGCTCCCCCGGGAGCGGCTGCTGGTCTGGCTGGCTCCCATACGCCGGCGGTATTACCGTCTGTGCCGCCGCATGGGTCTGGCAGTGCCGGAGGAAAACCAAACCTGTTTCTGATTCTCCTTACTGTCCTTTCCAATACATATTAAAAGGGCCGGAATCCTGGGATTCCGGCCCTTTTATTTCTATGGAACATGAATTACGCTTCGGATCCGCCGCGCTTTTTCAGGAGTGCGAAAATCAGATAGGCGGGCACGCTGGTAGCGCAAAATACCAGGCTCCACAGGATCTTGTACATCGGTACCAGGGAGGCCAGATAGACCGTCAGCGCGACAGAAAGGATGACGCTTGCGGGATACAGAGGCATCTTTACAGGGCGCACCAGGTCAGGCCGCTTTTTACGCAGGACCATCAGCGAGGTGGCCACGAGGAACTCGGAAATCTTTCCTACAAAGACCACCATCATCAGCAGAGTGCTGAAGCTTCCGGTCCACATAAGGAAAAGCGCGATGCCGCAATAGACCATGATGGAACAGTAGGGCGTGTCATACTTAGGATGGATCTTCCCAAAAAAGCTGGGGAACAGGCCAGCCCGTCCAACATTGAACGCCACGCGGGGCATGGACATGAAGCCGGCATTGATCAGGCCATAAATAGAGATAAGTGCGCCGATGGAAACGACCGCAGCTCCCACTTTTCCAAAGATGACCTCGGCGACCATGGCCACAGAGTTGGAACTGGCAGCCAGAGTCTCCACGGAAAGGGTACCCACGCACACCACCGAGAGAAGGATATAGACCACACAAATAACGCCGATGCCCAGCAGAATGGCGCGGGGCAAAGTTTTCTCAGGCTCCTTGATCTCTTCGCTCATATAGGTCAGCTGGTTATATCCGCTAAACGCAAAGAACGCAGGTACCGCGGCGGCGAAGGCCGTTCCCCAGCCCTTTTCCGCGTCCACAACGGGCTGGAAATTCTCAGGCACCAGGAAAAACACTCCGGCTATGATGATGCCGCCCAGCACCACCAGCTTGGTAATGGTAAGGATATTCGTGGCTGTGGCGCCCATTTTCACGCCGCGCACGTTGGTCGCCATGGCCGTGACCAGGACTACAGTAGCTACCAGCTTACTCTGGAACGGGCTCAGCGGGATAAAAAACTTGAGATAATTGGTAAATGTAATGGAAACGACCGCCAGCACCGCGGAATTGTTGAGCATGGCGAACCAGCCATAGAAGAACGACATCTTGTCGCCATAGGCCTCCCGAAGGTAGATCGAAGGTCCGCCGGCGCCGGGCATAGCGGTGGCAAGCTCACAGTACACCAGTCCCATGAGCAGCACCGCAAACGCCGCCACGATCCAGGCCACGATATTGGGTCCGCTGCCCATGGCAATGGTCATGATCTCTCCGGGAACGGTAAAAATACCTCCGCCGATGACCGACGTTACCATAATCATGACGCAGGGGAACAGGGTCAAAGTACGTTTCAGTTGGACTTTTTCACTCATTTTCAGAGCCCCTCCTCTTTGGTTTTCTAATCGCACACACATTTGGTCCGGCCATCCCGAAGTACTTTTTGTGATCCGGAATTTCTGATTCTAAGTATATAACGCCAAACAAAGCCATGTCCAATCGTTGGTTATGGTGGATTGTCAACAAAAAAAATGATGACCGATCCGTTTATACTCAGACTTCTCTGTCCCCGCCGAGCCAGCGCCACGCCAGCCATGCCAGTCCGGCCGCGCCCCGGGGAAGCGCCCGCTCGTCAAAGACCACTTTGGGATGGTGCATGGAGTACTGATACCCCTCCGCGCTGTCTCCGGCTGTAACGAAGAAAAACACGCCCGGCACACGGTCCAGGAAGTTGGAAAAATCCTCCGATGCCGGCGACAGTTCCCCGTCCACATCCATCCAATCCGGGCCGTCCAATTCCCTCAGCCAGCCTGCAACCTGGTCAAAAAGCTCGGGGTCATTGTATACCGGCGCACAGCCGCCGGTCACATCCAGGCGCACCTCCGCGCGGAAAGCGCTTCCGATCATCTCCACCATCTGCTTCATCCGCTCCAGCACCTGCCGGCGTATCTGATTGTCATAACAGCGCAGCGTTCCCTCTATCTCGGCCTGTTCCGGGATGACATTGGGCGCATCTCCGCTGCGGAAGATCCCCTGCGTCAACACCACCGAGTCTTTTGCCGGTACCTCCCGGCTGACGATCTCCTGCAGCGCCAAATGGATATGGGCGCCCACATTGATGGGATCGATCGACTCATGGGGCGTAGCGCCATGGCCTCCTTTTCCCTTGATGCGGATCACATAGCGGTCACAGGAAGCTGACGCCACGCCCGGACGATGCATGGTGAGGGTCCCCGGACGGTAGCGGCTCGCCACATCCACATGCAGGGCCAGTGCTGCATCCACGTGTGGGTTCTCCAGCACCCCCGCGTCAATGAGATTCTGTGCACCGGTAAGGGTCTCCTCCGCCGGCTGAAAGACCAGTTTGACCTGCCCCTGCAGCTCTTCCTCCCGCTGCTTGAGCAGACGGGCCACTCCAAGCAGCATGGCAGTATGCAGGTCATGCCCGCAGGCATGCATCCGTTCACCATCTATCCGGAACGGTTCCGACGTGTCCTCGCACAGGGGCAGGGCGTCCATATCCGCCCGCAGCAGAATGCAGCGTCCCGCGGGTTTCCCCACCAGCGCGGTCACGCCATGATCTCCTATATCCGTTGGCTCATAACCCATTTCACGCAGGCGCCCTTTAACGTAATCTGCCGTCTTATCCAGTTGGTGGCCAAGTTCCGGGTGCTGGTGCAGCCATCGCCGGTCCGCGATCAGATCCTGTTCCAGCTCATAAGCCCGCTCCAAAAATACGTTCATCGCCGCATTCTCCTTTCTGTTCAGGCGGTTTCTCCCTGAATCATTTTCAGTATAGAGCCCGGTTCGTCGGCCGTCCAACAGCCCTTTCTGCTCTCACGATAACAAAATTCTTGGTAACCCGAAAACACGAATAACGATTGGACTCTCCAAATGGAAGCGGCTAAAATGAAATTATTCCCGGTATTCAGTCTGCGGCAAAGCAGAGCAAGTACATGCTGAACCAAAGCAGTTCTTCCGCCATATCTGTTTCCCGGGATCCGGCAGAGCGGCCGCACACCCCGCCTCTGCCGGGGCCATCCAGATCCGGAACATCCGTCAGACAGGAGGGATTCTATGCCGGTGCTTACCATTAGCATGTGCAAAGGCCGTACCCCCGATCAGAAGGCACGTTTAAAAAATGCTGTTTGTACTGCGCTTCAAGAGACATTCTGCAAGGCAGATAACAGTTACAGCATTCGCATGATGGAGTTCACTCCGGAGGATTTCTTCCTCCCTCCCCCCAAGACCCAGGGATATCTTTTATTCGAGGTGGACTGTTTCCCGGGCCGTGAAGAGTCCCAGAAGAATCAGTTCTATCAGAGCATCCTTGCCGGTCTGCAGGAGATCGGAGAAGATCCGGAGCAGGCGCTCATCCTTATACGTGAGCCTCCGCTGGAAAACTGGGGATATGCCGGCAAAAAGAATATTCTTCCAAGCGGGCTCAGATGGTATTATCACACCACTTTGTAGTTGAAGGAGTGAGTCTTTTGTTCCATAAGATCAGCATTTTCGGCGGCGGTTCCACGGGGCACGCCGCGGCTGCCTATTTTACGCTCAAGGGCTTTGAGGTCACTCTCTGTGACACACCCCAGTTTGCCTCCCGCTTTCAGGCCATTGCAGATAACGGCGGCATCCTTCTCCGGGGCAAAGAGCGCGGATTTGCCCCCGTTCACTGTGTGACGCATGATTTTGCCGCCGCTGCGGAATCGGCGGATCTGCTCATTATCTCTGTGGTGGCCTACCGCCATGAGGAGGTCGCCCGTGCCATCGCGCCCCATATCCATGATGGGCAGCATATCCTCATCTCTCCCGGTAACCTTGGCTCCTTCATTTTCCGCAAGGTCTTCCGGGAAATGAACGTGACCGCCGATGTGACTCTTTCCGAATTGGAAGGAAACCTTTTCCCTGCACGCCTCACCGGCGCCGCCGAAGCCACGGTGGGCATGCCCTTCCGGGCCAAGAGCTTTTCCGCCCTCCCCGCCTCCGACAATCAGCGGGTGATCGACGCCTATGCCGGCTGTATCGAGATGGTCCCCTGTGTCAATGTCTTTGACTGCGTCATTAACTCCAACAACTTTGTCACTCATTTGGGCGCTACCATTCTCTCTGCCTGCCAGATCGACCAGAAGGGCCAGAGCTTTAATCTGTTCACTGACGGTCTTACCCCCGCTTCCATCCATCTGGCCGAGCTGGCCAGCGAAGAGCGCCGCCGTATCATTTCCGCCATGGGCTATGAGGAGCACAGCGACCCCATGATCCATATGAACCGCCTTCTGGACCCGGAACACAACCCTCAGCTGGATGTTTTCCTTACACTGGACGGCCCCTATGATACCGCCCACCGCTACCTGACCGAGGATGGTCCCTGCGCGGGCGCGTTCGCCGTGTCGGTTGCCCGCCGTCTGGGCGTCAGCGTTCCTCTGCTGGAATCCCTGGTCGTAATCGCCGGACAGCTCAATGGACAGGATTACCTGTCCACCGGCCGTACGCTGGAAAGCCTGGGCTATGGCGAATCCATGTCTCTGCCTGAGATCATTGCCACCCTGTAGGGCGGCCAGAAGGAGCCTGTGATGCAACGCACTGCAATTATCGGATTCGGCTGTGCCGGTTTTCATGCTGTCAAATCCCTCCGGGCGCACGGCTACAGCGGCGAGATCCATGTTTACAGCAATACTGGTGAACCCCCCGCCAATCCTATGCTCACGACCTATTATGTCGCAGGCAAACTGCCCTACGATGGTATGTTCCCCTTCGGCACATTGGAGTCGCTTCAGGATGAGTATGATCTTGTGCTCCATCAGAACAGCCCGGTGACCGCCCTGGATTCCCATACCAGGCAAATTGTCCTGGAAGACGGGAGCACTGCATGCTTTGATCACATTGTGCTGGCCACCGGCGCCAGCGCTCTGGTCCCCCCCATCCCGGGCGCGGACCATCCCGGCGTCTTTTGTATGCGGACGGTCCGTGACGCGGAAGCACTGCAAAAAAGGCTGGAGAGCGGTGTACGCTCTGCCGTCGTGATCGGTGCGTCCATGGTGGGCATCAAGCTGGTAGAGCTGCTCCACCGCCGGGGGATCCAGGTCACTTTAGCCGATATGGCGCCCCATATTTTTCCCACCGCCGCTTTGCCCGAGGTGGCGGCCGAGATCGAGCGCCGTCTGGACGGTCTCGGGATCAATCTGCGCTTCTCCCAGCCCATTCAGGCCATTGAGCAGACCGATCATGGTCTGGATGTCTGCCTTGGCGGCGGCACCCGCCTGCCCTGTGACATTGCACTGATGTGCATCGGTACCCGTGCCAACACCCAGCTTGCCGACAGCGGGATCCAGCTGGGCCGCGGCATCGTGGTCGACCAGCATATGCAGACCTCAGCCCCCGGGATCTACGCAGCCGGGGACTGCTGCGAGGGTTATAACCTGCTCTCCGGCCAGACCCAGATCATCGGCCTGTGGGACAACGCCGCCCGCCAGGGTGAGACGGCCGGCGCCAATATCGCCGGCGCGGTGTCCACCTCCTATCCCGGAAACATCACCCACAACATCACTCATTTCATGGATATGGATTTTATCGGTCTGGGAGACATCCGGATACAGGGGCAGCGCCGCATTTTTGATCTGCCGAACGGCCGCGGCCGGGTCGATCTGGTCACCTCCGGCAACCGGCTGGTATGCGTAAATATCCTGGACAACTACCGTATCAGCGGCGTCCTCAAACGCTACCTTCTCAAAACCCTGACCGGGGAGAATGCCCGTCTGGGGCCTGCCGGCCGCGGACGGCTGGAACGCGAAGGTGTCCCTGCTGCTCTGATTGACTATCTGGAAGGACTGAACTGACATATGGCCATTATCATTGACCTGGATATTGAGAAGTGCTCGGCCTGCGGCGCCTGCGCCGTGGCCTGCATGGATCAGAATGATATCGATACCCAACGCTGCGAGGCTCCCTTCCGGGTGGTATTCGACCTGGAGCAGACCGACAGCCAGGGGCACTGCAAGTACACCTATATGGCTACCGCCTGTATGCACTGTACGGATGCCCCCTGCATTACCGCCTGCCCCTGCGGCTGCCTGTCGAAGGACGCCTCTACCGGCCTTACCGTATTTGACAATACCAGCTGTATCGGCTGTCACAGCTGCGCTATGGCCTGTCCCTTCGGCGCCCCCTCTTTCAGCGCTGAGGGAAAAATGCAGAAATGTGACGGCTGTGCTACCCGCATTCACTGCGGACTGGAACCGGCCTGTGTGCGGAACTGCCCCACCGGCGCTCTGCGCTGTGTGGAGGACACCGACTATAAGGAGGAGCACATTGAACGTTCTCTGAAGCGTCTGGCCAGCCTGATCCAGCCCTGATCCGGCGAAAGGTGATTGCAGTATGATCATCAGTGCTGCCCGCATGATTACCGGCGACGGCAGGACCGTTTTGCAGGATCACGGTGTCCTGGTCAATTCACAGGGGCGGCTGTCCGCCATCGCTCCCACAGCTTCTCTCCTGGCCGCCTGTCCGAATCAGGAGCATATCGCTTTTCCTCAGGGCACTCTTCTCCCGGGCCTTATTGACCTCCATGCCCATCTGACCGTCCCCATGTCCTCCGCGGATCCCCATCTGCACAGTGACTATACCCAGGCCTATCTGGCCCTGGAGCAATGCCGCCGTGCTTTCTCCCGCGGAGTGACCACCGTGCGCAGCCTCTGCTGCCGCCCCGGCCTGGAGGATGCTCTGCGCCATGCCGGAGCACATCTGCTGCCCATCCCCCGGCTGGTCTCCAGCGGGCGGGGGATCTGCATGACCGGCGGCCACGGCCACGACCTTGGTCCCGGCGTGGAGGAGGTGGACGGCCCCGAGGCTCTGCGCCGGGCCGTCCGGACCCGGGTGCGCGAGGGGCACAGCTGGATTAAGGTCCTCACCAGCCACCGGTCCGAACGTCCGGAATTCACCCAAGAGGAGTTGGACGCCCTTACCGACGAAGGCCATCGTCTGGGCTGCCGACTTGCTGTCCACGCAGGCACGCGAACAGCCGTGGACATGTGTATCCGCGCCGGCTTTGACACCATTGAGCACGGCACCTTTATGACCGTGGAACAGGCCGCCCAGATGCGCAGCAAGGGGATCGTATGGGTTCCCACCATCATCGCCTACTCCTCTGCCTATCAGCAGATGCGTCCCGCAGGAGATCCCCAGGCTCCCTCTCCGGCCCTGCGCTATTTCCAGCAGGCCGATGCGGCCTACCGGGATGGATTTCTGGCAAGGGTCCAGACCGGCGTGGCCATCGCCGCCGGGACAGATCTCTGTGTGGATGGCTTTACCGACCTGAATATCCCCCGTGAGCTGCAGTACTATACGGACTACGGGATGGATCCTCTGTCCGCCATCGCCTGCGCCACCAGCGTCGGCGCTGAGGTCCTTGGGCTGGGCGGCGTGACCGGCCGTCTGGCTCCGGGTCTGGAGGCGGATATGATCCTGGTAGAGGGGGATCCAAGCAGAGACATCCGCGCTCTTTCTCAGGTACGCCGGGTGTTTCTGAGCGGAAAAACAGTCTGGCAGTGGGATGAGCGGGGGGAAGGTCCGCAGTCCCCTGTTTAACAAAAAATGCCTGCCCCGGATCTCCGGGGCAGGCATTTTTTATATATGAATCTAATCCGGGACGGCATCCCATCCGCCCGGAGCCGGGCAATTTACACTCCCAGCTCTGCACAGGGGTGCTTTGCGTCTACCGTAAATCGGTGGGTCCGGCAGTTCCAGCCCTCCCTCAAAAGCGTTTCCAGCTCTGCCGCCAGATCCATCGGCGGGTACGCACTCTGCACGCGTCGGCATAAATCAGCTCGCCGGCCTGCAATACCTCCTCCGCGTCCTCTCCCAGGGGGACAAAGCGGTCCGTATCCCTGGAAAAACGCACAGCCACCTCTCCGGTGAGCTGATCCAGATCGTGGGCTCCCATGGGCAGCAGGTATTTCAGGGACAGGCTGTTTCCCAGATCCACCACCGGGCTGATCGTGGGCAGCCGGCTGCCCTTCAGCACACGCTTGAGCATAGCCTCAATGGAACTGGGGAACCTGTTGGGATTGATCCCCAGGTTCTGAAACGCCGTCCGGTAAGGCAGGACCGCCGGATGGGTTTTAAGTTGATCGGGCGCTATCTCCTGGCGGCAGCGCTCCTCGGCGGCCTCCAGCCGCCCCTCCAGAAGCGCGGGGACGTAATGATTATCAATCCCATATGCCACAACTCCCCCGAAAACCAGATCCGGAAGCCGTTCAAATACCTGGCCCTCCACTGCAAATCTCACAATAAAGCGCCCCCGTTCAGCTTATCGGCCAGAGCAGCGGCCTGCTCCAGCCAGGCGGTGCCCTCCACCGCCCCGCGCTCATACAGGCTGTCCGCCACCAGAACGCCCATGTCTTTCCAACCCAGATAGTGGGCCAACACGCGGTAAGTATCCACCATGGGCGTAAATTCATCCCGGACATCGGTGGCACCGCAGACCAGCAGCATACAGGATTTACCGTCGATGGACCGGGGGCGGTTGTCCTTACAGTAGGGATAGAGCCGGTCGATCACCGCTTTCAGGCGGGACGGAAAACTGAAATAATACATGGGCGTCGCCAGGATGACCGCGTCAGCCCGCTCGATCTGCTCGCACAGCTCATTCATGTCGTCCCGCTGGACGCAGGGTTTCCCCTCCCGGCTCCAGCAGTGGTCGCACGCCAGGCAGCCATTGACTGTTTTGTCACATACCCGCACGGTTTCCACTGTCCAACCCTTCAGGGCGGCCGAGAAAGCCCTGGATAACGCGGTGCTGTTTCCGGCGCGGCGGGGACTCCCTTCCAAAATCAGCAGATGTTTCATTCTATGTTCCTCCTGTCGGATGATTCTTTTCCAGTTTAGGGCATACCGGCCTGTCGGTCAAGGCTCCGGCAAATGCTCTTTCTGCTGACCAGCCCCCAAAGAAACCGCTCGCTTCCACACGCACGGTCTCACCTGCCCTATCCAGGCCGATCTTTTTCCATTTTGCCTATTTTCTCATTATCTTTCCGGAAATCCCACTCTCCAGCCGCTGTTACCGCTTTTTTTGTTAACTTCCCAACACCAACTACTATTGGACTGTATCTTCAGAATCGATTAGTATGGAATCGTCGGGAGCTCCACTTACCGGCAGCTCCAGCTTCCGATAAAACTCACGGATCAACTCGATCAGCTTCTCCTCATGCTTGTTCAGCCCATTCTTCTGGTTGACCACCAGGAAGTTGGTCAGTTCTGTTTCAAATCCGGTCAGTTCCAACAAGCACAATTTGCCGGAGGCCACCAGTTCATCTCCATAATAGGAAAGTGATGGAAGTGCCGCCACCATATTCTGCTCCAGTACCGCCTTTTTTACGACCTCCATGTTGTTGAATACGGAAAAACACCGCACATATTTGAACAGGCAGCCTACTGTCATGGTAGACGAGGACGGATGAGCACTCGTTGCTGCCAAATGTTCTTTCTCCAGCTCGGACACATCGACTGTCTTTCGTCCGGCCAGATGGGAGTCTCCGCTGACGCACAGGCAGAAACGGTCGGTATACAGCGGCTCAAAGAGGAATCCATTGTTATGCGCGGTGTACTGATGATTGAAGAACTCATACCGGGCGGATGCGCCGATACCGATATTGGCCGCCCCATTCACAATACCGCTGAGCACCTTTTCAGAAGGCGTCTCCTGCATGGTCAGGGTAAACGCATCTGTCTCCTTCTGTATCTTATCACTCAGATACAGTCCCAGAATATTGCATGCGCTCGGATATGCCACCAGTGAGATGTTGCGCCGGGTGAGCGCCATATCCTGACACAGATTATGGAGCTGACGGTTCTTTTTTACCATATCTTCGGCGATCGCAATTACCTGCTCTCCGCGCTCCGTAAGCTTCACGCCCCGATGCGTCCGCAGGAAGATCTTTATATTCAGCTCATTTTCCACTGAATTGATGATCGCGCTCAGGGTCGTCTGTCCGATAAAAAGTTTTTTGGCCGCCCTCGAGATCGAGTTGGTGTGGGCCACTTCCAGCAAATACTCCAGATACTCTGTTCTCACACCAAATATCCCCTTTCTTCGAAATCATGTCCCTATTATAGCATCGTTTCTTGTTTTTTCAACCTAATTTTCCATCTTATTCAGTTAAAAAGTTGTATATATTAACAATTCAAACTTTTTTGGAGGTGCAGTTATGAAGAAGTACACACAAATCCTGGCGGACTATCTGGCCAATCTGAAGTATGAGGACATCCCTCCCGAGGTCATCGAGCGTGCCAAAATGGTCACGCTGCACACCGTCGGTGTGGCCCTGGGCGCAGCCAAGGCCAAGACCGTCCGTGAGGCCATTGATGTGGCCAAGGTGATGGGTACCAGTGAAAAGGGCGCCACCATCTTCGGCGACGGGACCAAGGTCTCTGTCTCCAGCGCCGCCTTTGCCAACGGCATGATGAGCGATTTCCTGGACTGGGAGGATTGCTCCTGGACCGGTCATCCCAGCTCCGGCGCTGTTCCGGCGGGCCTGGCCGTAAGCGAGGCTTACGGCAAGTCCGGTAAGGATTATCTCACCGCCTTCATCGGCGGATTCGAGGTCTATCAGCGCATCGCCATGGCAGTCCAGCCTACGCCCGAGCGCTTTGACGCCGGCTGGGGCCTCTACTGCTGGCAGATCTTCGCCCCCGCCGCCGTATCCGGCAAGCTGCTGGGCCTGTCCGCCGACAAGCTCAACCAGCTCATCGGTACCGCCGCCGGCATGTGCCCTGTGGCTACCGAGCAGATCAACGCCACCAACACGGATTTCTACCATTACACCTACGGCCTTACCGCCAAAATGGGCGTGGAGTGCTCCCTGATCGTGGACAAGGGCATCACCACCCTGATGGACGCGCTGGAGGAATACGGCGGCTACTGGTTCGGCGTATCCGATCAGTGCGACTGGAATTGGTTCGATAAGGAGCTCGGCTCTCATTACTACCTCATGGACATGCTCCTCAAGAACTGGCCCGTGAACATGTGGATCCAGGCTCCCATGGACCTGCTCCACAAAATGGTCACTGCCAATTCCATCAAGGCCGACGACATCGAATCCATCGAGATGTCCCCCTTCATCCCCAACCGCAGCGAAAACTGGCCCGAGGGCTACCCCTCTACCGTGCGCGCCCAGTTCTCCATCCCCTTCTGCCTGGCTATGTATCTGCGCGGTCCCCAGCTGGGCTGGGAGTGGGCCGAGGAAAAGTACCTCAAGGATCCCGTCATTTTGGAGATGGCCAACCGCTTTAAGGGCGTGGGCCGTGTGGAGCGCGTCAGCTCCCAGTTCGACAAGTTCCGTGAGGGCGGTTATCCCACTTATGAGATGAAGATCACCCTCAAAGACGGTACGGTGTATGAGGATTCCATCCACTACCCCAAGGGCCATCCCTGCAATCCCTATACCCGCGAGGAGTGCATCGACAACTTCCGCACCGCTACCGCCACCATCTTTACGCCCGAGCAGTGCGACCGGCTGGTGGACCTCATCATGAACCGTCTGGAGGATGTGGAGGACCTCTCCATCCTCGGTGAGTATCTCAAGGCATAAGCTTTTTAGGCGTAGGGCCGCCGCCATACCGGCGGCGGCCCCTTTTCAAAGGGAGGAAACATATATGGGCGAGCACAGCGTTGACATTCTTTTTCTGTCCAGACAGGAAGTAGAATCCATCCTGACCTACCCCGATGTGGTGGCCGCGGTTGAAGACGCCTTTCGGGCAGACGGTTCCGGTCAGATGATCGTGCCGTCCAAAGAGGTCATGCGGGTGGGGCCCGGGCGCGCAAACTGCATCTTCGCAATGCCGGGCTGCCTGGAAAACCTGAATACCGCCGGAGTGAAGTGGACCAATTTCTATCCCGCCCAGCCGGATGGATACCCCACCATCTGGGCCCATGTACTCATTCTCAGTCATGAAAACAACGGCATGCCCTACGCGATCCTGGACGCCACCTCCATCACGAATATGCGCACGGCAGGCGGCCATGCAGTGGTCGCCGCAAAATATCTGGCCCGCAAAGGCGCGAAAACACTGGGCATCCTCGGCTGCGGCGCGCAGGGCCGCTCCGCCATCCGGTCCTTTGATGAGAACTTTGATCTGGAGCGGATCCTCATCTACAGCGCCACCCCCGACCATATGAAAGACTGTGTCCGCCAGATGGCCGGCGGTCTGCGGGCACGGCTGGAGATCGCCCCCTCGCCCCAGGCGCTCGCCGAACAGTCTGACATCCTGCTCACAGCTACCACCTGCCGCACGCCCATCATCAAGGCCGAATGGCTGCCCGAGGGCTGTCTGGTAGACGCCATGTTCGCCTTTAATGACATTGAGCCCTCCATCAGCCGGTACTGCGACAAGTGGGTCGTGGGAAACCGGGATTCTGACCGCATTGAGATCCTGGAGCATCCCAATTTTGGGCACCTGCTGGATCCCGGCGATGTATACGCGTCCCTGGGCGAGATCATCTGCGGCAAATGCCCCGGCCGGGAGAATGACCGGGAACGGATCGTCTTTTCCCATATGGGCATGGGCACGCTGGATATCGCAGTCGGCGTCCATCTGGTGGAGAAAGCCCGCCGTTTGGGCGTGGGGCAGACCCTGCGTCTGACCTGACGCACAGAAAAGCCGGCTGACCGCCGGGCTTCCAACCAAACTTATTTAACAGGAGGAATTATATCATGTATGCCTGGAGAGCTGAAATTGGCCTGATTAATCCCGGTACCGGCGCTTCCATGGAGCGTGACTTCCACCGTTTTGTCCCCGAGGGGGTCGGTGTGATCACCACCCGCGTTCCGTTCGGCGGTATGCCCAGCCCGGAAGGCCTGATGGAGATGGCCGATCTTCTGGAGGATTGCGCCAAAGTGTTTTCCACCCGTCATCACGACCTGGTGATGTTCGGCTGTACCTCCGGCAGCCTCATTGGCGGCCCCGGCTTCGATCAGGAATGTATCCGCCGCATCGAACGGGCCAGCGGCGCCCCCGGCCTGACCACCAGTACGGTCCTGATGGAGGGGTTTGCGCGTCTGGGCGTCAACAGGGTGGCCGCCATCACGCCCTATCCCGACGACACCAACGCCATCGAAAAACACTTCCTGGAATCTCATGGCATCGGCGTTACCAGTATCCAGGGGATGCACCAGAGCGAGAAGTCCATCGCCGACATCCAGCCGAGCTTTGTATACCAGAAGGTCAAGGAGATGGATATCTCCCACTCTGACTGTATTTTTATCAGCTGTACCGGCCTGAATGTACTGGATATCATCGAAACCATTGAGACGGATTTCGGTCTGCCTGTCATCACCAGCAACCAGGTCACGCTCTGGGGCGCTCTGCGCCATGCCAGAGTGGGCGTCAAGATCCCCAAACTGGGCAAGCTGTTTACTCTCTAATTTGGAAGCGAGGCACATTTATGGATCGGATTGAAGCCCTTTTAAAAGCAAAGATCCCCTGTCCTGAGACCGGTATCGAGGTAAAGCATACCATCTGTGACATCTGCTGCCCCTGTACCCACTGCGGGATCGACGCCTATGTGAAAGACGGCCGTGTCATCAAGGTGGAGGGCACGAAGGAGCACCCCCGCAATAAGGGAAAGCTCTGTGCCAAGGGCCACGCCAGCCGTCAATATATCTACCGCTCCGACCGTCTGCGTACTCCGCTGCGCCGGGTCGGGGAGCGGGGTGAAGGAAAATTTGAACCCATCTCCTGGGATGAAGCTTATGCCGAGATCGCCCGCCGCCTCAATGCGGTCAAGGAGACGCTGGGTCCCAATTCGGTGGCGTTCTTCTCAGGATATACGAAGTGGTACCGTCAGTTTCTCCACCGCTTCGCCTACTCCTTTGGTTCCATAAATTACGGCTCGGAGTGTTCCACCTGCTACAAGTCCGCCGTAATGGCGTGGGAAGCTACCGCGGGACTCTACGCCGCCGGTCCGGACATGGGGAATTCCAACGTCCTGCTGGGCTGGGCCCTGAATCCGTACTACTCCAAGCATCTGGCCCTTCCCCGCCTCCAGGCGTTCAAGGACAAGGGCGGCAAGATCATCATCATTGACCCCCGCAAAACGCCCGCCACCGCCAAGCTGGCCGATATGCACCTTCAGATCAAGGCGGGGACCGACGGCGCTCTGGCGCTGGGTATGGCCAAGCTCATCATCGACAACGGCTGGGCGGACATGGATTACATCTCCAAATATACCCACGGCTTTGAGCAGTACGCCGAGTATGTGAGCCAGTTTGATCTGGACCGCGTCAGCAAGATCACCGGTCTGGATCCGGACGATATCTTTGAGGCTACCCGTATCTACGCCACCAGCGGTCCGGCCTGCATCCAGGAATCCTCCGCGCCTCTGGCGCACCAGATCAACGGCTTCCAGAACTACCGCGCCATGATCTGCCTCAATGCCCTCACCGGTAATTTCGACCGGGTGGGCGGCTGTCTCCCTGAGACCATCACTTACTATGACCAGAGCGCCGGATATCTGACTTATGAACACGAATATTACCGCTGCCGTGAGCCCAAGAGCAGTCAGCCCCGCATCGGTCAGGACCGCTTCCCCCTGTGGTCCGTTCTGGTGGACGAATTCCAGGCCATGGATCTGCTCCGACAGATCACCGAGGGCACGCCCTATCCTGTAAAGGCTGTTTTTGCCTGCGGCATGAATGCAAAAATGTTCCCCAATACCCAGAAATTCTACGAGGCGCTCAAGACCCTGGACTTTTTTGTGGACATCGACCTGTTCATGACCGATACCGCCAAATACGCCGACATCGTGCTGCCCGCCTGTACCAGCTTTGAGCGCGGGGAGTTCAAAGCCTATCCCGGCGGCTTTGCCCAGTTCACCAATCCGGTCATCGAGCCGCTGTATCAGTCCAAAAATGACGTTCAGATCCTCTCCGAGCTGGCCGCCGTCATGGATCTGGATGACGACCTGCTCCGCCAGGGATATGAGGCCGGTATCCAGTTCATGCTGCGTGATCTGGATATCACCATCGACCAGATGAAAGCCAGCCCCCTGCCGATCAAAGTTCCCGGCGCGCATCCCGATGTGGCCGGTGAATTGTTGAAAAACGGTTTCCCCACCCCCAGCGGGAAATTTGAGTTCTGGTCGGAGACAGTTGCCCAGTTCTCCCAGTCCCACGGGCTTGATCCCCTCCCCACCTATCGGGATCCCTTTGATGACGCCCCGGGCGACCCTCAGCGTTATCCGCTCAAGCTGATCGCCGGCGCCCGCCTTCCCAACGCGATCCACTCCCGGCTCCATGACGTCCCCTGGCTCCGCAGCCTCCGCCCCGATCCCACCGCTGACCTGAATCCGGAAGATGCCGCCCGGTTCGGGATCGCGGAGGATGATCTCATCGAGCTGTCCACCGCTGTGTCCTCAGTCCAGGTCAGGGCCCATATCAGCTCCAAGATCCAGCCCGGCGAGATCTACTTCTATCATGGATACAGAGAGGCCAACGCCAACGATCTTGTCAGTGAGACGCATCTGGATCCGTACAGCGGTTTCCCCGGGTACCGCTCCAACCGCTGCGCGGTGCGCCGCATCGATCAATGATCCCTCCCCCTCTATCTTTTCTCCTCTATTTTTTCTCCTCTTTCCTTCCCGCGCGCAGACAGACGGCGTCCGGAGCATACCGCTCCGGACGCCGCTCCATTTATATTTCTCCCAACAGGGAAAGCTCTTTCCGCCCCGTGATCCTGACCCGCTTTTCCACGTTGTGCAGGTCCTCGCCCGCCAGCAGCACCTCCGTATAATTGGGGGCGTGGCCACGCCAGAGGCCGTCCTTCTCCTCCTCAAAGAGCACCGGCAGGGTCTCTCCCACCCACGCCTCCAGATAGGCCTCCTCCAGCCGGCGGGCCAGCTCTCCCGCCCGGTGGGCCCGCTCCTCCTTCACCGCGTTGGGCACCTGTCCGGGCATCTGCGCGGCGGGGGTGCCGGAGCGGCGGGAGTAGGGGAAGATGTGCATGGCGGAGAAAGCGCACTTCTCCACAAAAGCCAGGGTCTCCCGGAACTCCTCCTCGCTCTCGCCGGGGAAGCCCACGATAAGATCGGTGGTGATCCCCGGCCGGTCGAAGTATTCCCGGAGCAATCTCACGCTCTCATAATACCGCGTGGTATCATATTTCCGGTTCATCCGGCGGAGCACCCCGTCGCACCCGCTCTGCATGGACAGGTGGAAATGGGGGCACAGGTTGGGCAGGGCGGCCGCCCGTCGGCAGAACTCCTCCGTGATGGTCCTGGGTTCCAGGCTGCCCAGCCGCACCCGCAGACCCGGCGCGGCGGCGCACACCGCCTCGATCAGGTCGATGAGGGAGGAGCCGTCCTTCCGCTCCGCCCCCCAGGAGGAGATCTCGATGCCGGTAAGCACGATCTCCCGGTATCCCTCCTCCGCCAGGCGGCGGCACTGCTCCGCCGCGTGCTCCGCCGGCAGGGAGCGCAGCGGCCCCCGGGCATAAGGGATGATGCAGTAGGTGCAGAAGTTGACGCACCCGTCCTGCACCTTCAGCATGGCCCTGGTCCGGCCGGAGAGGCCGCCGGCCGGCAGCTCCTCAAAGTTCTGGCGGCGGAGTGCGTTGTCCACCGTCACCAGCGGGCCCTCCCGCTCCAGGGCTGCGGCCCGCCGGTCCTCGGCCAGGGCCTCCAGGTCGTCCAGGAAAGCCATGCGCCCGGCGGTGCCTGAGATCAGGTCCACCTCCAGCGCCCTCACCGCCTCGGGATCGGTCTGGGCATAGCAGCCGCACACCGCCACCAGGGCCTCCGGGTTCTCCTTCCGGGCCCGGCGGATCATCTGGCGGGACTTTTTGTCGCTGACCGCGGTGACAGTGCAGGTATTGATGATATAGGCGTCGGCCCGGTCCTCAAAGGGGACCAGGGTATGCCCCCGGCCGGTAAGCTCAGTTTCCATGGCCTGGGTCTCATACTGATTGACCTTGCAGCCCAGTGTATAGATGGCGATCTTCATGGCGGCTCCTTCTCTCCCGGGCCCCGCCGCCCGGCGGACTGGGGCTTGTAATTTACAATGAAACTCGATATAATATGGGACAGTGTCCGTCCGCGCAGTCACAGCGGACCCGGGCCCCCGGCCCGGCAGACATTATTATAGGGCATAGGCCGCCCTCTGTCAAAGGAAGGACCGCCGCTCTGATATCAAGAGAGGTAACTGCTATGAGCCAATTTTCCATTATGCTCTCCTCCATGGACGATGTGAAGCGTTTCTGCAATACTGCCAACCAGCACGAGTGCGACATCGACGTCTCTTCCGGCCGGTATGTGGTCAACGCCAAGTCCATTATGGGTCTTTTCTCCCTGGACCGGGACAAGCCCATGACCGTGGAGTTTCACGGCAGCGACAGCCAGTCCGCCGCCTTCCAGGCGGAGCTGGAGGGATTGACTGTCTGAGAAGTGTATTTGATACACGGACACCTGAGCGGTGCGCGCGGATTTCCCGCTGCGCACCGTTTTTTCTCTCTTTATTCTCATTTTTGAAGATATATCAGTTTACAAGCACTATTGCATGTGATAAAATAACTCTCGCCAATTGTGTGCAGATGTAAGGAGACCGCCATGGCAGAACACTTTTTCGCCTATCTCTCCCGTATGCGCTACATCAACCGCTGGGGATTGATGCGCAATACCTTCCAGGAAAATATTCAGGAGCACTCCCACATGGTGGCGGTGCTGGCCCACGCCCTGGCTGTCATCCGCCGGGACGTGCTGGGCGGAGAGGCCGACCCGGAGGCCGCCGCAGCGGCCGCCCTGTTCCACGACGCGCCCGAGATCCTCACCGGCGACCTGCCCACCCCGGTGAAATACTATAACCCCGCCATCCGGGAGGCCTATCAGCAGGTGGAGTCCTTCTCCGCCGACAAATTGCTCTCCATGCTGCCCGAGGCCATGCGCCCCGCCTACGCCCCCTGGCTGCACGAGGATTACGACCCCGAGCTGCGCCGGCTGGTCAAGGCCGCCGACAAGCTGTCGGCCCACATCAAATGCGTGGAGGAACTCAAGGCAGGCAACAACGAGTTCCGCCGGGCCGCCGGGCAGACTCTGGAAGCGGTCAAGGCCTGCGGTCTGCCTGAGGTGGACTACTTCATGGAGCACTTCCTGCCCGGCTTTGGCCTCTCGCTGGACGAACTGCAATAACATTCTGATATCAACAGGACTATCAATTACAAGGAGGAATCTCAAATGCGCGCTATCGTTACCGTACTGGGAAAGGACGACGTGGGTATCCTCAGTTTTATCTCCGCGCTGCTGGCCGAGCACCAGGTCAGCGTGCTGGACATCAGCCAGACCATCATGCGGGAGTATTTCACCATGGTCATGCTGGTGGACTGCGCCAAAGTGGAGCTGCCCTTTGCCGAGCTGGTGGCCCTGGTGGAGGGCGCCGGCCGGGACCGGGGGCTTTCCATCCACATCCAGCGTGAGGACATCTTCAACGCCATGCACCGCATCTGAGCCTTTCCGCACCCTGATGATACCGAAAGGAGTTGAGTCCCATGATCAACACCAACGAGATCCTGGACACCATCCATATGATCGACCAGCAGCACCTGGATATCCGTACCATCACCATGGGCATCTCCCTGCTGGACTGCGCCGATTCCGACCCCAAGCGCGCCTGCCGGAAAATTTATGATAAGATCACCCGCTGCGCCGACCGCCTGGTGGCCACCGGCGAGGATATTGAGCGGGAGTACGGCATCCCCATCGTCAACAAGCGCATCTCGGTGACCCCCATGGCCCTGGTGGCCGGGGCCAGCGACGCCCGGGACTATGTGCCCTTCGCCACCGCCATGGACGACGCCGCCAGGACTGCCGGCGTGGACTTCATCGGCGGCTTCTCCGCCCTGGTGCAGAAGGGTCTCACCCCCGCCGACCGCAAGCTCATCCAGTCCATCCCCGAGGCCCTGGCCCGCACCGATTATGTGTGCTCCTCGGTGAACGTGGGCTCCACCAAGGCCGGCATCAACATGGACGCGGTAGCCGCCATGGGCCGGACCATCAAGGAGTGCGCCCAGCTCACCGCCGACCGGGGCGGCTTCGGCTGCGCCAAGCTGGTGGTGTTCTGCAACGCGGTGGAGGACAATCCCTTCATGGCCGGCGCCTTCCACGGCGTGGGCGAGGGGGACTGCGTCATCAACGTGGGCGTCTCCGGTCCCGGTGTGGTGCACCACGCCCTCCAGGCCGTCAAGGGCATGCCCTTCGACCAGGTGGCCGAGACCGTGAAAAAGACCGCCTTCCGCATCACCCGCATGGGCCAGCTGGTAGCCCAGGAGGCCAGCCGCCGCCTGGGCGTGCCCTTCGGCATCGTGGACCTGTCCCTGGCCCCCACCCCCGCCATCGGGGACAGCGTGGCCCGTATCCTGGAGGAGATGGGCCTGGAGGTCTGCGGCACCCACGGCACCACCGCCGCGCTGGCCCTCCTTAACGACGCGGTGAAGAAGGGCGGCGTTATGGCCTCCTCCCACGTGGGCGGCCTGTCCGGCGCCTTTATCCCCGTCAGCGAGGACGAGGGCATGATCGCCGCAGCCCAAAGCGGCGCCCTCACCCTGGACAAGCTGGAGGCCATGACCTGCGTGTGCTCGGTGGGCCTGGACATGATCGCCGTCCCCGGCGACACCAGCGCCGACACCCTCTCCGCCATCATCGCCGACGAGGCCGCCATCGGCATGGTCAACTCCAAGACCACCGCCGTCCGCCTCATCCCCGCCCCCGGCAAGAAGGTGGGCGACATGGTGGAGTTCGGCGGCCTGCTGGGCTCCGCCCCGGTGATGCCGGTGCATCCCTTCTCCAGTCAGGCCTTTGTGGCCCGGGGCGGTCGCATCCCCGCCCCCATGCAGAGCCTGAAAAACTGAACCGGACCGAAAAAGCGCCGTCCCGGCCGGGACGGCGCTTTTTTATATCGTATCTTATCCGTTCAGCGTCAGATCGCCCTCTTTGATCCAGCCGATTTTTCGGAAAAAGAGGCCGAACAGCCAGCAGATCACGGCGGGGAGCACAAAGGAGATGAGGATCAGGCCCAGCCAGTCCATGGCGCCGGGGAGGATGGCGGCGGCGCCGTTGGCCAGAGCCTTTTCGCTGGGGGCCACCCAGCCGGTCCACACGCCCAGCTGGCCGCACAGGCCGCAGGTGCCCATGCCCGAGTTGATGGGGGCGCCGTTCATCTCCAGGCCGAACACGCAGGTGGCCAGGGGGCCGGTGATGGCGGAGGTGAGGATGGCGGGGAGCCAGATGCGGGGATTCTTGACGATATTGCCCATCTGAAGCATGGAGGTGCCCAGGCCCTGGCTCACCAGTCCGCCCCAGCCGTTCTCCCGGAAGGACATCACCGCAAAGTCCACCATCTGGGCACAGCAGCCGGCCACCGCCGCGCCGCCGGCCAGGCCGGTAAGGCCCAGCACCGAGCAGATGGCCGCCGAGGAGATGGGGAGCGTCAGGGCGATACCCACCAGCACTGACACCAGGATGCCCATCCAGAAGGGCTGAAGCACCGTGGCCTTCATGATGAGCAGGCCAAAGGCGCTGGCCACCTTACCGATGGGGGGCGCGATGACCCAGGCCGCGCCCACGCCTACCAGGATGGTGACGATGGGGGTGACCAGGATGTCCACCTTGGTCTCCTTGCTCACGGCCTTGCCGCACTCGGCGGCCAGGATGGCCACGAAGAGCACCGCCAGGGGGCCTCCCGCTCCGCCCAGGGCGTTGCAGGCGTAGCCCACCGTTACCAGGGAGAAGAGCACCAGCGGCGGCGCCTGCAAAGCGTAGCCGATGGCCACCGCCATGGCCGCGCCGCTCATGAAGGAGGCCAAACCGCCCACGGTATAGCCCACCTCGTTGATGGTGATGATCTTGGCGGTCAGAAATCCGATGCCGAACTGGGTGCCGATGGTATTGAGGATGGTGCCGATGAGCAGGGACGCAAACAGTCCCTGGGCCATGGCGCCCAGGGCGTCGATGCCGTAGCGCCTGGCGGAGATGACGATATTTTTCCGTGCGAGAAACGCTTTCCAGTTTGCCATTGGAAGGACCTCATTCCTGTTTGATTTTCTGTCGTATCATGTGTAAAGACATCTGTGTTGTCATATTATACAGGCTATTCCCCAAATGTCAACCGGCAATTCTGCCATAAAAAGCCTTGCTTTGCACTGTTTTTTACGCGTGTGGGGCCGCTGTCCCCGCTGCCGGCAAGCCCAGGCATTATTCCCGCGCCTTGTTCTGGAATAAAAAACATGCACAGCCTGAGGCTGTGCATGTTTTGATCTGTTTTAATTTTTTTCCTCTTCTTCGCTCTCCAGCTTGGATACCAGGGCCCACTCCACCCGGCGGTCGGCCATGGACTCCACCTGGATGCGCAGCCCGTCGGCCTCCACCTGGGGGCGGCTGCCGTCCTCCGGGATGACGGAGAGCTGGGCAAACACCAGGCCGCCCAAAGTCTCGGCCTCCTCGTCCTCGGGGAATTCCATGTCCAGGGCCTCGGCCAGATCCTCCAGCTCGGCGGAGCCCGCCACCCGCCACTGGTTCTCTCCCAGGCGGATGATCTCCTGCTCGTCCTGGGGGTCGAATTCATCATAGATCTTGCCCACGATCTCCTCCAGCAGGTCCTCCATGGTCACCAGGCCGGAGGTGCCGCCGTACTCGTCCACCACGATGGCCATGTGGATCTTCCGGCTCTGCATATCCCGGAACAGGTCCCCCGCGGGCACCGACTCGGGGATAAAGTAGGCCTTGCGCAGCAGCTCCCGCACCGGGCGGGGGTTCTCCTGCCGGGCGTTGAGGAAAAAGTCCCGGCTGTAGAGCACGCCGATGATGTCGTCCGGGTCCTCCCCGCACACCGGGAACCGGGACAATCCGGTCTCCTCGATGGTATGGAAGATCTCCTCCTCCGGGTCGTCGGCCCACAGGGTGGTCATCTCCTTGCGGTGAATCATCACGTCCTCGGCGGTAAGATCGTTGAAGTCAAATACGTTCTCGATCATTTCCTTCTCGGTGGAGTCGATGGCGCCCCGCTCCTCGCCGATATCCATCATCAGGCGTATGTTCTCCTCAGATACGGCCCCGCCCTCGGCGTTAGGGTCGATATGGAACAGCCGCAGCAGCTGCCGCACCAGCCAGGCCAGGCTGCCGGTGATGGGCCGCACCACTGTGACAAAGGGGAGCAGCACCGGACACAGGGTCCGCAGTACGCCCAGCGGGTCGTTGATGGCCACCCGCCGGGGAAGCAGCCAGGCCAGAACATAAAAACACAGCAGCAGCACGAGCAGGAACAGGACCTGCTTCCCCAGAGCCAGCGCGTCATATTTGAGCACCATGTACTCCGGCACCGGGCTCTTGGCCGGAAAGAGCACCTGGCACAGGCTCCACCCGGCGGCGCCGGCCGCTCCCAGGCAGAGCATCCGCCACAGGGCGATGCCCCGCAGGAACGCGGTATAATGCTTCAGGCTGCTGAGCACCTTCGCGGCCCGGGGCTCTCCCTCCTCCGCCTGACGGCTGAGGCTCTCCGGGCTGGTTTCGTCCAGCGCGGCGGAGCAGGCGGAGAGCGGGATCTCCGCTGCCAGCGTCAACAGAATCAGCGTCCATATGTGCGGTTGCAAACCAATTCCTCCTTGCAGACGGTGCAATCGAATTCATCTGTTTTTCAGTATAGCATATATAGGGAAATTTTTCACGCGCAAATTGCAATAACAAGTTGGACACCCCGTGGTAAAAACCTTGCTCACGGATGGAGCCGCAGGATCTATCCGTGAGCGAGGTTGCCGCAGCCGTCAGGCTGCGTAGACA